>JBAWAI010000471.1:0-2698 GCA_049589215.1 Terriglobales bacterium | reverse complement strand
GCGGCCTTTCGAGCGGCCTCCTGCTATCGACTACTTTTCAAACACAATCCTCCCAAAAGTCCCATCCAGATTATTCTTCGGACCCGCCGTAAAGAAGAGGTGGCTCTTCGCCCCGTTCGCCGGCGTTCCCCCGCCGAACTCGATCCCCCAGAGTTGGTCGATGTGGATCTCTTTGCCATTCGTGTCCTTCAACGTCCCCACCAGTTGCCCGGTTTCGATGTTGAAGCCATTGATCGTCCCTCCATTGGTATTGTTCGAAACCAGCAGTGAATTGCTGAGCGGTCCAAAGTTCTTTGGCGCCACAGCAAATCCCCACGGTTGTGCCAGCGGCTTTCCGGTAATGAGCGTCTTCACAAATGTTCCATCCTCCCGGAAAATGTCCACCGATCCGGTCGGACTCTCGTCGGTCGGCGCGAACGAAACATACAGCAAGCCGTCAATGTCCTGAATTCCGAATACCGAAGTGTCCGGCGGAACGTTGGGATCGGTAAACGAACCCACCAGATTAAAATTCGCGTCGTATATATCCACCAAATTGTTGTTGATGTCCGCCGCATAAATGAAGTTCCCCGAAGGCTTGTTCGTGATCGCAAGCCCGGTGTATGACGCGTTAGACGCCGAGTTATTCACCGCGATCACCGTCTCCGTCAAGTCGACATCGGGCGACCATCCGCTGATCGTTCCGTCCAACGTCGCGAACAGAAAAATCGACGGCCAACCCTGCACCTGGAATTCCTGTGACCCGTTAAAGACGATCCCGGTCGGCGAACCCCATCCCGTTCCGGCCGATGGAATCAGCACCTGAAGGCTTTGCGGAATACCTTGGCCGTTATAGAGTGTCGACCAACCCGACCCCGCGTCGCTGATCCAGAACGCTCCGCCCGGTCCATACGCCAGTCCCCAGCCGTTCACCAGCAGTGGATCAGTGTGCCGAGCGTCACCTTTCACGTTGGAGGTGAGATTCGTAAGTTGATACTGCGCCAGAGCCGCACTGGATAAACACAGAATTGCCAGCCCAAGGCAAAGAGTAAGAGCAATCGTTCGACGCTGCATACAGAGTCCTCCTAAATTGAACCAAAAGAAATTTGCCCAGCAGCGCGAGAACACTTACCCGATCGAGCACTCCTGGAGTCCCGGAACTGCTGGCAACTCGAATGCTAAAAGGCCGCCGGGTGAGGATTGTCATGGCTTTGTCATGTGTTTGCACATTTCTTGTGCGATCCGTCGGGCGTGCAACAGACCACCGCAAAAAAGAAGGGCCAAGAATCAAAAGAGGGCCAGAAGAGAATCAGCAACGGATCAGCAACAGACCCGGATCAGATCCGGACGAACGCCGAGGCAGGGAATATTTTAAAAACCACCAATCCAATTTCGCAACTGGACCGTACTCCGACCAGATTCGGTAAAAAACCCAGATTCCGCACCACCAGACCGGTCTCGGAGGACGACATGAAGATTGCAGCTCGCAGCACGTTTTTGTTATTCGCGCTGACCCTGATTTCGATGTCAGCATTTGCGCAGGCCAACTCCACGCTCGGCTACGGCGATGGAGAGCTTTTGCGCTTCATTTATACCCAGAACTTCGATTGCATTGACCAGCCCAAAGACGACCTGAATTTCAACGGCATCCCCGCCGCCACCGATCCCGGAGAGATGCAGACTCCGATCTGCCAGGTCGGCACGCAACCGTCCATTAACCCTCCCGGCAAGTCCGGCGACCCGAAATTCACCACCGAGCCGATCTACGTCCTCGTCCCGATGTTCTCTACCGACAACGACCAGAATCCAAACGACGCCATCTCCTGCACCAACGTAGTGGCCGGCACAATTTGCGGTCCGACGCTCGGCCAAACCCTGATCAGCCTCTTCGGCGCTCTCCCCGAAGCCTTCAAAGCCACGCCCAAGGTCTACACGCAATGTCCGGAGCCCGGTTCCGCTCCCGGAACCTGCACCATGCACGCCTCTCGCCTCGACCTCGCGCCCGTGCTCTCCGAACTTGGCATCATCTCCGGACCGCCGGCCGCCAACATCTTTGTGCCAACCCCGAATCACAGCCACGTTCTCATCAATCAGGATGTGACTCTCCCCGCGATCTGGTGGCAGGTCATTCCCGTGCTTGTGCTCGATGCCAGCGTCTGGCCCGCGCAGGATGGCACCTCCGGTATCACTTCATTCCAGGCAATCAAGACCGCCATCGCCGCCGGACAGGCAGTCCAGGCGCCTTCGAACTTCTTCCTCTTCTTCAGCTCAAAAGTTGCGGGCGGAGCCAGCCATCAACACATGCACTAGAAGCACAATTTGAAGTTGGGGGAAGGAACAGGCTCGATCTACTCTCCGGATCGGGCCTGTTTCTTTGCGCTCGCCGGTGTGTGCTCGCGCTAAATAAAAAGAAGAAGAAGCAAACGATCCCGGGCGCGAAATTATCCGGGCGCGAAATTTTAAAGGCAAGGCCATATTCCCCGATCAACCGTAAGACCCCCTACAAACAGCGTATAAACAAGCGTAGAAACAAATGTGCCCCAAGGCTGCCTCGCCGGCGTCCCCGGCATCTCAAGGTCGCCAAGTTGTTATAGGAGGATTTGTGAACGCTCTTCGCCTGTTACGCAATGTCGTCGGAACTGTTGGGCTCTTCTATGCTGGATACATCTTTCTGAGTGCGCTCCCCGACTTGAAACGCTACATCCGCATCAGTTCCATG
>JBAWAI010000470.1:0-10750 GCA_049589215.1 Terriglobales bacterium | reverse complement strand
CTGCTGCCGTTCTCGCTGTCGTCGGTGTAATATCTGACGTAGAAGACGCCGCTGCGTTCGATGATCGTGCCGCGTGAGTGTCGCATGGTTGGTGTCTGTTTCCCGTTGCAATCGTAACAAAATAGACACCAAAGGACACCAAATCTTCGGTAACGTCATCGCAAGCCGTTGATTTTAATCAGCGGAGGGATGTGTGAGTGGTTGAAACAGTCGGTCTTGAAAACCGATGTACGGGAAACCGTACCGGGGGTTCGAATCCCTCTCCCTCCGCCATCTGTGCTGAAATACAGAGAGAACCGAGAACGGCGCCCTCCTCCGAGGCTTAAGTGATGGTTATGATCCTCCGGCCCAAAGTCTCGCGCAGGCAGTTCATGCAGTCAATTTCAATCGCGACAGCGGGGACTGTGATCCCCCCGTGAGTGGATTCTGGGCAACGGTCGTTCGGATCGCGATGTTCTGCCGCTGGAGCAATTTGATTATGGCGACGTCGTGCTCGCAAGTGATCTCCACGAGAAGCAGCTTGAGCAAACTCATTCGGTCTTGATGGGCCTAAGCGAGGACAGTCTGCTGAAACCCTTTCGACAAATGAGTGGCCAACCCGCGCCCGGCGACGATCTCGGCGGCTGGTACAGCTATATCGCGGATTACAAATGGGGCGAAAACAACAATGCCGGCTTTGCTCCCACATGCACTTTTGGCCAATGGGTTTCCGCACTCGCCCGGATGTATGCGATTCGGAAAGATCAGGCAACGCGAGACAAAGTGACGCGATTGAACCGTCTGTATGCCGAGACGATTTCCGGCAACTACTACGATAAGAACCGATTCCCTACTTATTGCTATGACAAGATCGTCTGCGGGCTTATCGATTCCCACCGATACGCCGGGGATCACGATGCCCTCCGGATCCTGCAAGCCACGACTGACGCTGCTTTGCCGCACTTTCCAAAACACTCTGTTGAGCACGGAATAGATTGGCGGTCAAAGAACGACAAAGTCTGGACCTGGGATGAATCCTATACGATTTCAGAAAATCTTTTTCTCGCCTATCAACGCGGGGCAGGAGAGCGATATCGTGAACTCGGGCGGCAATATCTTGACGACCAATATTACGATCCACTGGCGGAGGGCGACAATGTTCTCGGTGGAAGGCATGCCTACAGCTACGTAAATTCTCTAAGCTCGGCAATGCAAGCCTATCTAACGCTCGGCAGCGAGAAACACCTGCGCGCTGCCAGAAATGGCTTCGATATGTTGTCGCAACAAAGTTTTGCGACAGGGGGCTGGGGCCCGGACGAGTTGCTGCGTTCGCCCGGCAGCTCGGACCTTTACGATAGTCTCACCACAAGCCATGCCAGCTTTGAAACCCCTTGTGGCACCTATGCTCATTTCAAGTTGACGCGCTACTTGCTACGAGTTACCCGCGACGCTCGATACGGAGATAGCATGGAGCGCGTGATGTATAACTGTGTGCTCGGCGCACAGCCACTTATGGCCGACGGACGAACCTTTTATTATTCAGACTACAATTTCAAGGGACACAAGTTTTATCGGGTCGAACAGCATTGGGCATGCTGCTCTGGCACTTTGCCACAAGTGGCCGCGGATTATCGCATCAACACCTACTTCCGCGATCCGCGCGGAGTTTGGGTGAATTTGTATATTCCGTCTACGTTACGGTGGAATCAGGACGGCGCCGAAGTAGTGTTGACACAACAAACGCAATATCCATTCGAAAGCGTCGCACAGTTCGATGTGGAGATCTCGCGACCCAGGGATTTTGCCGTGAGCTTCCGGATTCCCGCCTGGGCAAGCGGCGCCACGATTGCGGTGAACGGCCGCCGTGTGCCGACACAGGTCAGGCCGGGAAGCTTCGCGTCGATCGAAAGGCAATGGAAAACCGGAGATCGCGTGGAACTGGAGTTACCGATGACGATGAGGTTAGAAGCGATTGATCCGCGGCATCCCGAGGTTGTTGCGCTCGTGTTTGGCCCGCTAGTCCTATTCGCCAGTACGGAGGGTCAGCCATTTTTAACTCGCGGAGACTTATTGGCCGCGAGAAGGATGGATCGCCGAAGATGGCAGGTGAGGACCGCCGGAGATCCTGTCACGATGGTGCCCTTCGTTGAAATCGGCGACGAGCCGTATTCGACTTATCTGCGCGTAACCTGAGATATAGATACTCCTACCAATTGCGCTCGCAAAAGTCGCTCTATTTTCTACTCACTTAGTTATACCCGGCCAGTCATCCGTGCGGAAGGGAGACGCCGGCAGTCCTTCGGCGTTAAACAGATTGCAATCAGGGCTATCGCCCCAAGCATAGCGGACGGCAATAGGATCTTGAACCTCGGGGCTGGAGATGACGACGGAATCGCCATAGATAGATGCGGAAGCCCAATAGAACTTGCGATCTTTCCCGGCTATGGCGAAGCCCCGCAAATCTCCGCCTTTGGCGACTAAGCCGCTTCCGATATTAGAAAACCGAACTCGAACGGTATTCGTCGCGACGGACATCGATGCGTACAACGGACCAGAATAAGTAAGCGGCTCGTGATAGGTCGTCCCTAAAGCCCAGAGCGCGAGCCGTTCGCCGATTTCGACTTTCCGGTGAGGGTGAAGGTCCTTTGGGTCACCGACATCAATGATGACGGCTAGTCCTACATCTTTCAGTTTCTTCGCGGTCAGGAATTGCGCGTCGCGCAACTCTGCCCACGCTGAATCCGTGGGCTGTTCGGGAATGGCGCCATGGTTCGGCAATTGTACGATCAGGAATGGCATGTCCGGCTGATGAGATACGGCTCTCCAGCTCTGAATCAACGCGGGCAAGAGACTGCGATATTCGTGCGCCCTTAGTGCGTTGCCTTCACCTTGGTACCAAATTACCCCGCGAAATGAATACTCGAGGAGCGGTGAGATCATCCCGCCGTAGAGACTCGTCGCTGGTCGAAGCGGATAGCCGGGGTGAGGAAGGCATTCAATAGCGATGCCGGTCAGTGACTGAGGAGTGAAGTCGTGCGTCACGCCCCACCCCTCCTGACGAAGATCGCGGAACCATATCGTGACCGGCGTCCAGTTGGGAGTCGCGTGAACCAGAGGAATGCTGTAGTCATCCCAATCGGCGATGGTCGGCTGCAACGAGCGGAACCGAAGACTGCCGTCTCCGCGGACCCAAAAACGCATTCCGCCGTAAGCGCTCAGATCCGCCGGCGACAAGTCCTGATGAAACCGCATCAGTAGGCGAGAGTCATCCGATGCGTCGATTCGGCCACTGACATGGGCCGCGAATCCTTTGTCGAGATATCCGGGAGAAACTAAGTCAAAAGCTGTGTCACGAGCTGCCTTCGCGTCGTAGGACCAATAGCCTCCGAGAGAGTTTATCGCGGTTCCATCATCGAAATTCGAGAGAACAACCGGTCCGCGAGAACCCCCAGGTAAAGGCAGAAGCTCAAAATCGTCAAATTGCAAGTCGAACGGCTGACGACCCGCCGCGGACCCATTGCCTTCGTGGGTATTCCATTCATCGAGTAGCGGCTTGATCTCAGGATCGATTTGAACCGCCTCGGGCGCCGTCCATTCTTCGATCGCCGTTCCGGGCCACGCGCTTTCTATAATCCCGATTGGTACGTGCAGATCGTGATGAAGCTTGCGCGCAAAGTAATAGGCAACCGCGGAGAATTCCTTGACGGAATCGGGCGTGCACGCAGACCACGACGCAGACAACGTATCGGACTGTGGCGACACAGTAAGCCGTTTGGGAACCGTGAACAAGCGTATCTCGTCGTAATCGGCTCTCGGCAAGTCCTCCGTTGCCGCTGCCGAATCGGCGAGTGCAAACGTCATGTTCGACTGTCCGGATGCAATCCAGACCTCTCCGATCAAAACGTCTTCGACCACAATTGTGGTGTCGCCTGCCACCTTTAATCGAAAGGGGCCGCCTGCTCGCATCGACGGTAGGTCAACGCTCCAACTGCCGCGGGAGTCAGCTTGAGTCTGAACTTTGCTTTGGGAAAGACTGACAACTATTTTCTCGCCGGCGTCGGCAGTCCCCCACACATGAATTGTGCGCCCTCGCTGAAAGACAGCATGGTCGCTAATGAGATTCGGAAGAGAAGGATTAGCCCACGCCGAAGCAAGCAGCCCTGCCAATGATACAAATAGTATGGTTGGGGTCTTAATATGTTTCAATTTGTATAGCGCGGTCATCTTCATCGGCGTCATGGAATGAGAGAATAAGTCGCCCTTAGTTCAATCTCTTCGGAAGAGCTCCCAATCAGGATATTAAAGTCACCTGACTCCGCCTTCCACGCCTTGCTCTTAGTGTCATAGAACGAGAACGAGCGGCGGTCCAGAATAAGGTCGATACGTTTAGTTTCTCCGGGTCGTAAGTCAGCTCGCGAAAAGCCTTTCAACTCCTTGACGGGACGTGGCACGCTGGAATGGTTGTCGGAAACGTAGATCTCGGCAACTTCTGCTCCGTCTCTGTCACCAACATTTTGCAGATCAAAAGAAACGTGGATAGGTTGCGTAAGATTGCCGTGTTGCGGCGATACCTTGAGATTGCTGTATACAAACTTTGTATAGGAGAGGCCAAAGCCGAAAGGAAAGAGGGGTTTCACTGGTGAGCGATCAAAATGACGGTAGCCGACAAAGATTCCTTCCGAGTATTCCACTCCCTTGGCGCCGTTCTTTGGATAATAGCTATCGAATGTTGCGTTGTCTTCCCACTTGCGCTCGAATGATGCCGGCAACTTTCCCGAAGGACTGTAGTCACCGAAGAGAATCTGTGCTAACGCAGTGCCGCCGTCCTGCCCTGGATACCAGGTTTCAATCAATGCCGGGACCCTGTCGATCCATTGCGTCATGTCGACGGCACCTCCCGATGTAATAACGACAACCGTATTCTTGTTAACCTTGCTTATTTCACGAACCAGGTCGTCTTGCCCTGCCGGCAGCGTAAATGTACGATCGCTCCCCTCGCCTTCCGACGAAGGGCTGAACCCAACACAGACGATCGCGACGTCGGCCTTAGCCGCCATCTCTTTGGCATCTTTGCCGACTGCCTGTCTAGCCGAGACAACTCCAAAACCAGCGGTGGCTGCGCCGACAGCTTCGAAGTATTCGAGCCGCACATGGTAGGCATGGCCGGCCTCAAGCTGCTGAACATACGTATCCAGCGTCTCAGCATGGCGGTGCCAATCGTCAATGACATTCTTGTCATCGAGATAAAGTCGAGCGCCATCGTCGGTAGAGACGTAGAACTTGTATTCACCAGACGTGTTGGGAACGAAATAGCCTGTCCAGCGTGCGGAAAAGTGATCTGTGGGACCACCGTCGATATAGCTGCCGTCTCCCCACTTAAAGGCGACATGACCGTCTGTCCGAACCAAAGCAGGAGTACCGTCGAGATCCTGGTTGTTAAAGTATTCGCCGCGCAACCCAGGCTGGCCCCCTGGCGAGGTTATGAAGTCTGAGTTCTTGAAGATATCTTCAAGAGGCGGATTGTCAATTAGATACAGAACCCTTGCATTGTCTCCCAGATAATTGCTGATGCCCTCGAGGAAGCTGATAGCGGCAAACGGTTTGGTCTCCGAACTGCCACCGCCGCCAGGTACAGCCGGATATGCGTTGGGACCAAACAAGGCCACAGTCGTCACCTTTGACTTATTGAGAGGCAGTAGCCTGCCTTCGTTCTTCAACAACACCATCCCTTCACGAGCTTCTTGCAGCGCCACTTGTCGGCCGGGTTGACTATATGCTGGGATGGAAGGATCAGTTTGATGCTGATCGAAGAATCCGAATTCAATCGCTGTTCGAAGAATTCTTCTGACTTTGTCGTCAATGGTTGCGACCGTGACTCTACCATCTTTGATGGCCGGGAGCAGGGTCGTGGAGTTCATAAATACCCCACTCGGCATTTCCAGATCGAGTCCTCCGTTCGCTGCGCCTACTCCATCGTGGGTAGATCCCCAATCAGACATTAGAATTCCATCGAAGCCCCATTCTTTCTTCAGGACCTGGTTGTTCAAATAATCGTTCTGCGTCATGTGGACGCCATTGACCAGGTTATACGAATCCATCACAGCTCCAACATGAGCTTCCTTTACCGATGCTTCAAATGCTGGGAGATAGATCTCACGCAACGTTCGTTCGTCGATGTCTGAACTTATGTCATAGCGGTTATATTCCTGATTGTTACCGGCAAAGTGTTTTGCCGTTGCGATCACGCGGCGGCTTTGTATACCGTCTATCAGCGATACAGCGATTCTCGATGCCAGGAATGGATCTTCGCCGAGGTACTCGAAATTCCTTCCGCACATGGGCGCGCGGTAAATGTTCATGCCCGGAGCCAGGACGAAGTGCACGCCGCGAGCGCGAGCATCGTCGCCCATCATCTCGCCAACGGTCTGAGCGAGTCTGGTGTCCCATGAAGCCGCGAGCGCAATCGGTGCCGCATACGCGGTGGTCGGGCCGTAATCGTGAACTCCGAGTGGACCATCTGACATTTTCAGCTCGCGAATACCAAGACGCGGGATCGAACGAATGAAGAACGGATCGACGCCTCCAATGTAAGAAATCTTCTCATCGAGGGACATTTGACTTAGTAAAGACTCCACACGCCGTTCCACCTCCGCAGACGATTGATGTACGATCTGCGCGACTGCCATCTGGAGGGTAACTACAAAGATGATTGCTATGTTTATAACTTTCATTCCGCGCTGCTCCAAGAGTCTTGTCGATTACTGTTCTTCGATTATGACCAAATCCCACGGCCCTAAGGTGAGAGGCTGCGATGATGATACCGCCTCGCCCTTCAGCAGCTCTCGGCCAGCGTTGTAGGCATATTTAAATGTTTGTTGATCGCTTGAGTAGTTCATGTAATAGTCGATGGCTTTGCCCTGTGAGTTAGTCCCGTGCTTCACGTGTACTGCCGCCGGGAGGTCTTGATCTGGTCCCTTCAGGCCTGCGAGTTTAATGACGTCGAGCAAAACCTTTGATTGAAGCACGTCTGATAGGACTGTTCCCTCATACGTCAAGGTGCCGCTGCCAAAACGATTTCGGGTTATCGCCGGATACTTACCGAAGAATGGATGGTCATAATATGCCAAAGGCTGAGCGCCCTCGAGAACGAGCATTTCCGCCCACTCGGAGACCAGGTTATCGCTGGCAGCACCAAATGGATCGCTCTTAAGCGCGAGTGGTTTCGTAAGGCTCGAGAACTCCTGGTAGCGGAAGCCCGCCGCTTTTCGCAGAGGACCGGGAGCCATCGTCCATCGCACCGTGTCGAACTCGTTGGTGAAACCGCTCTTGAAGGTCGTCACCAGATGACCACCGCCTCGAACGTATTCGGCAAGGCGAGTCAATAGCTCATCGCTGGCCACATAAAGGAGGGGCGCAATTACGACTTTATAGCGGGACAAGTCCACAGTATCTGGAAACACAAACTCCACGCCGACGTTGTTTCGATAGAGCGCAGAGTACATCTGGCTGAGCAGGGTTTGATAGTTTACCTTATCGCTGAACTTCATAAACTCAATTCCATCCCAAGAATCAGCGCTGTAGAGGATGGCAACCTTATTAGTCGGAAGCAAATCAACAAGATGCGGACCAATGCGTTGTAGTTCATGCGCCGTACGGCTCACTTCAGCATAGGCGCGGTTCGGCTCCAAGTCATGCGAGAGAACGCCCTTCCAGTAAGTCTCCTGCCCGTTGTGAATGGAATGCCAGTGCCAGTATTCGACCATATTGGCACCCGAAGACAAGTGTGTGTAGACATCAAGCCGAAGCTGTCCGTCGTAAGGAGGAAACTGCTCTTTCGAGTCCCAGCCTATTGTTTGCGCATTGGTTTCCGTTACGAGATAGTTCGTATTCTTCAGCGAGCGAGTGTAGTCACCCACCATGCTCGAACCAATACCATCGAACTGATCTTGCGTGCCGTGATAAGGGTTCGCTGCCATGATGTCCATGGAGCGCGCGATATCGCGCTCGTTGACCTGAGGTCGAGGAGGGCCGGCGAGGTCGTGAGTAATGAACTGATCGGGGCGCTTATACTCGTTCGCGATGCTTGCCTGCCAGGCAAGAAAGTCTGTCGTAATCCATCGCTGGTACCGCTGCCACTCAAGCTTCCAGCCCGGATTGATGATGCCCTCCTGAGGAGGGATTTCGGTCCAGTCGTTCAGGCGTTGGCCCCAGTAGTTGAGCAGCCAGTCTTTATTGAGCTCGTCCACCGTTTGGAATTTCTTTTTCAGGTATTCGACAAATCCGGCTTGTACATCGAGATTTGCGGCGTCGCCAGCGGAGGTTTCGTTATCGATTTGCCAGCCGATTACAGCAGGGTTGTTCTTGTAATGCTCGAGCAGTTTGCGAATTATCCGCTCGCAATAAGAACGATAAGTGGGATTCATCAAATCAGCGTTCTGGCGATAACCGAAGGTGATTGTTTTCCCGTCAAACCGCTTGATAAAGATTTCCGGATGCTCCTTATACATCCACGCGGGGACGGAATAAGTGGGAGTACCGAGGATGACTTTGATACCTGCTTTCTGCATCCGATCAATCACCCGGTCCATCCAGGCGAAGTCAAAGTGCCCGTCCTGGGGCTCCCATAAGCCCCAGCTCGATTCGCCCATTCGGACTACGGTTATGCCAGCCTTCTGCATAAGCTGTACATCCTGCTCAAGGCGCTCATATGGCATATATTCTTCGTAGTAGGCGACGCCGTAGAGGATGGTATCCATCTTATCGGGAGCAAAGGTAGCCTTCGTTTGAGCGATAGAGAGGTCCGAACAAAGTATAAGAAGCGAGATAGCCAGAAAGCATCTTCCCATGGATCGTAACTCCGATACCTGATTGCCTGAGTTCATACTCTCAATGCGCGACACCGACACGCGCGATCTCGATCAGCTTCGGCAACACATCGGTAAATTCAGCCGAGTTACCCGCGTTGCCGAAAGCGAAATAAAGTCGCCGGTACAGTGAAAACAGTTCGTCATAAACGTGACGCTGACCTGGATCGGGCGTAAATACGGCGTGAGAAGGACAAATATGTTCTTGAGCATCTTCAATCGTGCGAAAAATGCCAGCTGCCAGGAACGCGAATGCGGCCGAGCCGATCCCCGTTACATTGCTGCTCGGCACCAGCACGGGTTTTCCCAAGACATTGGCGTACACCTGATTCAGAACCTTGTTATTCTGCGGAACGCCTCCGCCATTAATCACGCGGGCGGTTGCAGCGCCGTGTTCCGCCATTCGATCGAGAATGACGCGAGTATGAAATGCGGTTCCCTCAATCGCGGCGAAGAGCTCGTCCTGCGCGGTGTGCTGGAGATTCCAGCCGAAAGTAATCCCGCCGAGATTCGGATTCACGAGAACCGTGCGGTCGCCATTATCCCAGGTCATCCGGAGCAAGCCGGTCTGACCCGCGCGATAGTAATCAAGACCTTTACTTAGCTCAGAGACTGTCGTGTTTGCGCGATGGGCAATGGCACTGAAAATGTCGCCCGTCGCCGAAAGTCCCGCCTCTACGCCGGTGTATTTGGGATGAACACTGCCCTGCACCACGCCACAAACTCCGGGGATCAACTCGGCGTGCTTGACGTAGGCGATGATGCAGGTCGAAGTTCCAACTACATTAACAACGTCACCTTCCCGGGCCCCGGCGCCGATCGCGTCCCAATGTGCGTCAAAGGCACCGACCGGAATCGGGATGCCGGCTCGCAGTCCCAATTGCTCAGCCCAGAATGTAGATAAGTGGCCCGCGAGATGATCTGAAGTGACGTATTCGCCGGCAAGTTTGTCGCGAACACCGGCGAGCAGCGGGTCAACTCTTGACAGAAAAAGTTCGGAGGGAAGTCCACCTAGGCCGGCATTCCACATCCACTTATGCCCCATGGCACAAACGCTGCGCTTCACTTTGCGCGGGTCGGTGATTCCGCAGAGCGTGGCGGCCACCATGTCGCAGTGCTCGAAGGCGGTGACGAACTGCGAGCGCTTGTCGGGATTATGGCGGAGCCAGTGCAACAACTTGGCAAAACCCCACTCCGAGGAATACACGCCGCCGCACCATTCGATCGCCTTCAGTCCTTCCTGATGGGCGAGACTGGTGATTTCCGCAGCTTCATTCTTGGCGCGGTGATCGCACCAGAGATAGTAGTCGTTGAGCGGCTGCAAGCCCTCGCCCACCGGAATGACGCTTGATCCGGTGGTATCGAGCGCGATGGCCTCGACCTGATCGGCCGAGACACCCGATTCCTTTACGGCCCGCCGAGTTGCATCGGCGAGCGCGCGCATATGATCGGCATGGGATTGCGTGGCGTAATCGGGATCTTCGCGTTTCCGGTGGAGTGGATATTCGGCGCTGGCCGAGCCGATCAACCCGCGATCGCTGTCGACGATCGAAGTACGGACACTCAGGGTTCCGAAATCTACTCCCGCAACAATGGCCATAAGTCGCCTAACTCGTGTGCCGATGCATTTGCCACCCGAGATAGCGGGAGCCGGCCTCGTGGACCGCATCCGAAACTGTCGAGAAGTTTGCCGCGACGTGATGCTCGAACCCGTTTTCGCAGATGTAGTGAAGAAGATTTTGCAGCGCCGGGATTTCGACGACGCCGGCTCCGCCAAAAGTGTTCAGCGGGTCGTTGGTGAACGCCCCTTCGCCGCTGTAGCCGCGCACCACGCCCGCGGTATCGTCGGTAGAGAATCGCGCAAAGCTCATCGGTCCCGCCTTCACGCGGCCGACGCAAGTTCCATA
>JBAWAI010000469.1:0-6206 GCA_049589215.1 Terriglobales bacterium | reverse complement strand
GTACCACCAGCGGCGCGGGCGGCGCGGGCGCGGGCGCATCGGGACTGGTGCAATCAACGCTTGGCGTTGGAACCCCTGTGTCGTCTTATGATCCGCAACTCAACATCAACGGGGGCATCGAGCACCTGACCCTCCCGCAATCGAGCAACGTGCTCTACGACGTCCCGTCCCTGCAGCTCAATACGGCGCAAGTCAACGCCACTTACTCGCAGGCTTTTTCCAGCGGCACTTCAATTTCGGCTGAGTTCAACAACAGCCGCCAGACTACCAACAGTCCCGAAATCTTTTTGTCCCCGGCCCTGAATTCCTATTTCCGCTTTACCATCCAGCAGCAACTGCTGGCAGGCTTCGGTTTCGGCCCGAACCTGCGCTACTTGCGCATCGCCAAGAACAACAAAAAGATCTCCGACATCGCATTCAAAGACCAGGTCATCGCCACCGTCACACAAATCGAAAATATCTATTGGGATCTCGTCAACGCCTACGAACAGGCGCGCGTCAACGAACAGTCTCTGGACTTCGCCAATCAGACTCTCGAAAACGACAAGAAACAGCTCCAGCTCCAAGCCATCCCTGAAATGGACGTGATGAAGGCTGAAGCCGAGGCCTCGCAGCGTGATCAGGACCTGACCATTGCGCGCACCAACCTTCAGCTTCAGGAATCGCTCATGAAGAACGCGCTCACCAAGAGCCTTGACGATCCGACGCTCCAGGAAATGCCGGTGATTCCGACCGACCGCATGCAGGACACTAACAACGACAACGACGTAGCCGCCGCCAGCGAGCCGATACTTGACCTGATCGCTGAGGGACTCAAAAATCGACCCGAATTGCTCGAAACCGATGTCGACTTGGCAAACCGTCAAATCAGCCGTCAGGCGGCGCGCAACGCCCTGCTGCCCTCGCTCTCGCTGATCGGCTTCTACGGCGGCAGCGGCCTCGCAGGATTGAAGCCCTCCGATGTCACCACCACTTCGACTGTCCCGACCGATCTGTACGGCTCCTGGCAAAATACCTTCAACGATTCCTCGCCTGACTATTATGTCGGACTCAATCTGAACGTTCCATTTCGCAATCGCGCGGCGAAGGCCGACCAGTACCGGTCCGAATTGGAATATCGCCAGGCCAGCCTGCGCAAAGAGCAGCTGCGCAAGCAGATTCGCATTGAAATTCGCAACGCTCAATATGCCGTCGAACAGACGCGCGCCCGCGTCGATTCCGCCCGCAAGGCCAAAGACCTCGCGCAGCGCACTTTCGAAATCACCAAGCAGGAGCAGGATCTGGGCGCTGGCTCAACCTACCAGACCATGACCGCGCAGCGCGATCTCTCGGTCGCCGAACTCAATCTAGTTACCGCCATGACGACTTATCAAAAGGCCAAAGTCGAACTTGATCGCTCCACGGCCTCGACTTTGGAACATAATGGAGTGCTGATTCAGGATGCGGTCACCGGAAAGGTGACTGCGCCCACGCAGTGAAATCGCGATGCCCACCTCGGCCAAACCGCACGATGTACTTGTCTCCGCGTCCTCGCGTGTTCGCGAGAATTCCACGCCGCGCATTCTTGCGGCTGACGATCAGCCGCACATCCTTGAGGCCCTGCAACTCCTGCTCGATCCCCACGGCTATCGCGTGGAAAAGGCCAATTCGCCCGCGCAGGTGCGCGAGGCGCTGAATCTGGATGCCTACGACGCAGTTCTGATCGACCTCAACTACACGCGCGATACAACTTCCGGGCAGGAGGGCCTCGATCTTCTCTCCGAAATTGTTACGCTCGACAGCATCTTGCCTGTCATCGTCATGACCGCCTGGGGCAATGTTGAGCTGGCGGTCGAAGCGATGCGGCGCGGCGCACGCGATTTCATCCAGAAGCCATGGGAGAACGAGCGCCTGCTGGCCATTCTCCGCACGCAGATCGAACTGCATCGAGCGCTCCTCAACGCCGAGCGTCTCGCCGCCGAAAATCGGCTTCTGCATGCCCAAGGCCGGCCGGAGTTCATCGCCAAAGCCGCGTCCATGCAGCCGGTGCTCGAGGCCATCGCGCGCGTCGGTCCATCCGACGCCAACGTGCTGATTACCGGCGAACATGGCAGCGGCAAAGAAGTGGTCGCGCAAACTCTGCACGCTCTTTCCGCGCGAGCCTCGCGACCGCTGGTCGCAGTGAATACCGGCGCTCTTGCCGAAAGCCTGTTCGAGAGCGAACTGTTCGGTCACGTCAAGGGTGCATTCACCGACGCGCGTACCGACCGCATCGGCCGCTTCGAACTGGCCGATGGAGGCACGATCTTCCTCGACGAGATCGGCAACGTGCCCGTTCGGCAGCAGGCTAAGCTTCTGCGCGTACTTGAGTCGGGTGAGATCGAGCGTGTCGGTTCGTCCCGGGCTCGTAAGATCGATGTGCGCGTAATCTCGGCCACAAATACCGACCTGCATGCGGCGTGCGGCAACGGCCAGTTCCGCGAAGACCTTCTCTTTCGCCTTAATACGGTCGAAGTTCATGTCCCGCCTTTACGCGAGCGGCGCGAGGATATTTCTGCCCTTGCCATCCATTTTCTGCGGCGGTACGCTTCCCGTTATCGGCGCGAAATCGATGGCTTCGAGCCTTCCGCTCTTCAGGCGATGGCGCAATATTCCTGGCCGGGAAATGTCCGCGAACTCGAACACACGCTCGAGCGCGCGGTGCTCATGTGCCGAGGCCGCGAAATTCAGCCGGCCGATCTGGGCTTGAACATGCAGCGTCCGCAGGCGCAGAATCTCGAGGAGCTCAGCCTGGAAGGAGTGGAGGCGTTGCTCATTCGGAAAGCTCTTCAGCGCTTTCAGGGCAACATAAGCCAGGCTGCTGAAGCGCTTGGTCTGAGTCGCGGTGCGCTCTATCGGCGCATGGAGAAGTATGGCCTCTAGCTCGCCCTCGAGCGGCAAGCCATCGACGCGCAAAGGTCCCCGCAAACGAGTTCGCCTCCTCTACGAGCATCGCATCAGCCTCTACGCGTTGTTTGTCGCGATGCCCGGAATCCTTGTGGGCGGCATCCTGATCTGGCGTGAGCCTTGGGCCACCGAGTCAAAGGTCGCGCTCTCGGCCGCGGTGCTCATCGCCTGGTGGATTCTGGCGATGGCGTTGCACGAGCAAACCGTCAGGCCGCTGCAAACTTTGGCGAACGTTGTCGCATCGCTGCGCGAGGAAGATTACTCTTTTCGAGCGCGCGGAGCGACCACTGAAGACGCTCTGGGCGAGCTGTCGCTCGAAGTCAACGCTCTCGCCGACCTCCTCGCCGATCAGCGCATCGGCGCGATCGAGGCCACTGCGTTGCTGCGCCGCGTAGTCGAGGAAATCGACGCGCCATTGTTTGCGTTCGATCCCGAGCGAGTACTTCGCCTGGTGAATCCCGCGGGCGAGCGGCTGGTTCAGCAGGCGGCGATTCGTATCCTCGGACGCACGGCCGACGAGATCGGTCTCGCCGATTGCCTTAACGTTGCCGATGAAGCGTTGGTCGCGCTACCCGCGAGCAGTTCAAGCGGCCGTTGGCTCGTGCGGCAAAGCAAGTTTCGCGAAAAAGGTGTGCCGCACACGCTGGTCGTATTGCTCGACGTGAGCCGCGCTCTGCGCGAAGAAGAACGGAGCGCGTGGAAAAGATTAATTCGCGTCCTCGGCCACGAACTCAACAACTCGCTTACTCCGATCAAATCCATTGCCGGCAGCCTCAGCGCTCGCCTTCGCGAAGCGGGTATGGACGTGGACCAGCGGCAGGATTTTGAGCGCGGCCTTGAAATCATCGAAGCGCGCTCGGCGTCACTCAACCGCTTTCTGCAAGCGTATCGAGCATTGGCGCAGATGCCTCCGCCCGCGATCAAAAGAGTCGCGCTCTCGCCGATCGTCGAGCGCGTCGTGTTCCTCGAGACTCGCCTTCCGGTTACGATGCTGCGCGGTCCCGACGTCACGCTCATGGTCGATCCCGACCAGATCGAGCAGATGCTGATCAACCTCGTCCGCAACGCAGTCGAGGCTGCTCTGGAAAGCAGTCGTGCGCACGATAGTGCCGCAGGCAGCGCCGCCAGCGCCGCTTCCACTGCCGGTCCCAACTCCCACCACGAAAGCTCGACGGCTTCGGCGGAGCATTCTAATCCGCAAGTCACGCTTAGCTGGAAACTCGAAGAGCCCAACGTCGTGCTCAATATCGACGACAACGGACCGGGACTGCTCAATCCGAGTAATGCGTTTGTGCCTTTTTATACGACCAAGCCCGCGGGCAGCGGCATCGGCCTTGCGCTCTCTCGCCAGATCGTAGAAGCTCACGGCGGCTCGATTGAACTCGCGAATCGCAACGGCAGCGGAGGCTGCCAGGTGCGAGTCCTGCTTCCTTACTCGTCGCGCTGAGTAGAGCAACTTCAGCGATCAATGTCCGATTAAAGCCCAGCTTCGATGCGCGCCCGGGGATCGAGGAAATCGCGGAGAGCGTCGCCGATAAAATTAAACGCTAGGACAGCCAGCATCACCGTGACGGCTGGAAAAATTACCAGATGCGGGGCGTCGAACAGATGCGAGCGCGCGTCATTCAACATGGAGCCCCAGCTCGCGGTTGGCGGCGGAACGCCCAGGCCGAGAAAGCTCATGGTCGCCTCGGCAAGCACCGCGCCCGCCATCCCGATTGCGGCCTGCACGATGACCGGCTGAATAATGTTCGGCAGAATGTGGCTTAGCACGATGCGCAGATCGCTCGCCCCGAGCGCCCGCGCCGCTTCCACAAATTCTCTTTCCCGCACCGCCAGCACCTGCCCACGCACCAGCCGGGCATAACCGACCCAGCCTCCGAGCGAAAGCGCCAACACAAGGTTGAAAACGCCAGGCCCGCGAAACGCGACAAAGGCGATTGCAATCAGAATTCCAGGGAACGAAAGAAAGGCATTCATCAGCACGATATTGACGAAGCGGTCGATCCGCCCGCCGTAGTAGCCGGCCAGAGCGCCGATGATCAGACCGAGCAGCAAAGAGCACGCGACCACGCTCGACCCAACGAACATCGAAATGCGCGCTCCCCAGATCAGACGGGAAAGAATGTCGCGTCCGAGTTCGTCAGTACCGCACAGGTGATGTGCGGAAGGCGGCTGGAGCCGGCTGGGCAGATCAATGAAAGCCGGATCCTGAGGTGCAAGCCAGGGAGCGAAGATCGCGCATATGACGAAGAGGGTAACGAGCGCGATTCCGACGGCTGCTAGGGGGTTGTTGCGGGCGAGACGGGTGCCGCTGTTAGCCAGTTGCCAGTTGCCGGGGGTCAGTTGTGAAGTGGTCGCCATCTCGATTGAAGATGTGGAGGGGTAGTCTCGCGAGGATGGCCCCCCACTCCTATAGTTCTCAAAGTATTAAAATCAAATGGGTTACACAAACGCTCCCCGCAAAGTATTCATAAATAGCGGCTTACGGGTAAAGTATTCCGGAATAAGGAGTTAGGCGGTCTTTGAACCTTTGAAACCTCCGATTCAGCAGTTTCGAGCAGCGGCCTGCGTTGTTTGGTGTCTACGGTTCTTTTTTCCAAAGAGCAAGATTTGCCGGGGCAACAACTTTTGTTTTCTACTTATCAAGATTGGTCCGGTTCTTACGGCTAAGTCAAGCTTTTTTCCGAACCGCTTCATCGCATGGGCACCCATCATTTGCTGAAGGTGTCAGTCCTCAGTCACCGGCGCCGGGTGAACCTTTTGCGCTCGCCTCAAGAGCAGCTTTTACGTCATCGATTCGAAGGAACAATTGCAAAGGGCCGATCGGGGATTCGTCAAAGCCAAACTTTTCGCAATAGAAGCGCTTGGCCTGCTCATCCAGGGCATCGACTACAATCGCGCGAAGGCCCGCGATCTCGGCGGCCGCAATGCTCCGCAGGAATATGTCCTTCATAAGCGCGATTCCGAGCCCGCGACCCTGTGCTCGTTTATCGACTGCGAGGCGGGCCATCTTTATGACAGGTACGGGATAGCGCGAGGGCATGGCCTCCCTTATCCTCGGTGGACATTGCTCCAGCGAAACCTCACCATATATGAGGGAGTAATAACCTACAACGACGCCTTGCCGGTGAACCACATAAGTTTGGGGCGAGTTTGCCGCGGATTGGTTCGCCAATGCGTACTTGCGAAGCCACAAATCCAGAGTGTGACTTCCACAGTTGAATGCGCCCACTTCGTGGGCGGCGGAGAGCTTTTCCACTCCGGAAAATCCGCCTGAA
>JBAWAI010000468.1:0-9545 GCA_049589215.1 Terriglobales bacterium | reverse complement strand
GTGTAGAACGTGCCGCAGGGCACTGCATAAGCGCCCGGAGGGCTGTTCGGGAAGCACTGAATAAAGGAACTGTTCGGCGGCACGCTTATCTGCGCGTTGTCTTCCAGCAATCCCGCTGAAGTGACGTTGGCGATCGTGACGTTGCTGCTGTCCTGGCTGAATACCAGATACTCGCCGTTCGCCGAGTAGGCGATGCCGCTATAGCTGCCGCTCGAGTCCGATCCGAACGGAGCGTAGTCCTGCAAAACAGCGCCGGTATTGGTGTCGAAAATCTCCACCGCCTCCGACGCGCCCAGTGTCAGAACTGCCGCCGTGTGAGTCTTGTAATTGGGATTGATCGCGATCGCCTTAGCGCGAACGCGGTCGCCGAGTTCAACCTGCACGCCAGCCGGGTTGATCACCTGACCCGAACTGACCACCCACGAGCCGTTCGCTTGCGGGCCAACCGTGTATTTCGGGTACTCCTTGGACTGGCCAGCGGCCAAACCCGGAACGCACAACCCCGCTGCCAGCACGCCGGCAAGCGGTCGCAAACGATTGAAGCGAGATTTGTTTCGAGTTTTGAACCGAGGCTTGTTGCGAGAGATTTTTCGAGCCATGAGACTTCTCCTCCTGGGGAGTTTGCATCGCAGACCAGTGTCAGGCGAGCAAAACACGAACCTCTGATCGACGATAATAGGTCCGAACTTAACCCCGGAATGTGAAGCCTCCATGAATGCGAGGTGAAAGTTCCGTCAACGCGGGCGAACTTCCTCTTGCGGACTGTAGCGCGCCCAACAGACCCACGCAGCTTTCTTGTAGTGAGATTTTCCTGTATCGTGGTTGCGCGCAACTTCCGCTGTGGCTGTTCATCATTCGTGGTCTTGCATCAGCTCCAAGAGGATCTAGTCAGAGCTGCATGCCGATTTCCATCACCACAACTATTGAATGGAGGACCCTCATGAAACGCTTCACATTCTTTCTGATTGCAGTTGTAGGAATCGCCGGCGTCGTTGCCATCGCCCCCGCGCGCGGACACGCCGACGGCGCATCCGCTCCCTACGTCACCGAAATGCCCAACGGCTACCGCGAGTGGAAGTGGATCTCCTCCGCCCACGAAGCTGGCAAGCTCAACAGCTTGGGCGCAGTCCTCGCCAACGACGTAGCGTTCAACGCCTTCAAAGATGGCAAGCTCCCATACCCCGACGGCACCATCCTCGTCGCTCTGCATTACAAGAACGTCCCATCAGATGAAAACAACAAAGTCTTCGGCCAGGCGCAATCCTTCGTTCCCGGAGCCCCCACCAACATTCAGTTCATGGTCAAGGACTCAAAAAAGTACGCCGCCACCGGCGGCTGGGGCTTCGGCCATTTCCAGGACGGCAAACCCGCCGACGCCGCCTTCATGAAACCCTGCTTCCCCTGCCACCAACAGGCCAAAGCAACCGACCTCGTCTTCACCCGCTACGCACCGTAAGTCTGGACAAATATCCCCCGATGGCATATGCTTGACATATGCCATCGCAACCCGCCAAAACAGGCCCTGAACGCCACGTAAAAGTCTTTACGAATGGGCGCAACAAGGCCGTGCGAATTCCTCGTGAGTTTGAGTTTCCGGGTGAGGAGGCCATCATGCGGAAAGAAGGCCATCGTCTCGTCATTGAGCCCCTTCCCACCAAATCCCTGCTCGCTGTGTTGGCGAAGCTCGCGCCCTTGCCAGAGAATTTCGCGCCCATCGTTGATACTCCGCCCGATCCGGTCGAGCTGTAATGCGCTACCTTCTCGATACCAACATCGTCTCCGATCTCGTCCGCAACCCGCAGGGAAAAGCCGCAAGTCACGTTCGCAAGGTTGGAGAAATGCAGGTCTGTACCAGCATCATCGTTGCCGCGGAACTACGTTACGCAGCCGATAAGAAAGGCTCGCCGCGACTAACATCTCAATTAAACGCAGTGCTCGGCGCGCTCGAAGTCATCCCCCTCGAAACTCCGGCAGACAAGACCTACGGATCGCTGCGCACCCGCCTGGAGCAGGCAGGCACACCAATCGGCGCCAACGACCTTCTGATTGCAGCTCAGGCCCTAACCCTCGGTTGCGTGATGGTCACTGACAACGAACGAGAATTCTCACGCGTCAAAGGCCTGCGAATGCAAAACTGGCTGCGCTCCACCGAATAGGAAGGGAATCACCGGAGTTGCTCAACGCTTTCCCGACGACAACCACTCATCGAGCCGGTCTGCATAAGTCCGGCTCGATCGATGTTCCGATCCATCGGAAAGCTTAACCGCGAATTCCCGGTTCTCAAGCGATCGCAACTCCACAATGTTGCCGGTTTGCACGATTCGCGACCGATGTATCCGCAGAAATTTTGCCGGATCGAGCTTCTTCTCCAGTGCCGTCATCGTTTCGCGCAACAAGTGAGACCGGCCGGTGACGTGCAATTCCACATAATCCCCAGCCGCTCGGATCCACTCGACATCCTCCGCGAGCACGATCTGAATTCGCGATCCGGTCTGTACCGTAAAACGGGAAGCATACTTTTCCGATGTTCGGTCGAGCATCTGCAACACGCGCTCCGCCATCGCCGCCTTCGACGCCGAATCCGCCACCTTTCGAGCGCGTCCGACGGCGGCCGCAAAGCGAACGTCGTCCACCGGTTTCAGCAGATAGTCCAGGGCGTGCACTTCGAACGCTCGCAACGCATGCTGCTCATAGGCTGTAAGAAAAATAATCGCCGGAATATTTTCCCTCGGCAACGCGCGCAGAACGTCAAATCCATCCATGCCCGGCATCTGAACGTCAAGAAACACAACGTCCGGCGACAGCTCCAGAATCTTCTCCACTGCCGATAAACCGTCCCTGCATTCTCCAATGACCTGAACATCCTTAAACTTCCGCAGCCTGAGCACAACTCCGCGTCGAGCCAGTGGCTCGTCGTCTACAATTAGCGCGCGCACGGGATCGCCTCTTGCATCTGCGTGGCCTTGCGGAAAGGCAGTTCCACGGTCACTGCACAACCGCCGGTTTCCGGCCATTCCAGCGAAACTTTGTGATCAGTTCCGTAGAGTGTCTTCAGCCTTTCCGTCGTATTGCTCAGTCCAATTCCGTTTCCGGGCTCGTTTTGCGTTTCGCCGCCGCGCCGCCCGGTGTTTCTGATGACAATCCGCAGCCGGCCTTCGTGAAGCCCGGTCTCGATCCCAATCTTTCCACCCTCCACCAGTGGCACAACGCCATGGCGCACGGCGTTCTCTACCAGTGGCTGAAGTAACATGCTCGGCACCAGCCCATCCAGAGTTTCAGAGTCAATCGTCAATTCGACTTGCAACCTCTCTCCCAGCCGCGTTTGCTCGATGGCAAGATACTGTCTCGTAAACACCATCTCCTGAGCAAGCGGCACCTCCTGCTTCACTTCATTGTCTAAGCTCGTGCGCAAAAGCTCGCCGATCTGCGCCAGCATCCGCGTCGCCGCCGGAGCGTTCCCGTCCAGCACCAGCGTGGATACGGCATTCAGCGAGTTAAACAGAAAGTGAGGATTCAACTGATAGCGCAAGGCGCTGAGCCGCGCTTCCCGGATCTCGGTTTCCGCGCGAAGCAGGCGCTCTCTTTCCTGCGCCGCTTGCTGCCATTGCTTGATGCTGAGATAAATGTTGCTCCAGAGCACCAGAACAAACCCAAACTGCACCGAGGCCCCTATCATGCTGGGCCAGTTTATTTTGTGATAGCCCGACAACGTAAGGTGGGCCGCAAACGCGCTCACCGTTCCCCACATCACGCACCACAGCGCGGCCCTCCACGCAAATGCAAGCCAGCTGGGTGATCGCCGCAGCAGCGCGCGGCAGATGGGATGCAGGGCGCAACTGCCGAGGAACATGAAAACAACTGTCACCGTGTGGTCGCGCAGCAATATGGGTCGGCTCGCAACCTGATTCAGTGATCCAACCAGAGACAACAGATAGAAGGAGGCCCATCCGATCGCCTGAAACTGCCAGTACGTGGGTAAACGCAAGGGGTTGTCACCGGCCATGAACCGCATTCTAGCGTACGGGCGGCATTGCTAATCCACGGCTCGCCGCTCAAAACCCCCGACTCATCGCAAAGTTCATTCGCACCGTGGATAAGGCGGACCAACCGGCCGCAATCTGAGTTAGCTTCATCTCGTAACTACGGATTGCCCGCAAGAGCAACTGCGAACCAAAGTAGCGGAAATCTTGCGAACCGAAAGGAGCCACGAATAATGAAGACGAAGCTGCCGATGATGATCAAAACGACGCGCTCGATGAGATGGAGCACGAAGTCGTTGAGCACGAAATCGTTAAAGATGAGAACGATTCTTGCCGCCGTCCTCTTAATAGCTGGCTTAGCAACCATCGCTGCCACCGAAGACAAGCCTCAGGAACCAGCAAAAGACGTGAAGGAAATGCTCATCGACGCTTCCACGCCACGCGAGCGCCAGATCGAACTGGCCTTAAGCGCCGCTCCAGCGGACGTGTCGAGTAAGGCCTCCGTTTATATCTTGGGCCCCAAAGGCTATGAGAAGGTTCGTGAAGGCACGAACGGTGTTAGTTGTTTGATCGAGCGATCATTCAAAGAAACAATGCAGGTTTCGGCCGCGCCCGCCTGCTTCGACGCCGAGGGTAGCCGAACTCTTATGCTTGGCTACATGCACAGAGAAGAACTGCGGGCCCAGGGCAAGTCGGAGGCCGACATCAAAGACGACATTATTAAAGGCTACAAAGATGGCCGCTTCAAAGCGCCGGGGCCGGGTTTCCTCTACATGATGTCGACCGAAAACTACTTCTACGATGACGACGCCAAAAAGTGGGGCATCGTGCCCCCACACCTCATGTTCTACGCGCCATATACCACCGCGAAAGATCTGGGATATGAATCGATATCGCCAACCATGGTCCCTTATCTGGTCTTGCCCGGAGGGCCCGAAGCGTTGTTGGTAGTATCGGTGCGAAGACCGCCGCAGGATAACTCCTCGAGTGACTCCCATAAGCACTGAGTGAGGGACTCAAGCTCACTTACGGACGCACATTACTGCGTCCAATTCAATTCAATTAGGTTGGCGAACGTACCTAATCAACGTTTGCGACGTTTTCGTCGTCTTACCCGACTGCCTCGCGACTTGCAGGGCGTTGCGATTCTCGACCAGAGCCCAGACCGCTCTTTCGGGAATATCCCGGCCGTCCTCATGCTCAACCGTGTCGAAAACCAGCGTGCTCCCATCCCAGCGGACAGACGTCCGGAATTCATCTCCGTCGAGCCCTGTGTAGCTCGTCTCCGCGCCTCCAATCACATACTTCACTTCCATTTGCCTGCTTCCCTGCGAATTTTTGCCTTGCGAATTCGTGCCCACGGAATTCGCCTCCTGGGAATTGGTGACGATTGTTTTCACAACCAGGCTCTGCCCATTTTGTTCGATGTCGAGTTCGCGCCGCGCTCCAGAACTCGTCTGTGCGCCCCAATGTCCCGAGAAGTCAATCGGAGCCTGCGCGTTAACAGAAATCGTGAGCAGCAGAGAAATAAACGAGGACACAGAGATAAATGCAGCCACACTTCGAGCCAAATTTCTCACAGAATGCCTCCACCGTCCCGCCTGGTGCCCCAGGTTCGCGTCCGTTCTTTGGACGCTAACCTGGGTCAGTATCCACCACAGAAAAAGAAGCCCACTAAAACGAGTAAGTCATTTACCCCTGCATACTTCGCTGTAAGTAACGCATTCCAAATCCCCGATTCGCCCATTTTTACGACGGCTCGGCAAACCAACCTTATTTCTTCGCAGTCCGTTCGCCTATGTCATAACAATATCGTACATACAAAAAAGTCAATTGCTCCACGTGGAGCATTCGTTCCTACTTCTCATCCACCAGCGCCCGCAGCGGCCCCAGCCAGGGCTCGTAGCGCCGCCAGCGCTCGACCGAGGTGCGGTATATCTTCTGTCGTGTCTGCCACTTACTGGGAGTCTTCACCGCCCGCGGATTCGCTTCCGGCCGCAGGCACGCGTCATCCCACGCCAATCCGCAAGCCGTGATGACCCGCCGGATCAGCGGTTCGGGCGCGCTCGTCAGCTCTTCATAGTCCACCTCGATCAACCGATCCGCCGGCAGCACCCGCCGCCAGTGCTCCATAAGCCGCTGGTAACTATAAAAATAAGCGACCAGTTCCGCGCCTCCAGTTGGAAACGCCAGCGTCGGATGGAAATGAGTTTGATGAATTGAAAGCGCCGTATCAACCGCCGCCCGCCGGCAATGAATAAAAGTAGCCTGCGGAAACGCCATGTGGATCAGCCCCGCCCAAAGAAAGTTGAACGGCATCTTGTCGGTAACGCGCACCGCCGCCGGCGCGATCCGGCGCAACACGCCAAGATAATCGGCCGCCGCCCTGGCCAAAAACTCCTTGGCCATAAACTCCTCGCCTATCACTTCCTTGGCAAGCCATGCCGCTCCGCGTTCGTTCCAGAAATTCAATTCGCCGCCGCCCTCGACTGCTGGATGCATGGAGACGATCTGCTCGACCAGAGTCGTGCCCGACCTCGGCATGCCGATGATCAGCACCGGAGTCGCATCGGAGCTGCCGGCTTCAGCCGCCCGCGCGATCACTTCGGGTGTAAACCGCGCAATCAGCCGGTCGATCTCGCTGGAGAACGCGGCCGAGTCGAACGGCGCAGCGCTCCGCCGCACAGTGTCAGCGGCGTCGAAATGCCGCATGGCGAGGCTGTAGTCGCCAAGATCCTCCGCCGCCTTGCCGATCGCGAGGTGAATCCGCAGGCGTTGCCCGTCTTCCAGTCCCGGCGTCGCGACGGCCGCTTGCATCGATTGCAGCAGGCCGCCATCACTACCGGTGACGGGTCGGCACCGCACCAGATCGTAGTAGCTTCCCGCCAGCATCGGCGAGATCGCGATCGCGCGTTCGAAGCATGCGCGGGCCTCGTCGAAACGGCCCAACTCAGAGAGCAGGTTGCCCAGCAGTTCATACGCCATGCCGTTCGTGGGATCGGCCACCAGCGTCTCTCGCAATGCCTGCTCAGCTTCCTGATTGCGATCCTCGATCAGCAGCGCCCGCGCCCTGCCAAGTCGGCCGAAGTTGTTTCGATCCCCAGCCGCCGCAGCCCGGCGGAAACACTCAACCGCCTCGTCGCGATGTCCAAGGGTGAACGCTAGCGCGCCGGCGCGGAACCATGCTTCCGTCAGCGTCGGAAGCAACTGGGTCGCGCGGTCATAGGCGCCGAGTGCCCCGCGTATGTCGCCGAGCTTCTCCAAAGCAATTCCCAGACGGAAGTATGCATCGGCATACCGCGGGTTACTGGCGACGGCCCGCTGCAATGCCGCGACGGCATCCGGCAGGAGTCCGACCTCAAGGCAAGCAAGCCCGAGATCGTGCAAAATGGCGGCATTCGATGGCTGGAGCAGCGCCGCATCGCGCAAAGGAGCGATCGCGTCGGCCGGTCGTCCAGCCCTCAGAAACTGAGTTGCCAACGCAAGCAGAGGCGCGACTTGCTGCGCCGCGGCTGGATTTGGAGACTGGGACATGAGCCTGAATTCGCTTGGCTATATAGTAGGCCCACGATCCCCGAAAGTCTGGGTCGCTCTTCCGCCTGCCACGCTCATCGGCCTGCGCATCGGTAAGGAGAAGCACGCAACCGCGGCGCCTCCCATTACTCCCGGCACCGCGCTCATTCGTGTAGCCTTCCGTATAATTGCATTTGCGCCCATGCCCGCCAACCTCGAATCGATCGTCGCGGCCACGCGTCAGCGTCTTTCCGAAAGGCGCCACAGCGTCGATCTGCGCGCGCTTGAGCATGCCGCCGAGCAGCACGCGCCCCGTGGTTTTCGCCGGCACCTGCGGCGCGCTTCCGCGGACGGAATCGCCGTCATCGCTGAACTGAAGAAAGCGTCGCCCTCAAAAGGCTTGATCCGCACTGACTTTCAGCCGTCACTCCTGGCTCGTGAACTCGAGCAGGCGGGCGCGGCCGCGCTTTCCGTCCTCACCGACGTCCAGTTTTTTCAGGGATCCATCGAGTATCTGCGCGAAGCATCGGCCGCCACTTCCATTCCGTGTCTGCGCAAGGATTTCATCGTCGACGAATTTCAAATCGTCGAGGCGCGCGCTAATTCGGCGGACGCCGTTCTGCTCATCGTGGCCGCGCTCAGCCAAAAAGAACTCATAACGCTCGCGGAGAGCGCTCGCTCCCGTAATCTCGACATCCTCTGCGAAGCGCATGACGAGCATGAGTTGCAGCGCGCACTCGATGCCGGTTGTGATCTGATCGGCATTAACAGCCGCAATCTGCGCACGTTCGAAGTTTCCCTCGACACCGCCATCGACCTCGCCCCGAAGATTCCGTCCGGTGTCATCCGCGTGGCCGAAAGCGGAATTCACAACGGCGCAGATCTGGCGCGGCTAAAAGCTGCCGGCTACCACGCCTTCTTAATCGGCGAATCGCTGATGAAACAAGAAAGGCCCGGCGAGGCACTAGCGAAGTTGATGGAAGAAGTGAAGGTAGCGGTAAGTAGTTAGTATGTTGTTACTGAGAACTGAGAGCTGACAGCGCCTTTATGACCTGGATCAAAATCTGCGGGATTACGAACCTTGACGATGCGCTGGTTGCCGCGGATGCGGGAGCGAACGCCATCGGTTTTGTGTTCTATCCGAAGAGTCCTCGTCACATGACGGCTGAAGCGGCGCAAGGGATCGTCAAGAAACTGCCGCCGCAGATTCAAAAAGTGGGCGTATTCGTCAACCATCCCGTCGAGCAGGTGCGTGACACCGTCAAGCTCGCCGGTCTCACCGCCGTGCAGTTGCACGGTCGCGAAGACAAGGCATTCGCTCAATCGCTCTTCAAGGCCCTCGCCAATGGATCGGGCCGGCCCACCATTCTTCGTTCCTTTGCCGCCCAGATTTTCGACAAGCCCGCCGAAGAGCCCGTCAATTGGGATCCGGTCGCCGAGGGGCTCGTCGAGCCCGACGAAGCCTACAAGGGCAAGCGTGTCCACAAAATTCACGTCGCCAAAAATGGAGACCTGTTCTGCGAAACTCACGGCTTCCGTCCGGGTGTGGTCTCCGGCGTGTTGCTCGATTCCTCGACCGCCGGTGAAATGGGCGGCACCGGAAAGACCTTCGATTGGGAACGCGTACAGCCCTGGGCAGGCGTGATCAACAGCATCAGCAAACTCATCGTGGCCGGTGGGCTTCATCCCGGCAATGTCGAGGACGCGATTCACACGCTGCATCCCTGGGGCATCGACGTTTCCACTGGAGTCGAGCGGGTGCCGGGCCTGAAAGATCCGAAAAAAGTCCGCGCTTTTATTCAAGCCGTGCGCGCTCTCGAAAAAACGGACGAGAGCAACTAAACCATGGCGACCGCAACCTCAAATTTCAAACCGCGCCTCACCGCCGTAACCAACACCAGGGCCAAAGCCGAAGCCGGAGCCAAAGCCAAAGTCAAAGTCAAAGCGAAGACGGGCAAAAAGTCCGCTCCCGCCGCTGGCCGCTTCGGAGCCTATGGCGGCCGCTATGTTCCCGAAACGCTCATGGCCGCTGTTATGGAGCTTGAGCGTGAA
>JBAWAI010000467.1:0-2116 GCA_049589215.1 Terriglobales bacterium | reverse complement strand
GGTAGATAGGGCAGGGGAGGTCTCAGGTGTCAGGTGTCAGGTGTCAGGAAAACCCGGGGTTAAACACTCGGCACCTGGCTCCTGGCACCTAGCGCTTAGGTCTTAGCACCTAGCTCTTGGGCCTCGGGTTTTGCTTTTCCTGAGACCTGAGACCTGAGAGCTGAGGGCTGAGACCTGTTTCTAGCGTGATTCCTGGGGCTGGCGCTGGTGGAGGTGTTCCAGGAAGACTTCTACCGGGGCTCTGGCTTGCAGGCGGAAGAGATGGACGAGGGCGTCTTCGGCGGGCGAATGGGGGACGATGGGCGATTCTTCCTGGCCGGTTTCGAGTCCATCGGGTTCGACGTGGAGATCGAAGGAGTCGCCGCCATCGCGCATGGCTTCGACGATGCGGCCTACGTATTCTTTCTGCTCCGGAGTGGAATGGAGAAACTCAATGCCCATGCCGAACTCGGGGTGTGCCAGACGAACGACCCCGCCCGCGTGGATTGCCGGGCTGGCGTTTGGCAGTGAGAGAATGACGCGGCTGAACTTTGGGAACGGGGAACTGGTGGTGAGATAGCAGGCAGCGTCGCTGACTTCCTTGAGGCGGCAGAGTACGGGCGGATCGTCGGGTTCGGTCTCGGGCAGACGGCTGGCGAGCCATTTCCTGAGGGCGCTGCGCTGACTGTCAGTGAGGTCTTTGAAGCGGACGCCGGCGCGGGATTCATCGCCTTCCCAGGCGAGTTCGCCGGGGAGTTCAAGCTTTTCCGGATGGCTTTTCGCGTCGATGCCGGGCAGTTGGAGCACGAAGCGGAGTGAGGCTTCGCGAGCTTTGCGGCCGGTAAACTGGATGGCCATTCCGCCTTCGCACAGATCGAAGGTGCGGGCCGGGTAATGGCTGGCGCCAATGCAGTCAATGGAAAGCTCGATGGGCACACGCAACTGGAGGCGGCGCTCGCTCTTCATGAGAGCGCGGACAGCACGGAAGCTGGCTTTGGCTCGTTCGACGGTTAAAGGTTTGTGGAGGACGAAATGGGCTCCCATTTCGAAGCCGCCCTTGAGGCCAACGTTATTTTCGACGAGGATGATGGAGAGGGCGCGTTTGTTGACGGGAGCGGCTTTGGTAGCACGCAGAACATTGGCGGCATTTTCGCGATCTGAGCAATCGACGACGATGGCTTCGTAACGCTGGCGGGTGATGCGGCGCAGGGCGGCGTCGGAACCGGTGCAGTGCTCGATGCTGATCTCGAGATCGCCGAGTACGCGGCGCAGAACGCGCACGGTCTTTTCATCCGAGCTCAGCAGTAGCGACTTCAGATTCATTTTCGCGGGTCCACTCCGGTGTTGCGAGCCGACTCTCAGAGGGTTGTCGATGCCGCTCGGTGAGGTCGATTCGTTTGATCGATCCCGTGGGGCTCCGGGAACGGAATACTCCCACAGTTGACTGTATGTCTCTGAGTAGACAGGGGTCAATCCGATTGGTGGTCCATTGGGTTACGCTGGTCACCTCCGTCGGCTGGCGCACATTTTGAATGCGGGATTCGACTCTTCGAACGTTCTTGCCGATATGGAGTAGAGAAAGCCAAAACTTACAGGACGCTGGGCCGCCAGCGGGAGCCCCCACTTTTGTGCTAAAGGGATGGCCTGCAAGTAACTGTTTACAAAGGGGATGGCGGAGTGGTAACGAAGGGGCCCATTTTATTGTTGACTAATTCAGGGAAACCCAATATTATCAATAGCTTCCATGAGTGCTGGGAGTGCTGGTACGCGGTCACACTTCCTTCTTTATGATGAATCCCCTCGGGGCTTTTGGGAATCAAACTCAGTAGGTTATACAGCAAAAGTCGTCATTTCACTGATAAGGGGCAAACTCTTCATGGCAAAGCGACGTGGAAACCCGAATTGGGGAAAGCCTGAGCCGATTGGGCCCGTCACCCCCACGATCACCGAGTTCGAGCAGGTCGTACACGAGTATAAGCTGTCTCCCGACCAGTATTTGCGGTCGACCCGGCTGCGGGAATGGGCTCGCCGCAACAAGAACTCGAAGTACATTCCGGAGCCGTTGCTTGAGGCTTGGGGATTTGAGATTGAGTCTACGCTGTAAGCGGGCGTAGGATGGTTGAGCGAAGGGTCGCCT
>JBAWAI010000466.1:0-9303 GCA_049589215.1 Terriglobales bacterium | reverse complement strand
CAATGCCAGGGATGAAGAATTTGGCCTGACCCGCCTACAAGAACTACTGACGCGACACGCTACCAAAGCCTTGCCGGAGATTTGGGATCTCATCATGCGCGAGGTGCGACAATATGGTCTGCAGCAGGATGACCAAAGTCTGCTCCTGCTGCGCGTGCTGGACCCGGCCATCCCTCTAGCGACCTGAATTCCAACGGGGCGGAGGAAACCCGAAACCCACTTGGACGCGCAATAGGCGAACCGTAATGTGCCACGGGCTTACACAGTGATTTCTCCCGGTTGACGGGCAACCCGGAAGTTGGAGCAGGCGTAGCAAGGAAATGGCGAGGTGGGGTTTGCGGTATCTGCGGAAGCTAGGTGTTTTTTTCTCGATCCAGCCCGACGAATCTATGGGATACTGTCGTCGCTATCTGGGTCTGCCGGACACTAGGTCGGAAGCATTTTCGTACAATAAACGTACAATCGATCGGGCAATTAGGCCTTTTTAGCCCTTGTGGCACTTCCTGGAATCAATAACTTACGTGCTGTCAACATAGTGATTAGTTCAACTCCCGCCGCCTCCACCATTCCTATTCGCCTTACAAATTCTGCGGCGATCCCTCGCCGCGCTCCAGGCGCTTCCCACCAGTTCTCAAGGTTCAGCGCCTCAAGCCGTGCGCCTCTCTGGGCAATCTCCAATCGAGACGTTGAATATTGCTAGACTTTGATATTTAGGCCACATTCTGCGACGGCACTTGCAAGTCGACGAGGCCAATCCACAACTGATACGTTCGTCCAATGGATTCGTCGTCGCGCTTCTGCCAGTCTTGTCCTAATCAGTCACTCGCTCCCGCGTCGCGAAGGAGTATCAAATGGCCGCCACCAATGCACCGAAGAAGACCCCGCGCGTGACTCCGTCCGTAGCCCCGAACTCGCCTGCGTCAAACACATCTGCGTCAAACAAACCCGAATCAGCCAAACTAAGCATGAACGTCTTCACCGCCCCGGGAAAGGCGATGGTCGGCGAGCGGCCCAAGCCCTTCGGCGAACCGCTCGCCTTTGACCCCATCACCTCGACTCTAATCTTCGGCGAGTACGACGCCGTCTTGGTCGACGCAATGGGCACAGTGGCTGAGGCCAATGCTCTCGCCGATTGGGTCGCTCTCCACAACCGCAACCTCGAGACCATCTATATTACGCACGCCCATTTCGACCACTTCTACGGTCTCAGCATTCTGCTCGACCGCTTCCCGGCCGCTCGCGCGATCGCAACGCCCGACGCGCTAAGCGCCATGCAACCGTCTTTCACTCCCACGGTAGAACGGCTAGCCCGCCGTATGTTTCCAGGGCAAGTGCCCACTAAGTTGGTTCCACCCGAACCCTACGAGCAAGACACGTTCACTCTCGAGGGCCAGGAATTGCGCATCATCAAGCAGGGCCGCACCGATAGTCCCGATTCGACCTCCTTATATGTCCCATCGATCGGCCTCATCGTCGCCGGCGACGTCGTCTACAACCAATGCCGCGTGTACGTCGGCGACACCACTCCCGAGAGCCGAAAGAATTGGATCGCGGCGCTCGACCGCTTAGCGGCACTTAATCCGACGACAGTCGTAGCCGGCCACAAGAAGACGGGCGCACCCGACTCTCCCTCGACCATCCAGGACACCAAGCGTTACCTGCAAGACTTCGACCGCCTCCAGAAAACCGCGAAGTCCGACCAGGACCTCTTCGATCAGATGACCAAGCTATACCCGCATTGGGTAGCCAATCAGTCATGGCTGATGTTCGGATTCCCGCAGCCATAAGCTACATCAACCGCGTTGGACATAAGGCGCGTAATTCTTGGCTCGAAGCGGCCTGCGATGTTGCTACAATTCGGATTCCGCGAAAGCGGAGCATCTTCTATTGTTGCCTCAAACAATCGAATGAGAAATGTAATCTACGCAATCAACATTACCCTGGACGGCTGCTGCGACCACACCAAATTCAAACCCGATGAAGATACGTTTGAGTATTTTGTGCGCCTCTTGCGAGATGATGCTGACCTGCTCGTCTATGGTCGTAAGACCTATCAATTGATGGTTCCTTATTGGCCTGATGTCGCAAAAAGCTCGTCCGAGACGAAAGCGGATATCGAATTTGCTCAGGCCTTTGTCTCCAAGAAGAAGGTTGTTTTTTCACGATCATTGGCCAGCGCTGAAGATGGAACGAGAATTGTTCGTACCAACCTTCACGATGAAATAGTTAGACTGAAGCAGGAACCAGGCAAAGATATCTTGGTCGGTGGTGTAGATATTCCTTCGCAGCTTATTGCGCTTGGTCTGGTTGACGAATATCGTTTTGTCGTTGCGCCAATCATCGCGGGAGAAGGGAGACGGTTGATGGAAAATGTCAGCCTGCGGGAGAGGTTGCACCTGAAACTCGTTGAGTCAAAATTTTTTAAATCAGGATGGGTTGCGCTCCGCTACTTGAAACAGTGACAGAAAAATCCGCAAAGCTGGGCCGCTGGCTTAGCAACGGCAGTAACATGTCCTGCATTGCACTGTAGCAGGTGCGCTGACATGAGCCGAGTTCCGCTGCTTTTAGTTGTATCTGCGTGCTTATTGGCCGTCCAACTTACATGGGCCGGTCAACCCGCCGCCCACCTGCAGGTCGTTCCGGCAATTGTCTACAAAGTAGACGATCCAGGAAATATCAAAACGTCATCATTCGTCTTCGATATTGCCGTGATTTGTTCCACCGATTGCGCGCTCACCCCGGTCTCCGCCAGCGTGGAACTCTCAAATGCCGGTTTTATCGTCGAGCGGCAGGATTGGACGACTGAGATGCTGGCACAGATCAAAAACACAAGGTTTCGGATCGAGCCGGACACCCCGCTCGCGTCGCCGACGCGTGCGTTTACGCTGCCCGAAGCATTTGACGTTTGCTTTTACTTTCGCCATCCCCAACCGTTGGCGATTGACTCCGCAGCTATCCGGCTAACAGTCGCTGATGCGAAGGGCCATCGGGCGGAACAGATGCTCAGGATTCCGATTGGCTACTACCAACAGAAGACAGCGCTCATCGTTCCGTTTCGTGGTCATGGATATGTGGGGAATGACTGGATCACGAGCGGCGGCCACAAAGATTTTTCCAATGGCTTTGGCATCGATTTGGACGGCTTGGATCAGAACGATGGGGAGATTAGCGACGTCAACGAGAATGCAGCGGATGCGGGCTATGGCCGCGAGATCCTTGCGCCGGCGGCTGGAACCGTGGTCTATGCCCGCAACGACGTACCCACGAACCCGATCCCGGGAAAGGAACCCGACGACGATTGGTACAAAGCACTCCATGACCCGGTCAGGGCGTATGACGGAAATTGCGTGGTCATCGACCAAGGCAACTCGGAATACAGTCTGATGGCGCATATGCAACCAGGGTCAGTCACGGTCAAAGTAGGGGACAGGGTTGCCGCGGGCCAAGTAATTGGAACGTTGGGGAACTCGGGGGACGCAACCGGGCCACACGTGCATTATCAACTTCAATCAGGCCCACAACTTTGGCGGTACCAGACGCTGCCGTTCAAGTTTCAAAACATCGATGCTCCGCTTCACCGGGGTGAGTACTTCGTCGCAAAATAGATTAGCGCTTTCTTCCAGCCCCCGAAACGAGTTAATCTCGGACCGCAAATCGCGAAAGCGCACGGCATTACGTCGCTACAGAGGGATTTTGAGTAGCTCGCGTCGCCGGATCGGGCAGTTGCTGTCCGCAATGCGCGCAATTCGCCCAAGTCGGGTCAACGGGCTTACCGCATTTCGAGCACGTTGGCTGCAACAAAGCACAGCAGCGCGGACAGAATGGGAATCCTGCCTTTTCGACATGCCCGCAGCCGGGGCACGCCTTCGGCAGCGGGTCGCGGAGAATGAAGTACAAGATCATCCCAATCCCATGAGGAACGAAGATCGCCAGCAGCGTCCACATCACGTACCGCATCTGCCGCCGCTTCGCGTCGCCGTAGATGTATCCGATCAGCGCAACCAGAGCCATCACGAACAGGAACATCGCGCACACTAACAGCGCTTGTCCCCAGCTCGGCCATTTGCCTATCTCCCGATCCGTTGGTGCCAGGAAGAGGAACAACGGCAGTGTGAAGCACAAATTGACGAGCCATGCAACGATCCACGCTGCCTTTGGAATCACGCTCAATTCCTTTGTGAAGCGGCTCATGCCAGCCTCCTTTCGCCGCGCTGCCGGAGTGCCAGCATCACTGCGGCTACCCCTCCCGCGAGCCACCCTAGCGCGGTGAACGCGGCAAAACTGATCCACGTAGAGCTGAACTGCGGCTCGAGCAAGCTGCCGAGGCGTCCGCTCACAAAATGGAAAACCGCCCAGCTCGCAATCGTCAGCAGCCACGCAAAAGCCACGACAATAATCATTAGGCGGTGGTTCCAATCGTGCTCGGCCTGTTCGGTGAGCTTCGCCTCCGCACGCGCCAGAGTGGCCTGCACCAGCCACGAAGAAGGCTGCGGCGTCGGCAATCGGCGAAGTTCGCTCGCAATCGGCCGCCAAGCGTCTAATTCGTTCGAGCAGGAGACGCACGACCGCAAATGCTCTGCAACCTGCTTTTCTTCTGCGCTCGTCAGCGCGTCGGCTGCGGCCAGCGCCAGCAGCTCTCGAATCTTGTCGTGCTCGCTCATTGCCATCTACCTCCGGAGTACCGCGCCTCGAGCGCGTAACGCAATTGTTCCAGCGAACGTCGCAGCCGCGACTTCACCGTTGATAAAGGAACCGCTGTAACCTGCGCGATTTCCTCAATCTTCATCTCATCTTCAAACCGCAGTGTGAGCACTTCGCGATACAACATCGGCAGCCCTGCCATCGCTGCGCTGATCTCCGTTCGGCGCTCGGCCTCGAGCGCGTGATCGAGCGGCGAGTGGTCTTTACTCGGAATCCGGTCCGCCGCGGTTTCGTTATGCCAGCTGTTTGCGAGCGGCTCGTCCAGGCTCTGCGGACGAATCCGGCGCAAGTGATCGATCGCCAGGTTGCGCGCCAGCGTGAACAGCCAGGCGTCAAAATTGCGGCTTGCATCAAAAGAGCTAATCTTCTCAACCACTCTCAACCATGTTTGCTGGAACAGGTCTTCCGCCTCGGCGGGATGCCGCACGATACGCAGCAGGTACCGATACAGCCGATTCTGGTACCGGGTAATCAGTTCCGAGAGGGCGTCCAAGTCGCCTCGGCGAAGCCGGACCACATCCGCATCCACTGCCACAAGCCCCTCCAGCGATAGTGCGGTCGCCCCCACCATACTCGTAATACGGATGGGTGCACAAAAAAGACGCAAGAAATGCAGTTGCCAGATTGGTGTTGCCCGGTATTAAGAACAGTCTACTGAGGATATGCGCGACAACGATGATTGGCGAAACATCAAAGCTAGCCCTTCATTCCGCCCAAACGCGAACAAGAAGCTTCCCTCGTACTCCTGAATCCTTTTGATGTTCTCGCCCGTATTCCCAGAGTGCTCAAATGTGCTTCAAATGCGCAGTACGGAGCAGGAGCGCAACTCACATCCTGCATTGCTCTTTCGTAGGAGGCTAACATGCACGACACAAAGGAGCGGTTGTCTCTATTCTGGCTCTTCGCGTTATTGAACTACCTGTATGCGGACTGTACTGCCCTCTTTGCCATTGTTGGCTCGCCAAATCTGTCCGATGCCCCGCATTTCTCACCATGGGTTCTTATGGCTTCATCGGTCTTGATGGAAATACCCATCGCCATGATTGTGGCCTGTCGACTACTTCCCTTTAGAGCGAACCGGCTGGCGAATATCATCGCGGGTACAATTCTGACCCTTGTAAACGGTTTCCTGACCTTCATTCCGCCTCTGATCGGATGGGGCAGGACGCCCGCTCTTCCTTGTTACTTATTCTTCGCAACGATCGAAACTGTGGCCACCTCGATCATCATCTGGCAGGCGTGGAATTGGTCAGGGGTTGGGACTGTCCGCATGTCGTAATGGCTCGCTCAAATAATGAGGTCAATGTGACAAAAACAAGAGAACGCCTGACACAGATCATCCTGGTGATCGTGGGGCTGTTCAATCTGGCCCCAACTTATTTTCTATATTTGGATCTGTGGCATTCCAGCTGGCTTTTGCAGGGGAAGAGCGAGTGCGGACCGATGTTTCTGAGCTTTTTTATTCCGGTCGGGGTCTTTCTACTCATAGCCGCAAGAAGACCGTCTGAGCATCGCTCGACGATTGCTCTGGCAGCTTGGTGGAACATCTCCCATGGCACTGTGATGGGTATTCAAACCGTGGAAGCGTGGATGCACGGCGTCCACAGGAACTTTGCTGATGTGATCGTAGTCCTCGTGATCGGAGCTGTCCTGTTAGCGCTTCTACCAGCAAAACGAGAGGCAGTCGCGCCGGGAGTCGCGTGAACGAGCGCAGAAAGCTCACAATCTAGCCGGATAACCGTTTCTTCTCGTCTTCGTTTCCCGAGGGGATGGCAGTGAAGTATTGCCGATACCATCGTCCAATTGCGCAGCCAAGGTTGTTCTGGCTTAATCGCGACAGGAAATTTAACGAGGAGACAGAGATGAAACTCTCGCAAGTGTACCGAACCGGTTTAATCGCAGCCACGATGCTGATCGCGTTGTCTGGACTCGGCACGATAGGATTCGCCCAGGCAAACTCCCCGCAGGGGGTCAAAAACATCGTCTTGGTTCACGGCGCCTGGGCGGATGGATCGTGCTGGTCCCAAGTGATCGCGCTCCTCCAGGCGAAAGGTTTTCATGTCGTCGCTGTGCAGAATCCTTTGACCTCGCTGGCCGACGATGTAGCGGCCACGAAGCGCATCATCGCTTTGCAGGACGGACCGGCAATACTGGTCGGCCATTCCTACGCCGGCGTGGTGATTACCGAAGCGGGGAATGATCCAAAGGTTGTCGGGTTGGTCTACATTGCGGCCTTCGCGCCCGGGGATGGTGAATCCATCAATTCCGTCAGCAAACCGTATCCGCCCGCTCCGCTGGGTAGCGAGCTCCGGCCCGACGCTCAGGGTTTTCTGACAGCGACTCCAAAAGGAATTGCTGAAGACATGGCGCAGGACCTCTCGAACGGGCAGCAGCAGATACTCACAGCGACACCGGGCCAAACGTCGTCATCTGTTTTCGGAGCCACAGTCACGACTGCTGCGTGGAAGAGCAAACCCTCATGGGCCCTGATCGCGGGCAACGACCGGGCGATTCCGCGGCAACTCGAGAAGGACGAAGCAGCGACCATCAAGGCAACTTCGATCACCGTACCGGCCAATCATCTGGCCATGCTGTCTCACCCGAAAGAAGTGGCGGAGTTGATCGAGCAGGCGGCAGCCAAAGCCAGATAAATCAAGGTTGGGTTGATGTTCGGATTTCCCGGGGCATAAGCTACATCAACGGCATTGTCCGGTTCTCACGCACCTCGGAGGTAACCGCATACAGACAGAGCGTTGCCCAATTTCAATGAACCGGAACTAGTGACCGTTCCTTCTGACCCGGTTTTGGGCTCCGATCATGCGCAGCCGCAAGAACCATTCGGCTGCACAGGTTCCAAACCGTCAACCGGATAACCATCGAAACGCCAGCAGTCGATACCGCCAATCAACTCCTTCACGCGGAATCCAAGCTGGACCATATTCAGCGCGCCCTTGGTCGAGCCATTGCATCGAATTCCATCGCAATACGTAACCACCAGAGCCCCTTTATCCAGATGTGCCGTCGTTGTCGTACTCATCGTTCGATGTGGGATATTGACCGCCCCGGGAAGGTGGCTTCTCTCATAGACTTCCGGCGACCTCGTATCGACAAGAAGGATCTTGTCTCCTCGCCCCAGGGCTTCATTCAAATCCCAGGGGTCGATTTCGTACTGGAGCTTCGCTTTATAGAACTGCACTTGATCGTCCATACATATCTCCCGCCAGATCGGCAAATTTGCCGCACTGGAATACTGTCCATTCTAACGAATCGATCAATGTCGATAGCAATATCCGGTCTCCTGGTTCGGCGCGAATTCGAAATAACAATCAACCCATCCGCGCCTCCCGCAGAACCACACTGCGCTGTTACCACACCGGCGCTCGAATTTTCATTTTGAGGACGTCGAGCCCGCGATCCATTGGACAACCAGCCGCAAACGATACCAAGCCGTCGCGCAATACCTTCGTCCAATTGTTTTTTCCTTCCGCCCAGGCTTAATCTGCAGCAGGCAGAAATAAGGAGAACAAAATGGCACCAAAAGGAAAAGTGCTGGTACTGGTCTCGAGCGGTCGCGGTTTGCCCTTGAAAGATGGCAAGGTTTATAAGGGCGCTGGCTACTACCTCAACGAGCTCACGGTTCCGGTTCGCGCCCTCATGAAGGAGGGCTACGAAATCACCTTCGCCAACCCCAAAGGCAATACGCCCCAAGTGGATGTGAATTCAGAGGTCGCCGGTTTCTTCGGCGGGGACGCGGCCAAGCTTGAGGACTATATGTTATTCCGCGACGGCCTGACTGGCCTCCGAGATCCATCCCGCATCTCGGATGTCATCACATCCGGCCTCGATCAATATGACGCCGTTTTCGTCCCCGGCGGCCATGGACCGATGATCGATCTTCTCGATGATCCCGACGCTGGCACCGTGATGAGGCACTTTCATGAAACATCCAAGCCTACGGCAGTGCTCTGCCATGGCCCGATTTCCCTTCTCTCGGCTCTTCCGAATTCAAAGGAGTTTGTTGCCGCGCTGAGTGCGGGCGATGCCGCTGGAGCGCGCGCCAAGGCCCAAGGCTGGATATACGCTGGATATAAAATGACCATCTTTTCGACAGCCGAAGAGCAGCAGCGCGAGCCCCTCGAAATTGGCGGCAAGGTTCTCTTCTACCCAGACTTCGCCCTCAGCACGGCGGGCGGTGACGTAAGTGTGCTCGCTCCATGGTCGAGCTACGTCCTTCAAGATCGCGAACTGATCTCAGGTCAGAACCCGTTCTCCGATGAAGCGCTTCTGAAACTTCTCCTACCAGCACTCAACGCAAAGAAGAAGTCGGATTCAGCGGCATAAGAATCGGGAGAACCAATGGCGGAGACCTTCGAAGCATACCGAACTCGAGTCCTGAGCTATCTTGGCGATGAGGAGCCCATCGGCGTCCAACAAGCTACCCCATCGCAGCTCGACCGGCGTCTGCGCGATGTCGCGCCCGAGGAGTTGATCCGGCGTCCTGCACCTGAAAAGTGGTCAATCGCCGAGATCGTAGCGCACTTGGCGGACGCGGAGCTGGCGATGGGGTGGCGATTGCGAAACATGCTGGCGAATCCGGGCGTG
>JBAWAI010000465.1:0-11285 GCA_049589215.1 Terriglobales bacterium | reverse complement strand
TCGCCTCCGGCTTGCCCAAAGGCGACCCGCGGCTCCCGGCGATCATAGCCGCCGCCGGGGCGCATCGACACGCCGGGCTCGCGGCCGTGACCGGAGCCCACTACGAAGGCGGGCACTGGTTGGGGAGCTTTGCGGTTTATCTGGTGACGGAGCGGGGGATCAGCCGGAGGTGAATTGCGGGGATTTCTTCTCCGCGGACTTACGCGGATTGTTCGGAGCGACAATCATATTTCCCGCTCGATTCGTGTTTTGTCCGGCGATTCGTGCTGGCTCTAGGCGAGACCGGCACTGGAGTGCAAGCAGGCACAGCTCCGGGCGGAATCGTGCGGACAATTTGCTAAACTAAGTGAACGCCGAAAGCCGACGTAGCTCAGTTGGTAGAGCAGTCGATTCGTAATCGACAGGTCATCGGTTCAAGTCCGATCGTCGGCTCCATTCTTTCAGGGATTTACATCACGCCTCTATTGCACACTCCATCCATTGTGACTTGGGTGTGACGTAAGGCTCCTCAGATCGATGGCTTCGCGAACCGAATCCTACCCCGGATGCCGGTAGCGTTGCAGTCGTCGGCCTTCCCGGTCCGAGCGTCGCCCAGGCGCTGCGTATGATCCCGTTACTTTTAGGCGGAAAGCGCGAGCCAATCGCCTCATCTTCGGCAAAAAAAAAGGGGCTCCGTTTTGCAGAGCCCGTAGGCTTCCCGGCGAATCGGCATGATCCTTTCTAGTACTTATAAACCAGCCCGCAAGGTGCCAAGACGAATACGCCCGTTCCCGCCGAGCTGACACGAAGAATTGCGCTGGGTTCGGGTGGCTGCGGTTCGACCAGGTTGAACTGTTTTGGTTTCTTGGTCGAATAGAGATAAACCTCTCCGGAGTTCAATCCCCAGATGTTGCCATTGGAGCCGGCTGCGATTTCGGTCAGGGCCGCGGATGGGTCAACCTGGATCCATTCCTCGGCGGCTGTGTCATACATGTCGATCTGGCTGCTGGAATTGATGGACCACACCTCGGCCGTGCCGACTGCGACCTGCGTCTTGGTTGCCGGGCCGACCATATCGAAGAAACCGGTGTCCGTATTGAACCGCGCCACCCGCGAACGGGATCGAGCCACGCGCATCACCGACTTCATGACCGGGATGTTTAAGATCTCAAATCCCAGCGAAGCGCGCGGCAACACCATCACGGCCCGCGAAATTCTCGATAAGTCGTCAAAAGACATAAAGACCGGTCTGTCGAAAGACCCCGAAGTTCAATCGCAGATGATGTCGGTCATGTCGCGCACCTATGCAGGTCTGGGACTGTATTCTCGGGCCTACGATTTGGCAAAGGGCGCCCTTGACTCCCGTCTCAGCCTGCTTGGGCCGAATGATCCGAAGACGCTCGAATCCGAGGGTCAGGTGGGTGTCGATTTGGCCTACCAGGGCCACTATGACGAAGCCCAGAAGATGCTTCGCCAGGCTGCGGAAGGCGAGCGACGTGTTCTGGGAACCGAAGACCGGCTGACTCTCGAGACTATGGATCGCTGGGCTGCGGTGCGAGGGCTGCAAGGCCACTACGACGAGGAAGAGAAACTCGAACGCGAAGTGATCGAGATCGGGATGCGCAAGCTGGGAGCGGAAAATGAGCAACTGCTGCGAGCGCGCACCAACCTGGTTTCCGCACTGTGGAATCTGGCGCGCTATGCCGACGCTGAACAAGAAGATCGCCAGTTGGTCGCACTCGACCGTCGCGTGTTGGGTCCAGATGCCCCCGGAACTCTCCTGTCGATGGGGAATCTGGCATTGGTACTCAAGTCGGAGGACCGCTACTCCGAGGCGGAGGCGCAGAATCGCGAAATCTTAGCCGCCGACCAAAGAGTGATGGGGCCTGAGCATCCGGCCACGGCGAATACCATGGAGAACCTCTCCTCCCTGCTGATCGAAGAGGGTCACTTGCCGGAAGCCGAAAAGCTTTCCCGCGAAGCGCTGATGATTCGTACGCGCGGTCTTGGACCCGATCATCCCGACACCTTGGTTTCAAAAATCAACCTGTCGATTGTGCTCTTTAAAGAAGGCAACCTCAGCGAAGCAGAAAAATTGCAAAGAGAAGCGTTAGCGACATCGGTTCGCGTTCAAGGAGCGGAGCACCCGCGCAGTCTGGACATGCAGACCGATCTTGCCCAAACCTTGAATGCCGAGGGCCATTACGGGGCAGCCTAGAAGCTGGCGCGCGCAACCTATGAGGCCGAACTTCGCATCCACGGGCCGCAACATCCGCATACACTGAACGCGTTACGCGAACTCGGCAAATCGCTGGCGCATACGCATCGCTATCCCGAGGCCAGCAAACTTTTTCGCGACGCGATCCAAAAGCAGGAGGACAAGCAGGACGATTCCAAGGCACAAGGGAACCGCTGGTCCGTTTGGTATTCCTTTGCCTGCGTCGCGGCCGCAGCCGATCGTCCGGATGACGCGCTTCCGTATTTGCAAGAAGCCGTCAATCGCGGCTTTAAAGATGCCGATGGCCTGATGGATGATGATGACCTCAAAGGCCTGCAGACCGACCCCAAATTTCAGCAACTGGTCGCCGAGCTCAAGCGGCCGACTACCAAGTGAGTTAGATGTAGGTCCTACGAACGGATTGTGGCCGTGTCGCTCTCGCCACCTGGTTCCAATACCCCTGAGCCGACACCCCTACTCCGAACGCTAAACGCCCAACGCTCACCGCGCAAGTTATAATGGCGCGCGATCATGCCGCTTACCTCTGGCACGAAACTCGGTCCGTACGAAATTCAATCGCCCCTTGGTGAAGGGGGAATGGGAGAGGTGTATCGTGCCCGTGACACCCGTCTCGACCGTTCCGTAGCTATTAAAGTTCTCGCCTCTCACTTGTCTTGTTCTCCTGAACTGAAGCAGCGTATGGAGCGCGAAGCGAAGGCAATTTCCGCCCTCAACCATCCAAATATCTGCCATCTCTACGATGTCGGCTCGCAGGACGGCACCGAATACCTCGTGATGGAGCTGCTCGAAGGCGAGACGCTCTCGCAGAGACTCGCAAAGGGTCCACTATCCATCGCCGAGGCCCTGCGAATCGGAATTGCCGTGACCGAGGCGCTGGAAGCGGCGCACCGGCAGGGCATCACACATCGCGATTTGAAACCCGGCAACATCATGCTCACGAAAAGTGGCGCGAAGCTGATGGACTTCGGTTTAGCGAAGTCAACGGCTGCCGGCTTGGGCGGAACAGTGTCAGGCGCGCCTTTGTTGTCGGCCGCAAAGACCATGAGCGGAGCAAGTCCGATGTCTCCGCTCACAACAGCCGGCGCGATCATCGGCACGATCCAATACATGTCGCCGGAACAGATCGAAGGCAAGGAAGCCGACGCGCGATCGGACCTGTTTGCGCTCGGCTCGGTTCTCTACGAAATGGTGACCGGTGGAAGGCCGTTCTCCGGCAAGAGCCAAATCAGCGTGGCCAGCGCAATTCTCGAAAAAGACCCCGACCCAATTTCCACGTTGCAGCCACTGACCCCGCCGGCGTTGGAGTACGTGATTGATACTTGCCTGGCCAAGAATCCTGAAGATCGCTTTCAGACAGCGCACGATGTCAATTTGCAGTTGAAGTGGATTGCGCAGAATGCGCACCAGGATCGCAAATCGAGCGGAGCGGAAGAAGGAATAGGTCGAAATCCCGGCTCGACCGCCGCAAGCTCGAACGCCGCAGCCTGGGCCGCGGCCGGCATACTCGCCATCGCGCTGGTCGCATCCCTCATTTGGTGGCGCAGTTCGATACCCGCCGAGCAAATCACTTATTTTTCCGCGCCGCTTCCCTTCTCCTCGCGCGATGTGGCCGTGTCTCCCAACGGCCACACGGTCGCGGTGGTTGGCTATCGTGAACCGGAACGAAAAAGTGTTCTTTGGATTTACGAATTGGGCTCGCAGTCGGGCAACAGCTTGCCCAACACCGAAGGCGCCAACTTTCCCTTCTGGTCGCCGGACGGACGTTCCTTGGGATTCTTTGCCGATGGAAAGATGAAGAAGCTTGAGCTCGCGGGCGGACCGGTTCAGACGCTATGCGATGCACCCACTGGCCGCGGCGGCGCGTGGAATAAAGACGGCGTCATCCTGTTTACGCCGAGCGGACTCCTGGGAACCGGCATCTTTCGAATTTCGGCTTCCGGCGGAACCCCGGTGCAGGTCACATTCCCAGATCGAACGCAGGGAGAAGACAGTCATCGCTGGCCCGTGTTTTTGCCCGACCAAAGTCACTATCTCTACCTGGCGATGAACCTCACCGGCCGAAAAGATCTCTACTCGGTTTTCGTGGGCTCACTGAATTCGAAGGGTAAGCGGTTGGTCGTCCGAACCAAGGCCAATGCTGCCTATGCCTCGCCGGGATACCTGGTCTTTGAGCGCGATCAGACTCTTTTTGCGCAACGCTTCGACCCAAACAAATTGGAGCTGAGCGGGGAGCCGGCTCCTATTCTGAACGACGTCCAATATTCGCCGCGCATTGCGAGAGCGGTCTTTGCCGCTTCGACCACTGGGCTCTTGGTCGCGCAAAAAAATGGCGATAACGGCGTCTCACAACCACTCTGGTTCGATCGCAAAGGCCAGCCCGTCGGAGTGGCGCTGAAACCCGGCATTTACGGCAATATATTTTTGTCACCGAATGGAAAAGTATTGTCCTCGGATACGACCGATCCCGCCAGCCAGAACACCGACGTATGGACCTATGATCTGCAGACCGAGAGCGCCAAACGGTTGACATTCGATCCATCCATCGACTCGATGCCGGTGTGGAGTCCGGACGGCAGCCGGGTGGTTTTCGGGTCAAATCGCGAAGCGAAGTTCGATTTGTATTTGAAAGATGCCAATGGAGGGCAGGAAGAAAAAATAGTCGCGCAAGATGGACCCGACCGCTTTCCCAACGATTGGTCTCCCGACGGCAAATCTATCCTCTATGAGCGAGGGTCGGATCTCTGGATTCTGAATTTGCCCGATCTGAAGATGACCGAATTCTTGAAAGCATCGTCAACGCTGAAGAATGCGCGGTTTTCGCCGGATGGACATTGGGTGGCGTACGCGTCCAATGAAAGCGGGCGATGGGAAATCTATGTGACTTCGTTCCCCGCCGCGCACGGCAAGTGGCAGATCTCGAATGGAGGCGGGGATCAACCCAAGTGGCGAGGAGACGGGAAAGAATTTTTCTACATCACACCAGATGGAAAGATCATGGCCGCGCCAGTAACCGTGGGCGCGAATTTCGATGCCGGAACCCCGGCCATGCTGTTTCAAGCCAATCCACGAGAGTTGGTCGCAACCTCAGAGCAGGTTACCTATGACGTCAGCAAAGACGGCCAGAAATTTCTGGTCAACACGCAGTTGAAGACGGGAACCACTCCAATGTCGATCGTGCTGAATTGGACGGCGAAGTCGAACCGGTGACGTAGTAGTTGGCGGTGGCATTCATCCCTCGAACAACGGGCACCATGGTCACGCCGCAGCAAACCCAGCCTATTTTTTCCTCGCGCTGTTCGTTTCGCGTGCCTTGGCAACGATTGCATCAAATCGCGCGTCACTGTGCAGCGACTGCAATTCCGGATCAGCGGAAAGTTCCCCCGGCGAGATCAGGCCGTTTTCAATGGCATGGTCCAGGTCCGCGAAGGCATCATCCGGGCGGCCTCTCGCAGCCTCAGTGCAGGCAAAGTTGTACCATGCCTCGGCCACCGTGGCCGGCTGATTGGTCTTTTCCGCTGTATCGATTACATCGTGAAATATTTTCTCGGCATCGGCGTAACGCCCCTCGCGGTTTAGAGCCAGCGCTTCCATTTCCATGCTCTGCAATGTGGAGGTGTGCGTTGGCCCGAGCACGCGGGTCTTGATCTCGATGACTCGACTCTGGAGTTTGTCAGCGTCGGAGTAATGGCCTTCCTTCGCGAGAGTGAGAGCGAGCATCGTCATTGCTCTGAGAGTTTGAGGATGCTCAGGTCCAAGGACACGCTGCTGAGCCGCGATCACAGCGGAATAGATTTTTTCAGCGTCCGAAAAACGGCCCTCTTCTTCGAGATTCTCAGCCGCGTGTGACATCGATAGCAGCGTTGCGGGATGGTTCGGCCCCAGAGTCCGCGTCTGCGCCGCGATCAGCTCGTCATAGATCTGATCCGCATCTTTATACCGGCCCTGCGGCGTCAGAATTTCCGCCAGTTCGTTCAAAGTGCTCAGGGTTTGAGGATCGTCCGGGCCCAGCACTTTGCGCTCTGCATTCAGCGTTTGGCGGAAGAGGGCTTCAGCTTCGGCGTGACGCGCCTCATTGGCATAAACATAACCGAGGCGGTCCATCGATGCGAGCGTGTCAGGATCATTGGGACCGAGAACCTGTCGCTGGGCCTCGATTGTTGTTTGCAATAGCTTTTCCGCCTCCGGCAGATGTCCCTGCGCGCGAAGAAGCTGGCCCAGATAGCTTTCGCTTGCCAGCGTTTCGCGGTTTCGTCCTCCGAACAGCGAGCTTTGAATTGTGCGCGCGTGTTCCGTCAAATCCTGCGCTCGAGCGTACAGGCCCAACCCGGCATAGGTCTGTGCCATGGTTTCCATCAATTGCGCTTGCAGCTCCGGGTCTTTGCGTAAGCCGGCGTCGATGTCTTTCGAGGACTTGTCCAGAATCTCGCGCGCCGTGACAGCGTTGCCGCGTGCTTCGCTCGGATTCGATACCTTGAACATGCCGGTCATGAACCTCGTGACCCGGTCGGCGCGGTCGCGCTCTAGCTTAATCCGCCGCAACTCGATCGCCTGCATCACACCGAAGGCGATCAACAGCAGCACGGCAGAGGTGGCGGCAGTGACTCCGAATTTGTGGCGCTGAACATATTTCTTTGTCCGGTAAGCCAGGCTTGGGGGCCGCGCAATCACAGGTTCGTTGCGCAAATAGCGCCCGAGATCTGCCGCCAGTTCCGCAGGCGTGTCATACCGGCGGGCGCGGTCTCTGTCCAGAGCTTTTAAAGTGATCCAGTCGAGATCGCCGTGAAGCATCTGCGCCAGTTGTCCCGCATCCGTGCTGCGTTTTTCTGCGACGGCCGCGGCAGCCTCGTCGTTGCTTAGTCTTGTGCTCGGACTCGTCGGCTCTTCGTGCATCTTCCGCAGAACTTCATGAAAGGGTTTGCCCTCCCACTCACTCGCATCCTGCGCCATCGCGCCGGTAAGCAGTTCGTAAAGCACCACACCAAGCGAGTAGACGTCGGTTCGCGTATCGACATCGGCCACGAGCGGATCCATCTGCTCCGGGCTCATGTATCCGGGCGTGCCGACGAATCCTCCGGCGTGCGTGACGAGCGTCCCGCCCGGCGTTTGCTGAGAGATCGCTTTGGCGAGTCCGAAGTCGATAATGCGCGGCATCGGCTTGCCATCCACCTCAACCACGAGGATGTTGCTCGGCTTCAGGTCGCGATGGATGATCGCTTTGTGGTGTGCGTGCTGCACGCCCTCGCATACTTTTGTGAAAATATGCAGGCGCTCGCTGGGCGAGAGGCGTTTCTCATCGCAATATTGCGTGATGGGCAGGCCGGGCACGTACTCCATGACGAAGTACGGTTGACCTTCTGATGTCGAGCCTGCGTCGAAGACCTTGGCGATGGCCGGATGATCCATGATCGCCAGCGCCTGCCGCTCCAGATCGAAGCGCACCAGCGCAGACTTGTCGTACCGCAGCGCTTTGATGATCTTCAGCGCAACCTGCCGCTTGACGGGAGCGGACTGCTCTGCCAGCCAGACGTGCCCCATCCCGCCTTCCCCCAACTTTCTAATCAACCGGTAAGGACCAATCGAGCCCAGATCGGGCTGAGTGGAATCGGGCGCCGGGTCGGTCACTCTTCCCTCTTTGAAAGGAGATGAAAAACGACGTTAGTTTAGCACCCATGAAAAGGGGCGCTGCCCACCGGGCAGAATTCTGCCCGAAGTCGGCGTGCAACGCACTCACAGCCCATCTGTTCTTTGGCTAGTGAAGCGGCATCCACCCTTTGCATTCCGCCGCGCTGATGGGAGAGGCTAGCGCCGGCCCCATCTGGAAGCGAATCACCACATCGGAGGTGGAGCAGAAGTTTCTCGCGCTGGAGTTGAATGACACCGGCGTGGCCACGGCCACAAACTCATTGCATGACCGCATCTGGCACACGCCTGTAACGCTGAAGCGATATCCCGATTTTTCGCACCACGCGCCTGCCGTACAGCTGGGTTTGCCAAGATCGGAGTCGATCAGGCCGGCGTGATTGCGCGTTTTCAAGCCGCTCTCCTGCGGGTCTGGCCCAAGCGTCGCCAGGTCGCGCGCATACCCGTTTTGGAGATACTTGGCCGAATAGGCGATCTGCGCCGCGTTGACGACGCGCAAGGTGCCGATCGCCGCCGACTCATTGGCGGCGCCTCGAGCGCGGATAAGATTAGGCATCGCGATGGCCGCGGCTATCAGGATCGCACTCGCGTCGGCATGGCCACCGGCACTGATGCCGCGTATGGCCTGATCTTCGGCATAAGCGCAGAAGACGATCGGAGCCGACCCCGACACATGAGAAAGAGCTTCTGCGAGCTCGGGTGAAAGCTGCCGCAAGCGGAGCGCCGTCATCGACGAGCCGTCTTCGTAGAGCAACGCGGAAGCGTCCCGCGAGTAGCCCGGCGGTAGCGACGCCAAAAAGGCCGCGGATTTCGCGAGCGATTCCCCTGATTTGTGGAGCCGGACCGCCTCGACAGCCGAGTCGTGGCTGGAAGCTACGATCAGATATCCGTCGACGAATGCATAGACAACCTCACGAGGCTTCGGCGAAGACGGCACCATGATGGTGCGGTACGTGACGCCTTCCTCCTCAAATTTCTTGGCGATGACTGGCGCGGACTGCAACAGCTTATCGAGCGCCTGCTGAAGCAGCTCCGAATTAACCAGGCGAAACACCGATGTCCATTGCGGCTCAGCAGCGGTCAGGTCGTCCGCCGCGAAAGTGATTTCGCCCTGAAACTGGCTGAGCACGTCATCCCGAAAGCTGACATGCATCGCCTGCTCCATCTGAGAAAGCGGACCGAAGGCGTTGGGATTCGAGTCACCAGAAAAATCTCGCATGTCGTCATAGACCTCCGCCAGATTCTTCAATAGCACGCTGACGACGATGGCCGACTTCGGCGAAACGAAATCCAGGCTGCCATGTGAAGCCGGCGCCACGAGCCATGCCGCCGCGCCGTGACGCGGCGCGACGAATCTCAGCTCCATCTCACCAACCGGTACGCCTCCGACATTCTTATGATCCCAGACAAGATATTTCACATCCTTGAACCCGGAACGCTCGAACGCCTTTTGACTCGCTTGGTTTGGTGGCGTATACAAACCAATTATTTTGTGGAGATCAACTGCTGCCAAAGCTGAAGCGCCGCCCTGATAAGTTCGCACCAGCCGTCCGCCGAACGGAGTCGCGGCAAATTCCCCAGTCCTCCCTTTTGCGTCCAGGAGTCCGCTGAAGCTGCGGAGCGCGCTCACGTCGGAACCCGCAACAACAAAATCGGAGCGCACCAGAATGATGAGTGGGCCGGACTTGCCGGGGATCTTGTCCCCGTTCTTCGCAGTTGCCAACTCTGCCGGATCCATGATTCGGACATCCGTGTTGGGCGGGCTGGGCAGTTCCTTCAGCATCTTCGCCAGAAAGTCTTTCAATCCCGGCTTCCGCACTTCGGCGACGAAGATCAGCTTTGAAGATGAGGCCTTAGCCTCGCGAGCTATGTCGCCGTCGAACACCCACTCGTCTCCCAGATATTGCGAGAGTTCGTAGAATTTATCGACGAAGCCTTCGATCTGCGCTCCGTTCTTCGACATATCACCCTGCTGCCACCAATCGCGCAGCACGGCGCTCGCCTTTAGCTCTTCACGAAAGATCGTCACAACCTGATGCGCGGCCTCGCCGTAGTTGGGTATGCCGATGTAATAAGTTGTCGAAGAAGGCATAAGAGGCAGCACATTACTTTGCTGGCGCTCAGGCGGGAACTGGACCTGCTTGAGCTTGTCAAGCAGGCTGACGAGCTCCGGCAGCAAACCGGGATACTTAGCCAACTCCTTGGACAGGGCGAGTTGGGGCGTCATCGGCTCTTTTTTTTGGGAAGAGCCGGTCTGCGCAGAGTTGGTCTGCGCAGTACTAAGTGACGTAATAGCGATCGTGGCGCATGCGGCCCAATAACGAAGTTGTCCGAAATTTCCGAGTCTCATCGGTTCGTTGCCTCTCGCCCGACATTATTTCATTGCGAGAGTGATCGGTCGTCAGATTTGCCGGGTCAACAGGTGACCTTGGTTTATTGCTCTGAGTCTGGCGATGTGCGCTCGTTGAGAATGACGGGAGGGCGAGAAAGACCGATCGAGACGCGACCTATTTGAATCCAACCGCCATCATGGCGGCCTGGGCCTCGGGATTCTTCATGAAGGTATTCCAGATAAAACTGGAGCGATAGTTCTCCGCCATCAGCATGGCGATGCCGAGGTCGATGCCGAGCGCGTCGGTGTCATACCAGTTGGTAAGCGGATTGAACGCGTCAACAAAACTGTAGCGCTGCCACGTTGCCGGATAAGTTGCCCAAATATTACGGAGGACCGCAATGCAATCGGAAGAATCAAACGGCAGCGATCCTCCCGCCGCGCAGGGAACAACCGTGCCGTCGATTGGCCCCATCGAAGGCGGCCCTCCCCAAACCACATAACCGCTAATTGAATCCGATGCGGTAATCCCCCAGAGATCATTCGAGTAATCAGCGAACTGGCCGGCGATAGAGAGGCAGAACGCCTTATGCGCTTCCGTCGCAATGATCGAGTTATTGAAATAGTTGGCGTAAGCGTCTTGCTTGTTGCGAAAGTCAAACCATGCGTGCGAGTACTGATGAGTGAAGAGAGGATCGTCGCCGCTGATATAAGTGTAGTTCTGAAAGGTCACGAGCGGCCTCGAGAAGGCATTCCACGAGCTGGCGGGAACCGGAAAAGTCGTTGACCCGATCGCCAGCAAATATAGCATCATAAGTTCGCAGTAAGTGTCATAGCGAGCGTTCAGGAAACCGCCTTCGGGCGTCCAGCCTTGCGAGAACGTCGTGCCGCCGTTCAGCATCCAGGGCCAATTCACGCGCTCATAAATCTGCGAGGCCACGGTTTGAATCTGCGCGTCTTGAAAGAACTGCCTGCAGGTAAGCACGCCGCACAGCAGAATCGAGGTATCGATGGACGACACCTCCGATTGATTCGCCCGCTGGCCAGTGTTCATATCGACAAAGTGATAGAAGAAACCGTTCTGCTGTGCCAGTT
>JBAWAI010000464.1:0-12466 GCA_049589215.1 Terriglobales bacterium | reverse complement strand
GCCCCTGAGGTCCGCGGGGCGGAGTTCTTCAGCAAAGCGTTTCCGCCAAAGAAAAACCGCCTAATACGTAAACGATTGAATCTCCGTCACCCCCGAATCCGGTCCATCCACATACCCGCTACGGTTCGAAGGATTCAGCGCAATATGCGTCCCCACCACATTCGACGCATTCGAAAAATTAAACCCGTTCAGCGACTCGACCAGGTTTCCCTTCGTGTCATACACCTGAATGCTGCTGCCCGGCCCCGTCGACGACACCGACTGCGCCACAAAAAACAGCTTGTTCACCGGATCAAATTCCACATCCGTCCCGCTCTCCAGTTGCCCCACGTTCCCCGGCAACGTCACCGCAAATCCCGTCTGTTTCGCCAGATCATAAAACTCCACCCGCGCATCCAGCTCCGTCGTCGTCACCGCAATTCCGTCCGCTGAATCCACCGCGATCCCGTTCACCGTCCCCTGGTGATACGGAGCCGGCCCCAGAATTCCCGTAAACTGTGTCACCTTCCCCGTCGTCAGATTCACCAGGGCAATCTGCGGAGCCGGTCCGCCCACCTCGCCCGATGACGACGCCACCACCGCCTGATTCGTCATGCCGTCATAGCCCACCACCGGCTCGTTGCTGAAATAAAATGTCGAGTCCGTCAGCGTGATTACCGGCCCAAAAGTATTTGCCGCCACATCCGTCCCAAAAACAAATGTGTTGTTGTTGCCGAAATTCTGAAAAGCCAGCACCGCATTGGTAGTCGAAGTCTGATTGGGCTGCACCTGGTTCCGGCTCACCCCCAGAATCAGGTCGTCATATTTCAAAGGTGGCTTCCACGTTGCCGCGAACTTATTCCCGCCCACCGGACTCACCTCTTTATAGATCCGGTTATGCACATAAATTCCCACCACGTGCTCGTGCTCCACCAGTCCCACGCTCGAGCCTGTAATTCCAAGCGTCAAAAAGTCGTCTTCCGTCTCCAGCTTTTTCACGACCTTCACAATCGCGCCTGTCGCCTGATTAAACGTCTCCACCGCCGCCAGGTCTTTTCCATTCTCCAAAAGCACCGACTCGCTGAGCACGCCCTCCGTGCCGTTCTGGTCGATATCAAATCCAAAAATCTGCCCGCCGAACTGGCTATGCACAATCACTGAGCCCGGCCCACCCTCCAGCCCCGCCTTGGCAGCCGAAGGCATCCCCAACCGCAAAGCACCCATCCCAGCCGCTGCCACGGCCGCTGCCAGAACAAATTGTCTATATCTCACGAAGTGGCCTTCCTTATTTATTGGTGATCTTTACTTATGGACGATCTCTTTGAGTTCGATCTGCCGCAGCCCACAAATCCCCGCCCAAAATTAACGTACCTATCCGCAGACAAATGTCACCTCGCAGTCAGAACTTTGTAAACAATTTGTCTCTTGGGGGGAGATCTGATCAAACCCGTGGACTCCCCTGTCTTCCTCTGTGCGTCCCGTGGTTTGCGCCCTTCGCCGCCACTCAATCGGAGTTTCCCTGACGGGCCGCGCAACCGTATCTCCTAACTTTTTAGTTGACAACCAAAACTCATGGAGCTATTGTCCTAACACATTAGGAGATAGACATGGGCGGCAAACGGAAATCCCAGCAGCAACTCACGCCTCTGGAGTTGCAGATCATGAATGTGCTATGGGACAGCGGTCCTTCCAACGTCCAATCGGTGCAGGAGAAACTTGCCGGATCGCCGAAACTGGCCTACACCACCGTGCAGACCATGCTTAACGTTCTTCATCGTAAAGGAAGGGTGCGGCGGAGATTGCGGGGCCGGGCGTACGACTATGCACCAGTGTTGACCAGAGAGAAGGCGGCAAGTAGCGCAATCGGCGACATGATTGATCGCCTCTTTGGCGGTTCGGTGGACGGTCTCCTCATGAGCCTCGTCAAGAACGAGCAACTCGATCCCACAAAACTTCAGGAGTTGCGAGGTTTGGTAGAGGAGCACGAGCGCGGCAAGGAGGGAAAGCCCGATGAATCCGATCAATGAGATCGTTGTCACGTATGTGACGAACGCCCTGTGGATGACATGTGTCGTCGCGGCAGTCACAGCGCTTCTTTCGCGGGCATTGCGTCGTGGCCCGTCTTCGCATCCGCATGCCCTGTGGGTTGCGGCTTTGCTGCTTGCAGTGTTGCTTCCCTTTGCGAGTTTGCGCGGTTCTCGAAACAATGACCAACCGAGTTCCGCGTCTGTCGCAGCCGCGAGCGGGGTTCAGCCGGCAGAAACAGGTTTTAGCCGCGCTTCCTCTTGGGCGCTCTGGCGGCAAATGCGGCATGGCGGCCATCCGGTAGAGTTCGGCCCGCTCTGGGTTGGGTTTGTCGCACTGCTTTACGTAGGCTTCATCTTCTATCGAGCAGTTCGCCTCTATCGCGGATGGCTGTCACTCCGGGCAATGCTGCATAAGTCAAGCGCGCCGCAGATACCGCCGGCCATGCGAACTGTAGTCGAGCAATGTCACTCGCTCCTGGGCATGAAACCCGTACCTATATTGTTGTCACTGGAAGGAAAGGGGCCAGCGACGCTAGGAATCCACAATCCCGTTCTGGTCTTGCCGGAGTGGTTCTTCTCGCAAGCATCGGAGGATGAGCTCTCTTCCGTCCTGGGTCATGAATTGGCGCACATCCGGCGGTACGATTTCCTTTTGAATCTGGTTTACGAACTCTTAATCTTGCCCATCTCCTTTCATCCCGCCGCAGCTCTGATCAAGGCGCGCATCGATCAAACACGGGAACTAGCCTGCGATGAGATCGCGGCGGAATGCCTATCCACACGTACGCAATACGCCCGCTCCCTTTTGAGCATCGCTCAGTCCATGGCCGCGAACCAGCGTCCAGCAACGGCTGGGTATGCTTTGGGGCTATTCGACACCAACACACTGGAGGATCGCATCATGAATGTACTGGCAAAAGCCAATCGCTTACGCAGGACATGGGCACGAGCTTCGGCCCTTGGCGCCTCGGGACTGTTAATCGCGACGTGTCTCGCAGTATCGGCGTTTTCCATTCAGGTCACTCAACCCCACAATACGGACGCTGATCTTCAGGCATTTGTTGGCACTTGGCAGGCAAGATTTAAGGGCAACATCTTCGAAACGATCAAGTTGGAAAAACAACACGGCAAGCTGACCGGGACCGTGCGCGGCGCCGAGATCGAAGTGGACAATGACGGCGGACTTACAAGCGCGCATGCAATCGACACTAGCGATCCTAACCCTATCGTGGAAGCCACGCTTGCCGGCGGGATACTGCGGATCGCTGTAAAGGAAAGAGACTCGGAGGATACTATTGAATTTGAAATGAAACTAACTGGACACGATCAGGCAGACCTTCGAATACTCGCGCCATCCGACGTCCCCACTCCTAAGCCATGGAAGTTGGAGCGAGTGAAGGATGGTAAGTAAAAGCCCGAACCAGTCCGCCACCCGCGGCGGATCGGCACGTGGCTATGTCCCAGTTACCTGCGAGCATAATTAGCTCACACTACGGTTCTAAGCCGACCCGTCGAACGAGACTCAAATAGCGGGGATCAGACCGCAGATTGTCAATTCGCAAGTCAGCCTTCAGATTCCAGGAGAGATCGAGCGACTTCTCAACGTAGGCCTTCTCAATGAACTTGAACGCCTTGTCTTTGTCACCCAGCGACGCGTATAACGTTGCGATCAAATAAGGCGAGACATAAACTTTCGCCGATTCTTGCTGCAAGTCCCGCAGCACCTTCTCAGTCTCTGCTCTTCTGCCGACACCCGCGTACGCATGCGCCAGCGCCGCCCTCGCATCCTGATCGCCACCCGACAACTCAACCGCTTTCTGGTACTCGGAGATGGATTCCCGCCGTTTGCCCGTCCCCTCATACCCGACGCCGAGATAGAAATGCTCAAGCCATTCATTCGGATTCAAACCCATTCCTCGACGGCTCGCTTTCACTAACCGCTCAAAATCGCGCAACTGGAAATAAACCCCCGCCTCCGTAAGCGCCGAACTGACGCTCGTATCCAATTCCAGGCTCTTGGCAACTTCCGTCTCCGCCTCGGACCGCCGTCCCCTGAACGCGAGATATTCAGCTCGATCCTCATGCGCGCAAATGTAACTCGGCGCCAAGGCAATCGCCTTGTTCAGCTCGCGTTCGGTGGCGTCCCAGTCCCAGTTGTACCGCCAACTTAATACTCCGAGCGTATCGTGAGCTTCGCCGATAGTGTCGTCCAGACTCAGAGCATGCTGAACCGCCTCTTCCGCAGGTAAATAAGCAGACGCGGGCGACAATTGACGGAATATCGTTAAATAAAGATAAGCGTCGGCCAGCCCCGATTGAGCCAGCGCAAATCCCGGATCTTTTCGCGCCGCCTCTTCGAAGTAATTTTTAGCCATGTTAAGGGGCTGCGCCGTGGTGTAGTCGTTCCACAGGTAATAGCGCCCCTTGGCATATGCATCGTAAGCTTCCGGATTGACCGGGCGCGCAGACCGAAAATGAGCCTGCTGTTGCGGCGTTACCTGGGCGCGCACTTGCCGCGCGATCGCTTCCGCCACCTCGCTCTGCAAGCCCAGCACGTCCCCAAGGTCGCGCTCATACGTCTCTGCCCAAAGATGTTTGTCGGTCGGCCCGTACAGCAGCTGCGCTGTAATCCTCACGCGTTGCCCCGAGCGCGTCACCGATCCCTCGATGATCCCATCCGCGTTCAGTTCTCGCGCAATCTCAGGCAAACTCTTTTTCGTGCCCTTGTAGCGCATCACAGAGGTTCGCGAAATCACCCGAAGCGAGCCGATCTTCGCCAGATCCGTAATCAGCTCATCCGTCATGCCATCGACAAAATATTCCTGCGCGGGATCGCCCGAAAAATTATCCAGCGGCAGCACTGCGATAGAGCGGACGGAAGGTGTGACACCCGCGCGATGCGAGTAAACCTGCATCCCGATCAGCACGGCCGCGATCGCAACCGCAACCAGCAGCGCCGCGATCACCGGAGCACGCGACCGGCTTCGCGGTACTACAACCGGAGCTACGCTCGCCGGCTCGGCGGGCCCACCCCGCAACGGTTCCTCAACGCCAACCTTCTCCACCGTGCCGATGAACCTGTATCCCCTGCGCGGCAGCGTCTCAATGTAACGGGGAGTTCCAGCCGACTCTCCCAGCGCTTCGCGAATTCGAGCGATGGCGTTGTGCAGGCTGTGGTCGAAATCGACAAACGTTTCGGCTGGCCAGACCTGGGCTCGCAGCTCCTCGCGAGTCACCAACTCGCCCGCGCTGTTCAGCAACGCCGCCAGCACCTGTATCGGCTGGCCTTGCAGACGCAGCTTGACCCCCGCCTTGCGCAACTCGCCCGCCCGAACATCCAGCTCAAAGCCGTCAAACCGCAGCACAAGCGATGCCGGAGCCGCCGTCAACATACCAACTCCCCCAAAGAGTCCTCAAGGCTAACACACTTCCAGCGCCCGAACGCCCGCATATAAAGACCCATAAGTCCAGCCTTCTCTTGCAATTACCCGAGAGAGAAAACTTTGGGGAACGATGGAGGTCGCAGGCCTTGATCGCTTTCACGCTTGCATGCAGGATGGCCCGAATCGCCCGCACAAAGCCAACGCGGGTGGAGAAGTTCAAACCAGAGCAACACAAAGGAAAAATTATGACAGCGCCGATCTCCCGCTTCGCCCCGAAACAGTTCATCCGGAAACTGATGTTACGAACCGCAAGTTTTGTCGCCCTCAGCACTCTAATCATCGTTGCCCTGCCTCTGTTCGCCGCCGCGCAACATTCCTCTCACACCGCCACCCAGGACCCCGCCGGGGAGGCCAAGCTGGTAAAACTCGTTCGCCAGGGAACAAAGCAATACATTGACGTCAACAACGCCACCGCCGCCGGCTACGGACCATTTCTCGGTTGCGTCGCCGGTACCGATCACGGAGCCATGGGCATCCACTACGTCAACGGCACCCTGCTCGGCAATCTCACTCTCGACCCCGCGCAGCCGCAAGCTCTCATCTACGAGCCCTCCAACGGCAAGATGACACTCGTCGGCGTCGAGTTCATCCTCGATTCGGCCAGTTGGCTGGCCGCCAATAACAACACTCCTCCCGTGCTCGATGGCCAGGTCTTCAACTTCGTAGCTGCCCCAAATCGCTTCAACATCCCATCATTTTTCGAACTCCACGTCTGGGCCTGGCGCGACAACCCCCAGGGCGCATTCGTCGACTGGAACAACGACGTCACCTGCAGCAATCAATAACCAACTCCGCAACTCGAACGAAGACCATTACGTGGCCAATAACTCGATGAATAACATTGGTCGATAACTTAGTTCGATGGGTAAAGATCAAACCAGCGGAAAGCACCGGGTGCCTCAGGTCTCGCGCTTTTCGAGACCTGGGTTTCCACCACCACTCAAACTTGGTGGCCTCGGGACAACCAAAGAGCCTATAAGAGCCTATACGCGCCTATTTCACTCCCGTACCAGTCAGAACGACCGTCTGCGGTTTCACCGTCGAGCTATCTTCCACGATCAGACTACCGCTCAGGCTGCCCGCTTTCTTCGGTTTGAAGGTAACGCTAATCGCGCAAGATGAGCCAACAGCCAGACTAGCTCCGCAGGTGTTGGTTTGCGAATAATCCCCCTTAGTCTTGATCTCGGATATCGCCATTGGCGTGCCACCCGAATTGTAGAGCGTGGTGTTAAGCGTTATTTGACTGCCGATCGTTTGCGACCCAAACTGCAGCGGGCTGGGATAGAGAGCGCCAACGGGTCGATTCGCATAATTCGAAACGAGACCACTGCTGCCGGTTACTGCAATACCCACCGCTAAATCTAATCCTCCTGCTCCCGAAAAATCCGCCGTCGCTAGCGACCACGTACTCGCATCTGCCGGCAAATCGATCCGTTGGCCGAAGGTTCCATCGCCGTTTCCCGGCGCGATTGAAAGCGTCCCAGTTTCGCCGATGAACGCCAGGTCAAGTTTTCCGTCGCCGTTGAAGTCGCCGACGACCGTTGCGGAGAAATCCAGCGCGGCGGGGAGGTAAGTTATCTGCGACGGCGCTTGAAATGTTCCGTCGCCGCTGCCGAGTGCGATGCCATAGCCCTGACCCTCTTCTAGTACTAGGTCGACCTTGCCATCACCATTAAAATCGCCAACCGCGATCACTGAATTTTCGGGAAAGATATTTTGCACTGGCAGAAAAGTCCCATCCCCCTTACCGAGAAGAATAGAGATGCCATTGTCGGTGGACGCAGCCACGTCGGGCTTGGAGTCTCCATTGAAGTCAGCCGTGAAAACTTCCAACGCGTCGGCGCCGATACTGGTCTGAGACGCAACGGAAAACGTACCATCCCCGTGTCCTTCATACACCGTGACGCCACCGCTCTGCTGCAGACCGGTAACAATATCGAGTTTTCCGTCTAAGTTGAAGTCGGCGGCGACCATGTTGTATGGGATATTCGCGATCGTCTGACTAACCGCACTACCAAACTTTCCATTGCCATCTCCAAGCAGTGACGTCAATTGCTCCGATTCGCTCCCTCCGGCTATTACCAGATCCGGCCTGCCATCGTTATTGAAATCGCCGGCAACGGCCTCCGCTGGGTGCTGTCCCACCTTTTCGTCCGTGACGATCTGAAAGACATCTTTGCCTTTATTCAACAACACCGCGACCAATCCCGGATTGCTGAAGTTCGTCATGGCCAGGTCCGGCTTCCCGTCGCCGTTGAAGTCTCCCGCGACCAGTGCATAGGGGGAACCGGGGACTGTGCGGTTTACATAATTTGCAAACGTACCATCGCCCCTGCCAATGTCTACAATCACCTCCGCGGATGTACTGTATCCCGCCACCGAAGCAATATCCTGCAACCCATCTCCATTGAAGTCCCCCGTCACGATGCCAACGGGGTTAATGCTCGAGGGGTATGGCACACCTGTTTCCAGCGTCCCGTCTCCTTTGCCAAGAAACACCGTCGCGTCGTCACCCACATAGTTGGCTGTGGCCACATCAGGATTACCGTCTCCGTTGAAGTCCGCAATCGCAACCACATTGGGGCCGCTACCAACATCCGGCGTGGGATAGAACACCGGCGGCCCAAACGTCCCGTCGCCATTCCCCAGCAGAACCGACACTCCTCCTGGGTAGTACTGCCATGGGCCGGCGACCAAATCTAACTTCCCGTCCCGATTCAAATCCGCAGCCGCGATTGACGCTCCTCCGTAGGTTGGTATCTCGGTGGCAATATATGATCCGAATGTGCCATCGCCCTTTCCTAGGAGAATCGACACCCCCAGATATGCATCGCCCCCGCCGATGGCAAGATCCAGATTCCCGTCGCCGTTGAAGTCTCCTGTAATCACCGTCGTTGAGCCGGGAGTCGCATAGTCGACTTCTGGCCCGAAACCCCCATTTCCCTTTCCCAGCAAGACCGCCACAACCGGATTGTCGGACCCTCCGCCAGCAAAGGCGAGATCTAATTTGCCATCTTTATTAAAATCTCCCACTGCGACAGCCGATGGAAAAAAAGACAATTTGAAGCTTGCGGCGGGCTGAAATATTCCATCGCCATTTCCATAACAAATCTGAAAACCGGGCGACGCCAGCACAACTAAGTCGAGATTTCCGTCGCCATTGAAATCCCCAACCGCCAATCCCGTTGCCCCGTTTTCGCCAACTGTGTATTCGACGTAGGGCGCAAATGTGCCGTCGGCCTGTCCAAGAAGAATCGAGAACGCACCGTTTCCGATCTCGGAGTAGGTTGCTACGATCAGGTCAGGCCGCCCGTCGCCGTTGAAATCTCCTGAGGCAATTGCAAACGGACTCGAGGGCACCGGAAATGCCGCCACTCCAAACGCATAAGACTGTGCATCGGATTTACCACTTAGAATTACGAAAACTGTAAGTAGCCACATAGTCCCAAAGCGTAATTTTCGTGTCGTCTTTTGGTCGCACGACAAGACCGACGAAACCGGTTTGCACCTACTGTCAATCAACATAAGCCAGCCTCGATTAGACTAATCCGCGTGGCATTCTAACCCGAACCGATTGCCAATCCTAGTCGAAAAACAGCTTCAGTTGGCGGGTCGAAGGCTTCGATTACGCACGTTACAGGCGGGTGCGCTCCGACAAGTACGAAGGCGCCGGGGGCCTCCGAGACGCCACTACTTCGGACAAACGATGTCGTACATACAATAACGTCAACAACGTTCCACATGGGGGACTCCCAAAACTCCTCCTCGGCAAAACCGCAGACAGCGCCCTCAAGCCCCTCTCCGCCCATGCTAGACTTTCAACACAGATTCAACGAATGCCCAACTCAAACACTCCCCTTCTCCGCCAACTTCCGGCCATAATCGCCGCCGTCGCCCTCGCCCTCTTCTCCGCCTGCGGAACCTCAAGTTCGCCGCCCGCCATCACCGTCGCCTTCACATCCGGCTTCACGCCACCCACCGCCATGACCGTCAGCCAGCAATGCGGCGTCGCCGCCACCGTCACCAACGACTCCAAAAATCAAGGCGTCAACTGGACCGCCGCCTGCGGCAGCGCCTCCTGCGGAGCCTTCACCCCAACCGCCGCCTCCGCCAGCACCGAGCCCATCACCTACACCTCGCCGGCGGCAATCCCCACCGGAAACACCGTCACCCTGACCGCAACCTCTGTCACCGACCCAACCAAAAAAGCGGTCTCGACCCCCATCACAATCGGCGCCACCTCCGACGGCTGCATAGCCCCATAAAAGCCACGCACACCACACCATCAAACAAGCCCCAAAGAAAATCGTTGACTTAGCAACGAACAAACGCCCACGATAATTTCGATAGCTCTATTAATTTCGCTGGCTCTATTAATAATGAAGAGGCGGCAAGCAGCCGGGGCGCGTCGGGCGTCCATCATCCTCCAGTCGGAAAATTTAATTGACTTAACTATCACGCGCTCAATACTTTGACTCTAAAGCTTTACCGCACAATACTTTGTGGCCAATTTCTCCCTAAAGTATTGATTCCAGGAGGCTCCACTAGTGGGGAGGGCTGCATTTGCAAGGGGGGGCTGCATTTCATCCGGCTCCCAGACACCAACGGCGTCCGAAACAGGATTCGCCGTCCGCGGGCGATCCCCACACATTGGTCTCGAAGCACAGGTGTAGAACGCAGGTGTAGAATAAAGATAGTTCTTTGCTGGCCCAGTCCCACCGAGTGGGGGCGTCCCGGATTCGACGGAGATGCTTGCGGCTAGGAGGCATGCCGGGGTGTAGGCACCCGTAATCGCTTGCAAAATGATAATTGCCAATCAACAGATGGCATACGCAGCCTAATTAGTTAGGCAGCCGCTCTCCACCGCTTCGCCCTCGGGCGGTGAGCGAGCGTCACACAGAGGGCTGCTCTTCCCCGCTACGTCTGGGTTGGGAGGCTAAGATCTCAGGCTAGCGATGACTGTTTCTTGTCCGTTCTGAGCAGCCGTCGCGAACGTCTTGGGGTAATGCCCAAGGCATGAACTGGAATAAGCATGTAGTCTCCTGACCAGTAACATTTTCGGACGCGGGTTCGACTCCCGCCGCCTCCACCAATACAACTTTATTGTTTTCTTCTGTTTACAAAAATAGCTCAAATATTGTACCGTTTTTGTACCGCTGCTTCCGCAGTCGTACAGCGAGGTATAAATTGAGCCTTTTCGTTTACACCCGCCACACATCTGATTGTCCCAAGAAGTCCGATCGATTTTGGAAGCGTTGTCGCTGCCCCAAGTGGATTCGCGGCATTCTGAATGGATCGCCTGTTCGGCTAACAGCCCGAACTCGTAGCTGGGAGAAGGCTGAAGACAAACGAAGAGGGCTCGAAGAAGCTGCGGAAGAGCAGGCCGCTTCGATCAGCGCCGGCGAACCGCCGCCACGAGCGGTTGAGCTTGTCACCGTGCAGAATGCGGTGAAGAAATTCCTCGCCAGCAAACGCACCGAGAACCTTGCCGACTCGACTCTCGATAAACTCACCACGATTTTCGAGAAACAGTTCCTCGGCTGGAGCAATTCGGCCGGGTTCACGCACATCATCGAGATCACGACCGCTGATCTCGAAGGCTTCCGCGACACATGGACCGATGGCCCGCTCGCAAAGAAAAAAAAGCAGGAGCGGCTGATCGGATTTTTCTACTACTGCTTCCGCCTCGGCTGGATCAAGTCTAATCCCGCTGTTCTGCTCGGCCGAATCAGAGCGGAGGGCCCTCCCACGGACTACTTTCCAAAGAGTGAATTCGACAAGATCATGGACGCAACTTACATCTATCAGCCAAAAGGTTGGCTGGAATGCCGGAATCAGGCGACCCGGCTTCGCATTCTCACGTTGCTACTGCGGTGGAGCGGACTCGCCATTAGGGACGCTGTGACGTTGGAGAGGCGACGGCTGAACGACAACGGTGAGTTATTCCTGTACCGCGCCAAGACCGGCAGTCCCGTCTACGTTCCGCTCCCTCCAGATGTGGCGGAGGCGCTGAGAACAATTCCGCCCGGCCCCAGCCCCAATCCGCGGTACTTCTTTTGGTCTGGCAACGGCTCGCCAAAGTCCGTCGTCGGCAATTGGCAACGGAGCTACAGGCGATTGTTCAAGATTGCAAACCTGCGGGGCGATGACGGATCGCCGAAGCGCTGTCATCCTCACATGCTTCGGGACACCTTCGCGGTCGAGATGCTGCTAGCCGGTGTGCCACTGGAACAGGTTTCGATTCTGCTCGGCCACAAGAGCGTGAAGATCACCGAGAAGCACTATGCTCCGTGGGTGAAGGCTCGACAGGAACAACTCGCAGCCAACGTTCGCAAAGCTTGGAGCGTGGTCGAAACTGGCAAGAAGGGATCGAGACGCAAATCACCGAAGGGTGCGAAAAGAGCGTGATGTCAGCTTGCCTTGCGCAGCTTTCGATGAACGCGATGAAGAACAGTCTCAGGCACGCGCAAGGTTCGATAGGCACGTTTGTGCAACCGTTCCTCCGTGCCCCAATGCAGAACGCCCGGTTCCCTTTCGAAGATTTTCCGCACAGTCTTCTCGCTGAGCGCCCAGAGCTTAGATATCTCGATAACCGAGTAGTGTCTCTCGCTGGCTAGGTCAGATGGCGACGGTGAAGCACCGGAAATAGTGTCGAAAGAACGATAAGACTCGGCTGGTTTTCTAGCGAAATCTGGCATTGCAATGACCTCAGCTGCCGCTGCGTGTTTACCAACTTGATTCTGGGCGATTCAATTGTCCAATGAATTCTCAGGCGACATCTATTCCCAGCAGGAATAGCAAGCTGGCGGTTTGAGCAAGGTAGGCAGCATTCCTGGGTGCCATATTCATGAGTAACTGGTCAAGGTTGCCGTTACAATTGGGCCACTTCCTCAAATCCTCGGGGGATATATTCGAAACCGGCTCGTTCTTTGGTTGTTCGTGGCTACAGCTCTGGTTGGAGCCAGTGGTCAAACTGCGCCGTTCGACGAGGAAGCCCATGATCGCCAACTGTATCCC
>JBAWAI010000463.1:0-7544 GCA_049589215.1 Terriglobales bacterium | reverse complement strand
AGAAAAATTAAAACTGACTGAGATCACGCAGCCCGCCATTCTAACTGCGTCGGTGGCGGCATGGCGCGTTCTAAAAGAAAAAGGCCTGCACCCGGACGCTTCCACAACTTTTGTCGCCGGCCACAGCCTCGGCGAATACTCCGCCCACGTCGCCGCCGGCACGCTGCCATTCGGCGATGCGGTCCGCACCGTCCGCAACCGCGGCAAGTACATGCAGGAGGCAGTTCCAGTCGGCGTCGGCGCCATGGCCGCCATCCTTGGCATGCCCCTCGAGCGCGTAACCGAAATCGCCAACGAAGCCGCGCAGGGAGAAGTCTGTCAGGCCGCCAATATAAATTCGCCGGAACAGATCGTCATCTCAGGGCACGCCGCTGCCATCGCGCGCGCCATTCAACTGGCCACCGAACGCGGCGCGAAAAAAGCCGTCAGCCTCCCGGTAAGCGCTCCCTTCCACAGCGCGCTCATGCAACCCGCGCAGGACCGCCTCGCCGCCGATCTCACCGCGCTCACCTTTCACAATCCTTCATTTCCGGTGATCTGCAACGTCGATGCAGTTCCCGTAACCACTGCGGAAGCCGCGCGCGCCGCGCTAATCCGGCAGGTCACAGGCGCAGTCCGCTGGGAGCAATCCATGCGCTGGCTCATCGAAAACGGCGCGAGCCTCTTCATCGAAGTCGGGCCCGGCAAAGTTCTCTGGGGATTAATGCGGCAGATCGACCGCTCAAAAACCTGCCTCAACGTAAGCGATGAGGCCTCGCTCGCAAAAACGTTGGCGCAGGTCGCGGTGCCCGCAGCATAGAAGACTTGAATTAAGAAGATGGAACCAGAATAGAGATTAAATCGGATGAAGATTTCAGCAAGGCTCCAGCAGTTCGGCGCCGCTCCGGCTCAATACGGATAAACAGTAATCGTCTTATCCGATCGGAGCACAAACATGCGCGCGTGTTCGCTCCGTTCGTTGACGACCACCTCCACAATCACGCCGCCGCCGAGTCCCTTGGTATTGGCCGAGCCATAAATTCGAAACGATTTGATCAGCCCCCATTCGCCGCCCGGACCCCAGTCCCGATAAAAATCGGCATACGTGTACTGCCGGTACGTCTCCTGATGCTGGCGCCAAGTCGGGTCATTAAAGTAAATGGCGTATGCGGATTCGTACTCCTGCCGTTCCAGCGCCGCGAAGAAATGAGTCACCACCCGCTCTTCCGGCCAGTTGCGGTACATCCACGCCGCCACGGCGAGCCCGATTACGACAACAATGGCAATCCCGATTTTGATTTTGTGGCGTCGCGCTCCCGCGGCGTCAAATGGCTGGGCATCGAGCAGTGTCATAAGCTAATCAAGCATAACGGATTTCCGGGCAGCATAGATAGCCGCCGCGGAGGTAGAGGCGAGCGCCGCGCGGACCTGAATCTGGATCGAGTTAGCGATCGGAGGCGCCCTTCAGCGCAGGTCGATCTCGCCCGCGGTCACGTGCGCGTGCAGGCGATATTTTCCGGGGCCATCCTCGCGGAACGAGCGGAACAATCCACCCTTTGAAACGTTGAACGCGCTCGCTTCCACGCTGCCCGCGAGAACGGAAGCGTCGCGGTGGCCATAAGCATCGGCATGCGAAACGTCGATGTTGATCTGGCCGGCCCACAGTTCAATATCCTTGTCGCCTTCCACATCGCGAATGTTCAACTCGCCCGCGCTCATCCGCGCCCACAGGTTCGATTGCTTGGGAATTTCAATCGTAGCCCGAAAATTATTGTGCGGCGTGTTGCGCACATAAACGTCGGCGCGCGACGCCGTCGCCTTGATCTCAACCTTAACGCTGCCTAAGTTCTCGTTCGAATTCGGCGAATAAGTGACAACGATGTTGTCCGTCGTCGATGCCTTAACCGTGTAGCCGCCCGCTTCCAGATGCAGGCGAACCGTTCCGCCCGAAGCGAACGGCTGCTGCACAACTTTCTCAAACGGATTCGATTCCCCATGCAGCGCAACCAGCGGCGCCATCACGAACAGCAACGTCAACCAACGCTTCATAACGGCTCCTCGGTGATCCCACACGGAAAATGCAGCGCGCGAGGAAATGGTACACGCGTCGCGGGGACACAACTTCAAGTACGGAGCAGAACTCCAAAAGGTTCCCGCAATCCCATGGTGAGCATCGGCCTCGGCGACAAGATTTGGCGTCGTCCGCTACTTCTTAGTCCACTGGTCCACCCAGTCATTCACCGTCTTCCACCAAAGCTGCGAATTCTGCGGCTTCAGCACCCAATGCCCCTCGTCCGGAAAGTACAGCATCTTCGAAGGCACGCCCATCGTCTGGAGCGTGGTAAAAAGCTGCAACCCCTCGCTCACATCCAGACGGTAATCAAGCTGCCCGTGCACCACCAGCGTAGGCGTCTTGAAATTCTTGGCCGCATTCCGCGGCGACCACTTCTCATACATCTCCGGGTTCGTATAAGGAGTCCCTTTGAACTCCCAGTTATTGAACCAGAGTTCCTCGGTCGTCCCCCACGCCGAAACCGTATTAAACATCCCGTCATGCGACACGATGCACTTGAACCGGTCGGTATGCCCAAGCACCCAGTTCGCCATGTATCCGCCATAACTCGCGCCCAAGGCGCACTCCCGGTCCTTATCGATAAACGGGTAAGTCTTCTCCGCGTAATCCAGCCCTTTCATCAAATCTTCAAACGGAGCCCCGCCCCAATCGCCATTGATCGCATCCACAAACTTCTGTCCGTATCCGGTAGAGCCGTGGAAGTTGATCATGACCACGACATATCCATTCGCGGCAAACAACTCCGGATTCCACCGGTAGGACCAGTCGTCTCCCCAAGCGCCCTCAGGCCCACCATGAATAAGAAACTTCAAAGGATATTTCTTGGAAGCGTCAAAATTCGGCGGCTTAACGAGAAGTCCTTCAACGCTGTCACCGTGAGCGCCAATGAAAGAGAAAGTTTCAGCTTTCGTCATGTTGATTTGAGAAAGCACGGGTTGGTTAGTCGACGTGAGAGCCCAGTCTTTGTTCAACGAACAGTCTTCTTTGCCACGATCTACATCGCCAGTTCGGGACGGACAACCTGCTCCAGAGGCGTCAGATGCATAGATTTCGGTCGGCGCAACAATCGACATGCGACCGAAGATGAGCTTCTTTCCATCGGAGGTCACAGCGACATCGTCGTTGTACCCACCCACCAGCGTCCGCCTTGGAAAGCCGTTTGTTTTCGTTTCGATCGCATATATCAAAGAATGATTCATGTGTTCCGACGCGAAGTAAATCGTCGAGGAATCTGGTGCCCAAGCGAAAGACCCGACCCATTGATCAAAACCGTCACTCAGTTCCTTCCTCTCTCCCGTCTTCCGCTCATACAGCATCAGCCGAAACCGGTCGCTCTCATATCCCGGTCTCGACTGCGCGCGATACGCGATGTACTTGCCGTCGGGAGAATAAAGCGGAGTCGAGTCGCTCGCCGGATTGTCGGCGGTAATGTCCTTAGTCTTCGCCAGCACTTCGGCAGGCGTGGCGTTCGCGGGCCAATTCACCGGAACAGTCCACAGGTCGTTATTCGTCGACGCTGCTTCGACCTTGTCGTGATTCGAGGTGTAGCAAATCTCCTGCCCGTCGGGCGAGAAGGCATAGTTGTCCTGTCCGCCGAGCGAGAACACGGGCGCGTCGTAGTCGCCGGGAGTGAGATCGCGCGGAGGCGGTGCCGAAATCGCTGCCGTCGCTTGCACCGTATCCTCATAGGTTGGGTAGGGCAGAGCAGCAGACGCCACAAATATATGAGTGCGCGTTCCGCCCTTGTACGCGTTCCAGTGGCGATAGAGGAGGCGGTCGAAAATGATCGCCTTTACTTTCGAATCTTCCGCTTCTTTCACCTTCTGCCCGTTGCAGGCAATTTCCACGCCCGGCGCGCCGTCGCACGCGGGATAAATGTCCGAGGTGAAGAGAATGTTTTTCCCGTCCGGCGACCACAGTTCGCCGCCGGCTTCCGTGGGCATGCTCGTCAATCGGTGAACAGATGTCACCGCACCCGAAGCGCCGTCGAACCCTGCAATCCAGACCTGTGAGCCATGAACTTTGTTCGAGAGAAACGCAAAGCTCTTTCCATCCGGAGCCCAGCGCGGACGATCGCCATCCTGATCGGCAATGAGCACCCGTTCTTTTTCATTCGACGCTCCTGCCGCCAGCGGCACAATCCAGATATGCGAAGTCTTCTTGTTCGCCGCCAGATCTACATCGACCGCGCTGAACAAAACCCACTTCCCATCGGGAGAAGGCACCGGTTCGCCCACGCGCTTCAGCTTCATCATGTCTTCAAACGTGAAGGGATGCTTCGTTTGAGCGGTGAGCGGCAATGTCTGCAGAGCTGCGACGAATGATGCGAGAAAGATGTAAACGACGAGCGAGCGAGTGCGCATGACAGCCTCCAGCAATGTGTAAAGACGACGTGTGAAGAAGACCCAACAGTTTACAGGTGGAAGGGAAGCGGAACCATTAAGAACCCCACTTAGTCGCCCCAGGGATTCACCAGGTGAATGCCGCAATCCTCAAAATCGGCCGAGTTCCTTGTCGCCAGCAAGGCTCCATGGGAGCGAGCGATGGCGGCAATCTGGGCGTCGAACAATGAGATCGGCCTTCCGTGGAGCCTCCGATTGGCCGCGATCTCCGGAAACGCGCGCGCAGCTGCTTCTTCGAACGGCAGCAAGCGCCCGGCAAAGTCGTCGGCAAACGTGGCTTCTGCGTCCGCGAGCAAGCTGTCGCGGCGTTTCCCCTTCGGAAGAAGTTCAATTCCGAAAAGAACCTCGGCCACCGTAATCGTGGTGATACATAATTCCCGCGACGAGCGTTGGCTGCCGATCCATTGGAGCACTTGCGGCGCAGGGACCGGCTTCATCAACTCAGAAACGACGTTGGTGTCCAGAATCGTCACTCGTGTTTATCGAATACGCGGTTCCGGGATCGGCTCGCGAGGAGGAATCTTCAAGTCGATGCCGCCGTATTTGGCAAATCGCCGGCGGATGGACGCCACAAGGTCCTTCGGCTTTTGTTCGGGCTGGCTGAGAGCGCACTTAAGAATTTCGCGTGCCTCCTGCTCCATGGAGCGCCCGTGATGGGCCGCGCGCAGGCGGAGCTTACGTTTGGTGCTCTCTTCAAGCTGGCGGATCGTGATGCTTGCCATGATATCAATGATAGCACTGCTATCATTGATTGCAACGGAAAAATCGAATCTTTGACTCACTTCAGCTCGTCCAGCATGGCCGTCATCTCTGACTGCGCATGCTGGTTGCCGGTTCGCCGCGCCGAGCTGATGCCATCGACCAGCATCCGTTTCGCTTCATCCGCTCGCTCAGCCTTGGCCAGGGTTTGCGCGGCCATGAAGTATCCCGCAGTGTAATCAGGGTTCTTCTCGATCAGAGTCTTGAATTCCGTCAGCGCCCGCTCCACGTCGCCCGAGTTCGAGTACTCCATCGCCAATCCATAGCGCGCAAACGAATCCTCAGGATTGGCAGTCAGAATTTCGCTCAATGCAGCAATACGATCCATAGAAGAAGCTCTCAGCTCTCAGTCACGACGGACGGCCGCGACACTCCCATTCATATCACGCCCCGCGTTACAATGGCTGTTCCCCGGAGAGCCGCTTGGCCTGTCCTTATTTTGTGCCGCGAGAAATTGTATATGACCTCTCATGGCCGCATCCCGCGCGCCTGCCCCTCGGCGCCGGTTGGACCGGAACCTGCTGCGCCGCAAGCCACGAATCCGCCGCTGCGGCCGTTATGCCGACGATCGCCAGCTCAAGCGTCGCTGACTCGATCGTCGCTGACTCCATCATTACCGACGCGAACATTCTCGAACCAAATCTCGCCGGCCCGCCCGCATCAAGCATCGCCGCAACCCAAGCCGTCGACTCCGCCATCATTCGCGACTGCTGCAATCTCGGCTACGCTACCGCATGCCCACTTCTGCCCGCCAGCCGCGACTGGGATGCCGTTCGCTTCACCGTCATCCGCTCAGCCGCCAACCAGATCACCCTCTGCTACATCTGTGAACTCGCGCACGCTCCCAAAGCGCACGGAACTCTGACCTATGATCTCAACGCCGAATCCTGGCGCGACGCAGCATCAAGGAATGTAGCCCCGGCCAACGCCCCCCCAGCGAATGCCGCCGCATCCGCCAGCGCCGATCCCCGCGTACGCCGCCTCGCCGCCAGTTTCCTCCACGCTTATCGTGTGCGCCAGAGTCTCGGACAAAGTCTCGGAAAAAATCTCGGCCAAATCGCCGAGCAAAGTGCCGACACAATTGCCGAGCAAAGCATCCAGCAAAGCGTCGAACCGAGCGCCGACCAAAGCATCGAGCAAAATAACGTCCCAACCAGCGCGCCTGCCTGATTCCGACAACATGACCAACTTACTAACGACCCTATGACCGACGCCGCCTCCAACCTGACCCCGCGCCCCGTCCATGACTCGATCTCCGAGATGGCCGAGATCGTTATGCCCAACGATGCCAATCCACTGAACGCCCTGGTCGGTGGCCGCCTTATGCACTGGATCGATCTCGGCGGCGCCATGGCTGCGCATCGCCACTCGCGCCAGCGCGTGGTCACCGCTTCCATCGATCACATGGATTTTCTCGTCCCCGTGCGCGTCGGCGATCTGGTCATCCTCCGTTCCTCCGTCAACCGCGTCTTTCATACTTCAATGGAGGTCGGCGTCAAGGTTTGGGTGGAGAACTATCGATCCGCGGAAAGCCGGCATGTTAGTTCCGCCTATCTCACCTTTGTCGCCATCGACGAGGCGGGTAACAAGTTGGCTGTGCCGCCCGTGATCCCTGAAACTGCCGACGAGAAGCGCCGCTATGAAGATGCCATTTACCGCCGCGAAATTCGCCGCGCCGAAACCGAGCGCCGCCGCGCCGCGCGCCGCTAGCAGAAGAGCTTGCTGGGTTGCCACGCCGGGTCACCCTGCGAGGTCACAACGTGATCTCCGTCGCAGGTGATCGTCGTCGCAGCGTCCCGAGTGCTCAACCGGTTAGTCGATATTTTTTCTTAATGACCGGCCGGCCCGTACCAGCGTACATTTGAGGCTCTCAAACATGGAAAGTGCTCTCTTAATTCATCGTCTCCACTTCGCATTCACCGCGACTTTCCATTACTTGTTCCCGCAGCTCACCATGGGGCTCGCGCTCCTCATCGTCATTCTCAAGACCATCGCCCTCCGCCATAAAGATCCCGTCTACGATCAGGCCGCTCGATTCTGGGCCAAGATCTTCGGCATCAATTTTGTCCTCGGCGTCGTCACTGGCATCCCCATGGAATTTCAGTTCGGCACGAACTGGTCAGTCTTTTCGCGCTTCGCCGGCGGCGTCATCGGCCAGACTCTCGCCATGGAAGGCATGTTCGCCTTCTTTCTCGAATCGTCTTTCCTGGGATTATTCCTCTTCGGCGAAAAACGGCTGAGCCCGCGCGCGCACTGGTTCTCGGCCGTCGCCGTCTTTGTCGGCTCATGGCTCTCCGGTTATTTCATCATCGCCACCGACGCCTTCATGC
>JBAWAI010000462.1:0-7682 GCA_049589215.1 Terriglobales bacterium | reverse complement strand
ATAAGAAGAAGGCGCCGGGGCTCGCCTTCCGCCGGCTGTTCACCAAGCCCGGCGTCTCTCCTTATAACGAGGTTGAGTGGGAGCTGCGTACTGCCTCGATCACCGACTCGCAGGGCGGAATTGTGTTCGAGCAGAAGAATGTCGAGGTCCCGAAAGACTGGTCGATGACCGCGACCAACATTGTGGCGTCAAAATACCTGCACGGCCGCATGGACACGGGCGAGCGCGAAACCGGCGTCCGCCAGCTCGTGAGCCGCGTGGCTGAAACGATCCGCGATTGGGGCATGAAGGACGGCTATTTCCGCACCAGCGAAGACGCCGCCATTTTCCACGACGAACTGGTCCATCTTCTGATTCGCCAGTACGCGGCCTTCAACTCGCCGGTATGGTTCAACGTGGGCTGCGATCGCATCGAGCCCAACTCCGACGCCACCAACTGGCACTGGAATACTGCCACGCAGCAAGTCGAATTCGGCGTCACCGGATATTCGCGGCCGCAGTGTTCGGCGTGCTTCATCAATTCCATCAAAGATTCGCTTGATTCGATTCTGACCCTGGCCAAGACGGAAGGCATGCTCTTCAAGTGGGGCAGCGGGACGGGCACGAACCTTTCTCCGCTGCGCTCGTCGACCGAGACGCTCTCCGGCGGCGGCACGGCTTCCGGCCCGCTCAGCTTCATGAAGGGCTTTGACGCATTTGCCGGCGTGATCAAGTCGGGCGGCAAGACTCGCCGCGCCGCCAAGATGGTCATCCTCAACATCGACCATCCCGACATCGTCGACTTCATCGAGTGTAAGCAGAAAGAAGAGGCCAAGGCGCATGCCCTGGTAGCGCAGGGATATGATGGCTCGCATCCCGACTCCGACGCCTATAGCTCTATTTTCTTTCAAAACGCCAACAACAGCGTTCGGGTGACTGACGACTTCATGGTCAGCGTGCTGCGTGACACGGAATTCTCCACGCGCTCGATCGTCGATGGCCGAGTTATCAACACTTATCCGGCGAAGGAGTTGCTGACGAAGCTCTCCGAAGCCACATGGCATTGCGGCGATCCCGGCATGCAGTACGACTCGACCATCAACCGCTGGCACACATCCAAGAACACGGCTCGCATCAACGCGTCGAACCCGTGTTCGGAGTACATGTTCCTCGACGATTCGGCCTGCAACCTGGCCAGCCTGAACCTGCTGAAGTTCGCACCCAACGGCACGTTTGACGTTGAGGCATACCGCCACGCGGTGGACGTCGTCATCACCGCGCAGGAAATTCTTGTCGACAACGCCGGCTATCCGACGGAGATGATCGGCAAGAACAGCCACGACTATCGCCCGCTCGGCCTCGGCTATGCCAACTTAGGCGCGCTGCTGATGGCTGCCGGACTTCCCTACGACTCCGACGCCGGACGCGACTATGCCGCCTGCGTCACCGCCATCATGTGCGGGCAAGCCTACTTACAATCCAGCCGCATCGCCGAACTATGCGAGCCGATAGGTCCCGCAACGAGCACTGTGCAGATGCGCCTCGGAGTTACTAACTCGGAGGATATGCCCGGCGCAGCCTGCCCCGGCTACTATCTCAACCGCGAGCCGTTCTTGGACGTGATCAGAATGCACCGCGCGTCCGTCAACAACATCAACAGCAAGAACGTTCCCGCTTCTATCTACGAAGCCAGCAAGCAGTGCTGGGATGAAGCTCTCTCGAGCGGCGAGAAGCACGGCTACCGCAACAGCCAGGTCACGGTGCTCGCTCCGACCGGCACCATCGGCTTCTTCATGGACTGCGACACGACCGGCATCGAGCCCGATCTTGCGCTGATCAAATACAAAAAGCTGGTCGGCGGCGGGATGATCAAAATCGTCAACAACACCGTGCCCAGCGCGCTCTTCAAGCTTGGCTACACGCATGAGCAGGCCGACGCCATCGTCTCTTACGTTGATGCGACCGGAACGATTGAGGGCGCGCCGCATATTAAGGATGACCATCTGGCGGTCTTCGATTGCTCGTTCAAACCGGCCAAGGGCACTCGCTCCATTCATTACATGGGCCACTTGAAGATGATGGCCGCCGCGCAGCCCTTCATCTCCGGCGCGATTTCAAAGACCGTCAATCTGCCGAACGCAGCCACGGTCGAAGATATTTCCGAGGCTTACATGCAGGCCTGGAAGCTCGGCCTGAAGGCAGTCGCCGTCTATCGCGATGGCTGCAAGCAGTCGCAACCGCTTTCAGCCGCGGGGAGTAAGACCGCGAACTCCACTAAGGACGACGCGCGAAACGCCGCCGCATCCGCTCATTTGGCGGAAGACAATCCGAACGGGCCGCCGCGGGCCGTGCGCCACAAGCTGCAGGAAGAGCGCATGTCGGTGACGCACAAATTCAACATCGCCGGGCACGAGGGCTACATCACCGTCGGCCTCTATCCGAGCGGCGAGCCGGGCGAACTCTTCATCAAGATGGCCAAGGAAGGCTCGACCGTCTCGGGCTTGATGGACAGCTTCGCGCTGGCTGTCTCGCTCGCCATGCAGCACGGAGTGCCGCTGAAAGTGCTCTGCGAAAAATTCGCGCACACGCGCTTCGAGCCCAGCGGCTGGTCCCAGAATTCCGACATCGGCTTCGCCAAGTCGATCATGGATTACATTTTCCGCTGGCTGCAAATGCGCTTCCTGACCGGGCAGCAGCAGTTCCTCTTCGAAAACCTGCGCCCGAAGCCGGTGCAGGGATCTGGCTCCGAAGCGGGCGAACTGAACGCCTCCGCCGATCCAGGCCGTGATCCGAGGGCCGAAAGCCGAGATACAAGAGCAGGCAGCATCCACGCCGCCGACGCGCTCGCCGGAATGATCGACCTCGGAGACGCTCCCAGCTGCCATGTTTGCGGATCGATTATGGTGAGAAACGGCAGCTGCTACAAGTGCATGAGCTGCGGGAGTACGAGTGGGTGCAGCTAAAGAAGGAATGGATTTATAATCGGCGCAATCGAGGGTCACGACCTACTCGTGACCCTTTTTCATTGATATAGTTCCCGAGACTTATGGCTGAGGCAAAGCTATCGGCATCCTCCCTTCGGCTTCAGCGATTCTCGTTTCGCTTTGCTGAGCAGGTCTTAAACAGCAAGCTTTCCCTCAAGGAGGAAATCGAGCAAGTCATCCTGGAAACCATTCCGGACATAGCCGTCCTGTCCCGACCAGTGTTCAACAAGCTGTTGCAGGATCGCTTTGTGGTTCGGGGATGGGCAAGCCAACCGACGGTCTTCGATGATCCGGGAGATCCAGGTGCGAAAATGGATTTTCTCAAGGAGAGAATTGGGATTGAGGTCGGATTCGGTCACGCTTCATTTATTGGGATCGATCTATTGAAATTTCAGGTCTCCTCGTATTCGGCGCTCGACAAGATCGACGTTGGCGTCTACGTGGTCACGACATCCAAATTTCAGAAATTTATGAGATCAGAATGTGCGCAGAACTGGGAAGGGTCGCTGACCTTTGAAAAGGTAAAACGGTATTTACCACACTTCAAAAGTGCGATTCAGGTACCCATTAGCGTGTTGGGCATCGACATTTAGCGGCCTGAAGGCCTGTCTCTTTCGGGGGCAAAGCCGGATTCTCCGTCAAGGATCGTCCTCTCTCGCGTCCCACCAAATTTTTCGGCTTGACAAGCCGTTCGATGATTGTCTATATTGTCTACTATGTTAGTAGGCTTTTGAATACGCGCTGCTGTCAGGCGGTTCCGGGAGGGTGCGATGAACACTGAGCGAGCGGAAGGGCTGATCAATTTGAGCTTTATCATCAAAACGAGCGGCGAGATTGTGCCGGCCATGCCGGACGATGAGGAATTCTCGCCGCAGCAGATTCGCGATTACGTGGCCGGGCCTCCCGAGGTTTTTTGCCGGACCCACGACGGATTCTTCCTCTTTCACAACAAAGAGGCCCGCGAGCGCGGCTTGCCGCCAAACGAATTGGCCTCCGCCATGTATCTCAAGCCGCCGCGGCAGGCGGGAAGTTTAGTGGGGAAGATTTTTGTCGCTCATCCGGCTCACATTGCCGCCTACTGGAAGGGGAAGTAACTGGGCCGGACAGCCTCGGGTAGCGGAATTCCGTTGCGACAGTCGCAACGCGGGATTCCGCCGCCCCGCCGGGAGCGCGCTCCGCAGTGGGCCAGTTCCGACGTCCCGCGTTTGCGGAAGAGAAGTTGCGGGAAAGAAGAGAGTTTCAAGTGAGCAGAGTGACAAATCTCAGGAGTGAAAAACTGCTTAGCGCACGTCGCGGATGACGAGGATCGTTCCGGGACGCAGGGTCGCGGTGTTGCGGTTGTCGTGCTTGAGGGCCGACACGGTTGTGTTGTAGGAATTCGCGATCGAATAGAGCGTCTCACCCGGCTTTACTTTGTGGTGAACGAGTCCGGATGACGCGGATTGGGTCTGCGGGTTGCTTGAGGCGCTCGCGGTTCGCCGCGGAGTTGGGGATGCCTGCGTGGCCGATGTTCGCGTGGGCGCGGATGTTCGAGACGGCGTTCCCGCCGAAGCCTGCTCCGTCGATCCCCGGCCCGATGACTTGTGCGCCGAATGCTTCGACGCAACCCTGGTTTCTCTGGCGCCCGGCGACACGGGCAAATGCACGAGAAGAACTTTCCTGCCCGCGAGGCTATCGCCCTTAAGGCGGTTCCAGCCGCGAATCATTTTCGTTGAGACGCCGAAATTCGCCGCGACAGACTCGACCGTGTCTCCTTTGCGAATCTTGTAATGCGTGATGGCGCGCGCGTAGGTCGTCAGATCGGTCACTTTGCCCGGAGCAATCGGAATAATCAGGCGGCTCTCCGGAGCGAGCGCGTCGCCGTCGAGATCGTTGGCCTGGGCAATCGATTTGGGCGCGGTGTGATACGTGCGCGCGATGGAGGCGAGCGTTTCTCCCGCCTGCACCTTGTGGTAACGCCACCAGACGCGCTTGTCGACGGGAATCGATGCGATTGCGCTCTCGAACTTGGCTGCGGTTCCGGCGGGCAAGTGCAGTTGGAACTCGCTCCCGTTACCCTGAATTTTAGGGGTTGTCAGGCGCAGCAGGCTGGGATTGAGATCCTGTAGATCGGCGGCGGATGCGTCGACGCATTCGGCGACGAGGCGCAGATCGACCGGATAGTCGATCTTCACCGTGTCGTATGGAACCGGTTTTTCCTTCACCACCGACGCGAGCCCATACTGCTCGGGATTTTTGGCCATGATGGTGACGGCCAGAATAATGGGAACGTAGTTTCGTGTTTCTTTGGGCAGCACGTTGCGCCGGTAAAGCTCCCAGAAATCGGCGTAACCGGTGCGCTTGACGGCGCTCTGCACCGTTCCCGGACCGGAGTTGTACGCGGCCATGGCGAGATACCAATCGCCAAACTGGTTATAGAGATCGTGCAGGTGGTGAGCGGCAGCGCGGGTCGCTTTCTCGGGATCCTGGCGCTCATCCATCCACCAGTTGCGTTCGAGGCCATAGCCCTGCGCCCGGCTGGCCATGAACTGCCAAATGCCGCGCGCGCCCGCTCGAGAAACCGCCAGCGGATGAAAACCGGATTCCGCCTGCGCAAGATAGATGAGATCCTGGGGAACGCCTTCCTGCTTGAGCGTCCGGCGGATCATGTCTTCATATTGGCCGGAGCGCTCGAGGGCATGCTGGAGCGTGCCGCGCCCGCGATTCGAGGAGAAATAGTTGATGTAGCCGGCGACCTGATCGGTCATCATCAGCGGCAGATCGGAGTGAGTGGACTTGATCTCAGCTTCGGCCTTCGCCTTAACTTTTTGGTCGACGGCCGGAGTGGCTTCGTTGGCCTCGTCGATGGGGGCGGGCTCCGACTGCTGCTCGGAGAATCCATCTCCCTGTTGCAGCGCCGCAATCTCAAGCTCGTTCACGCCATCGAGAATTCTGTTCAACTCCGCTTCCAGGCGGTCGTCCGATTGCAGATCGAATCCGCTGCCCAGGAGTTCATTGAAGGCGGAGTCAAAATTCTTCTTGGCGGCTTCCATATGTCCATCGCGATAGTTGTCCTGGCCATCGCGATATTCCTTTTCAACCCGGGCAATCAGGTCGCCCACGGGATCGACTGCCAGCGCCTGCGCCGCCTGATCCTGGGTCTGCGATGGTTGCGTCTGCGATTGATTGCTCGAGGAGGCGGGCGGTTTTTGCGGGTTGGGATTCGCAGCCGCACCGGCCAGCACGGCGGGCGCTTGAGCCTGCGCCGGAGGCAAAAAGGTAGACGGCTTCTGCGCGCTCTGGCAGCCGAGACTCGCCGCCAAAAAGCCGCAAATTAAAATCGCCGAATACTGGTTGGAAAACCTCATAGCATCAGGGACTTGCAAAAGCCGTTTCTAGGCGCGGCATCGGCCTTTTGGGCGCGCCCAGTCAAACAGGTATTAATAAATCAGATGTTAATATCGCAAAATCAGTTGGGTCAACGCTACAGGAGGACCATGAACCCGATTACGTTGGGAACCGGCTGAGTATGTTACCACGGTAAGCGACGATCCCTGGCCGCGGCGCCAAATCCGCGGGCGAGTGTTTTGTTGAGAGCGAAGTGCGGTCCTTTATAGACTGGCTCGAACTTGTCCTGCCCGCTTACGGAATCTGCGGCATTGATCCGGCCGATTCGATGGCGGCATCAACCCCAGCGCATGAGTCTCTTTAAATTCAGGCATCATCAAAGGCAACTATGAAAGCCATCCAGATCAGGCAAGTCGGCGGACCCGAAGTCATGGAACTGGTCGACCTTCCCATTCCGCAGCCCAAAGCAAACGAAGCCGTCGTAAAGATTCAGGCGTCGGGGGTCAACTTTATCGACGTCTACAACCGCGAGGGCCGTTACAAACAGTCGTTGCCGCTGGTGCTGGGGCAGGAGGGCGCGGGCACGGTTTCAGCAGTGGGCGCGGACGCGCACAATGTTAAAGCTGGCGATCGCGTGGCCTACACGCTTGTGCTCGGCAGCTACGCGGAATATGCGGCTGTGCCCGCCGACAAGCTGGTGAAGATTCCCGAAGGAGTCAGCGATCGCGAGGCCGCGGCGGCTATCCTGCAGGGCATGACCGCGCACTATCTGGCGTATGACACGCATCCGCTGAAAAAGGGTGAGACGGCGCTGGTGCATGCGGCGGCGGGCGGAGTCGGATCGCTGCTGGTGCAAATGGCGCACAACATCGGTGCGCGCGTGATCGGCACGGTTTCGACCGAGGAGAAGGCGAAGCTGGCGCGGGACGCCGGGGCTGACGACGTCATTCTTTATACGCAAACCGATTTTGAGGCGGAGACGAAACGGCTGATGAACGGCAAGGGCGTTGACGTCGTCTATGACTCGGTGGGCAAGACGACATTTGATAAGGGCCTGAATCTGCTGCGGCCGCGCGGCATGATGGCGCTTTTTGGAGCATCAAGCGGCGCAGTCGCGCCCATCGACCCGCTGGTGCTGATGCAAAAGGGGTCGCTGTTTCTTACCCGGCCCTCGCTCGGCGCATATATTCCGACATCCGAGGAATTGCAGAAGCGTGCCGGCGCGGTGTTCGGCATGATTCGCGACGGCAAGCTGAAGCTGCGCCTCGAGCACATCTATCCGATGGAACAGGCGCAGCAGGCGCATCGCGAGCTGGAAGGAAGAAAGACGACTGGGAAGTTATTGCTGATACCGAACTGACGTGAGAGTTACAGAAGCGTAGAGACGCGGCT
>JBAWAI010000461.1:0-6384 GCA_049589215.1 Terriglobales bacterium | reverse complement strand
GTAGTATTCCGAGCCGAGGTGGGTGATGAGTTCTTCGCCCATCATCCAGCGCAGGGTGTTCTTCAGCTTCATGGACTGAATGAAGAGGTCGTGCTCGGGGTAAAGCTCCGGCGCGCACATAGGCGACTTGAAGAAGAAGCTGAGCCATTCCTGGATGCCGTGCATGCCGGCGCGCTGGGCGAGGTCGAGGAAGAGCACCAGGTCGAGCACGATGGGCGCGGCCAGGATGGAATCGCGGCAGAGGAAATCTACTTTGATTTGCATCGGGTAGCCTAGCCAGCCGAAGATGTCGATGTTGTCCCAGCCCTCTTTGTTGTCGCCGCGCGGCGGGTAATAGTTGATGCGGACTTTGTGGTACATGTTCCCGTAGAGTTCAGGATACAAAGCCGGCTGCAAGATATGCTCCAGCGCACCCAGCTTTGATTCCTCCTTGGTTTTGAACGATCCTGGATCGTCGAGTACCTCGCCGTCCCGATTGCCGAGAATGTTGGTCGAATACCAGCCGCTCAGCCCGAGCAGCCGCGCCTTGAATGCCGGCGCGAGCACCGTTTTCATCAGCGTCTGGCCGGTCTTGAAGTCCTTGCCACAGATCGGAACCTCGCGCTCATGCGAGAGTTCGTGCATGGCTGGAATATCGACGGTAAGATTCGGCGCGCCATTGGCAAAAGGCACACCCTCCATCAGCGACGCATACGCATAGACCATCGAGGGCGCGATGTTCGCGTCGTTCTCTTTCATCCCCTTCTCGAGCGCTTTTATGCTTTGGTGCGCTGCGCTCGGCTCGATGAAGGTTTCGGTCGAGGCGCACCAGATCGTGATCAACCGGTCTGCGCCGCTCGATTTGCGAAAATCACGAATGTCCTGCCGCAACTGTTCGGCAAGGTCAAGCTTGTTCTTCCCCTTCTTAACATTCGGCCCATCGATCTTCTTCACGTAGTTGTGATCGAAGACTGCCTTCATCGGTTTGATCGCGCTGAGCCGGCCTTTTACCTTGGACAGCAGGTCGCGCTCCAGCACGCCCGCATTGCGCGCGGCTGAATACATGTCGTCTTCAAAAATGTCCCAGCCGGTAAAGACGAGATCGTTCAGTCCGGCGAGCGGCAAAAACTCCTTGATCTTGGGAGACCGCCCGTCCGTCCGCTTGCCCAGGCGAATGGTTCCCATCTGCGTGAGCGACCCGATGGGCGCGGCAATGCCTTTGCGCACCGCCTCCACACCGGCGACAAACGTGGTCGCGACCGCGCCCATGCCCGGCATCATGACGCCGAGCTTGCCCTTGGCAGGCGCAATGGTGATGTTATTTGTCTCTTCCGAGGTTTTCGTCGACCGTCCCCCGCCCCGTGCCATCTTCATTTCGCGGCTGGCCCGTTCGGCGTGCGCAAGAGCAGTTTCACGATGTTCATGCTGCCTTGCAGATTGTGAGTTTGAGAACTGCTTACGATGACGGCGGCCGTCCGCATCCCACCAATCGGCCATGTATACTCCGGGACTCTTCTGGTACATGATTCCCTTTCTGTGGTGGCGGTGGCTGGTCACCAACCGTCACCAGATAACTATCGTCTCTCAAGTGACGCGTAATGGCAAATCCGCCCGTCTGAATTGCAGAATAACGATCTTGAATGGGGATTCTGTTGGTCGAATCGACATATTCACCCAGCGATCCCGCTTGGATGAGTACGAATAAAGGTGACAGTGCCGACAAGATGGCGCTGCTATTTCTGGATGTTAAAATCGATTGTGCCTGCCGATTCTCTCCGCCTCATCGCCATTGATATTGACGGAACCCTGCTCAACCCGCAGTTTCAGATCTCCTCAGCCGATCTCGCCACCCTGCGCCGAGCCGACTCCCTGGGAATCGAGGTCATCCTCGTCACCGGACGGCGCCACACATTCGCCCTGCCGATCGCACAGCAACTGGGCTTCGATCTCTGGATCATTAGCTCAAACGGTGCCGTCACGCGCTCGCTGGCAGGAGAGACCTATCACCGCGACCTACTGCCGCGCGCCGTCTGCCGCGATCTGGTGGAGATAATGCAAGAATTCCGCGGCCAGACCGTTCTTACTTTCGACAGCGCCTTTGACCGCAGTAGCGACGGCGCCACAGGCAGCGAAAGCGCCGGCACAATCGTCCTCGAGCGCCTTGAGGAGCTTGAGGGCAGCATCCAGCGCTGGCTGGAAAAAAATAGGGAGTACATCCGCTTCGTGGTACCCATCGAGAACTCGCTGATCACCGATCCCGTACAAGCCATGTTCTGTGGCCCGATCGCGCGCATGCAGCAGGTGCTCACCGCTCTCGGCCGTTGCGGCCTGCCCATCACGGTTTTGCGCACCGAGTATCCCGGACGCGATCTCTCCATCGTCGATGTGCTTAACGCCGACTGCTCCAAGGGCCCCGCGCTCGAGCGCTGGGCGCGGCACCGTGGCATCGCCCGCGAACAGGTCATGGCCGTTGGTGATAACTACAACGATATCGAGATGCTGGCTTTCGCCGGCCAACCCTTTATCATGGGGAATGCGTCCGAGGAGCTGCTGGGCCGGGGCTGGACGCTGACCCGCTCCAACGCGGAGAGCGGCGTGTCAGCGGCCATCGAATGTGTGCTGGACGGCAAGACACTGGCGCCGATCGCGGCCAGGTAAAGAATAAAGAATGAAGATAAAGCTCAAGCCGATGACCTCGACGCCACCGGAGCCGAAGTCAATAAGGAAGTCACTACGAACCTGCGGAAGAACGTCCGGCGCGATTTTCTGTCTGATTGCGGTCACTGTCCTCGGACTCCCAGCAGTCGCCGCCGATCTTGCCGTGCTGAGCAACGGGTTCAAAATCAGGCATGAACATCACCAGGTTATCGGCAACACCACGCGCCTTTACTTCTCCGCGGATGATGCCAGTTTCACCGATATCCCGACCGTCCAGATCACGAGCTTTGAGGCGGATATGACGCCCGCGCCCAGCCAGCAGGTCACCGCTGTTTCCAGCGCTGGGTCAATCGCCGCGCCCAGCCTCGAGTCCAATGCAGCCTCTGCCGGTGCACTTTCTGCCCCCACGCATTCGCGCGGCGATCTCAACGAGGTCGTCAACTCCGCGAGCGCCCAGTATCATCTCGACCCCGATCTTGTGAATAGCGTCATTCACGCCGAAAGCGGATTTAACTCGCATGCCGTTTCGCCCAAAGGCGCGCGCGGGCTGATGCAGCTCATGCCCTCCACCGCCAGCGGCCTCGGCGTTACCGATCCCTTCGATGCCGAGGCTAATATCGGCGGCGGAAGCCGCTATCTGCGCGAATTGCTGGAGCGCTACAACTTCGATCTCGTCAAAGCGCTCGCCGCGTATAACGCCGGCCCTGAGCGCGTGGAGCGTTATCACGGCGTTCCCCCCTTCACTGAGACGCGCGCTTATGTGGCTCGCATCGTGCACGACTACAACCGCAAGAAAATTGCGCAGGAAAAATCAGCGGCACGTTTGCAGAAAACTCAGGCAGCGCAATCGGCCAAGCAATCTAGCCCGGCTGCCGCATCGCGCGTGAGTAGCCGCAAGTCAAGATCCAGTGCGTCTGCCGGAACGTCGGCAGCGACCAAGTTCGCTCCGAAGTACGCCTCCGAAACTACTTTAAAGCCGGCGGCGCAACTCGCCGACAGCTCCCCATCAACCGCCTCTTCGCGTTGACCCTGACTGCTCTCTCGTTTACCTTCATGTGGGGCCGTGCTTGCGCACCTTTGCCTCTCGGCCAATTCGCGCCGATCTTTCGTACCGATATTCGCTCACGTACGCGCCAAAAAGATGCCCAAAAAGAAATACCTCGCCTATGCGGTCGTTCTTCTGCTGCTGATTGCGCTCGTCTATCTTCAGTTTCGCACCTGGCGTAACTTCAACTGGGAAATGCTGCTCCAGTTTCATCTTAAGTGGCGGCACATCTTTCACGGCGTGGTGCTAATTTATTTTGCATATTTTTTGCGCGCCGTGCGCTGGAAGGTCTTCCTCCGCCCTGTGCGCAAGGACGCATCGATCTGGCGCCTCACCCCGCCAACGCTAATCGGGTTCACCGGCCTTGCACTCCTCGGACGCCCCGGCGAGCTAATTCGTCCCTATCTGATCGCGCGCCACACCAATTTGACATTTGCTTCGCAAGTCGGAGTCTGGGCTGTGGAGCGCATCTTCGACGTTGGCGGTTTCACCATTTTGCTCGTCGGAGCGATCTTTCTTCCCTCCAAGCTGCATGCCTTCGCGCAACAGGCGCCACCCGAAGTCCGCCATGGGATTTACCTGACCGGTTACGCGCTCATCGCTCTGGTCGCCGGTCTGCTCACCGCTGCGATTGCCATGTCCTATCGCGGAGCCGGCATCGCGGCGTGGGTCGAGAAGCGCTTTTCTCATCTCGCCGAAAATCTCGGCCACCGCATCGCGCAGAAAATTCGCGAGTTCACCATCGGGCTCGACACCATTCACGGCCCGTTCGCCTTCCTGCAACTGTCGGCCGTGTCGGTGCTAATGTGGTGGGTGATTGCCGTGTCCTACAAAGAAGTCACGACCGCGTACGGGGCACCCATGGCGGCAATGAGCACCACCAAAGTTCTGCTTCTTATGGGATCGAGCATGATTGGCTCGATGGTGCAGTTGCCAGGCGTCGGCGGCGGATCGCAACTGGCGACCATCAGCGCCATGGATCACGTCTTCCACATCGTGCCCAAAGAACTGGCCGTAAGCTGCGGCATCATGCTCTGGCTGGTGACATTCGTCGCCGTAGTTCCAGTCGGACTCCTGCTCGCCCACCGCGAACGCCTCTCGCTAAGAAAGCTCTCTGCCGAGAGCGCGGAGGCGGAGGAAGAAGCCGGGGACGATCGGGTCATCGGGTCATCGGATCAGCGGGCCATCTGAAAATCAAATCCTGCGAAGCATGATTTTGACTTTAGATGACCCGATGGCCCGATCACTCGATTTCCCAACTGCTACAATCATGATTACCCTCTAACCCATGAAATGCCCTTTTTGCGGCTTCGAAAATGACAAGGTAGTCGATTCGCGCGAGAGCAAGGAAGCCGATTCCATCCGGCGCCGACGCGAGTGCCTGAAGTGTGAGAAGCGCTTTACCACCTACGAGCGCATCGACGAAATTCCTTACATGGTCGTGAAAAAAGATGGACGCCGCGAGCGCTTCGACCGCCAGAAAGTATTAAACGGACTGATGCGGGCCTGCGAAAAGCGACCCGTCCCGATCAGCAAGCTGGAGCAGATCGTCAACGAGGCTGAGACCTTCGTCATCGAATCGCCCGAGCGCGAGCGCAAAACCAGCGAAATCGGCGAACTCATCATGAACCGCCTGCGCCGCCATGACAAAGTAGCCTATGTCCGGTTCGCCTCCGTCTATCTCGATTTCAAAGACGTCCAGGAATTCATGACGGAACTGAAGGATCTTCTAAAGACTAAGGAAGCGGAGCCGAAAGGTAAGAGTGTGAAGGCATGATCAGGCCGCTCGGGTAGTCTTGCCATCGGATCATTTGAAGTGACAACCGCACACCGCCTGCTTCGACTTTAGATGGCCCGGTCACCCGATCGAGGTGACCCGATTTAAGCGGCCCATTAGAATTTATGAGTCATACAATCACCCTCATCCCCGGCGACGGCATCGGTCCCGAAGTCATTCAGGCCGCCGTTCGCATCCTTGAAGCAACTGGCGTCAAGTTTGAATGGGAGAGCTTCGCGGCCGGCAGCGAAGCGTTCGAAAAATACCACGAGTACATTCCGAAAGAGCTGACCGAATCGATCGAGCGCACGCGCGTCGGGTTGAAGGGTCCGGTCACAACGCCGATAGGCGGCGGCTTTTCGAGCATTAACGTCGAACTGCGCAAGCGTTTTGAGCTCTTTGCAAACTTTCGCCCCATTCGCAATCTTCCGCACATCCCTACCCGCTATCCCGATCTCGATCTCATCGTCGTCCGCGAAAATACCGAGGGTCTCTACTCCGGCATCGAGCATGAGGTCGTTCCCGGCGTGGTCGAGAGCCTCAAGATCATTACCGAAAAAGCCTCGACGCGCATCTCGCGCTTCGCCTTCGAATACGCACGCGCCAACCAACGTAAGAAGATTCACTGCATCCATAAAGCCAACATCATGAAGATGTCCGACGGCCTGTTTCTGAAATGCTCGCGCAAGGTTGCGAAGGAGTATCCCGAGATCACTTACGCCGAGCATATCGTCGACAACAACTGCATGCAGCTGGTGATGAACCCGTATCAGTACGACATGCTTCTCCTCGAAAATCTTTACGGCGACATCGTCTCCGATCTCTGCGCCGGCCTGGTCGGCGGCCTCGGCCTGGTGCCGGGAGCGAATTTTGGACACGAGTGCGCCATCTTTGAGGCCGTGCACGGCTCCGCTCCCGACATCGC
>JBAWAI010000460.1:0-7254 GCA_049589215.1 Terriglobales bacterium | reverse complement strand
GCCTGGTTCAGCAGTCCGGTCCAGTGATGTTCGCCACCACCATGGGACGGGCTGCCGTGCCCGGCTGCGGCATGAGAGCCGCCATGGGACGCGCCGCCATGCGCTGAGGCATGGGACGGGCTACTATGCGCTGCTACGGCATTGGAGTGAGCCGCGGTGGTTCTACCGTGGGATGCGCTATTGCGGCTTGCGCCTGCCGATACGCTGTGTCCGCGATTCTCGGCGTGGACGGCACCGCCTCGCTGACCGGCTACGTAACGTCCGCCTCCTCCACCGCTGAAGCGATGATCTTCGCTTCGCTTAGGATGACAGGAGATCTTAAAGACAGACACTGGCAGAGGAGCACTAATTGTGCATCCCAACTTCTTCTTTCTCTCTCGCGGCGTAATGCGACTCTACGTAGTCGTCGAGAATTTTGGTGAACTCTTCTACTATTTTGTCACCTTTTAGCGTGGTGAAGAGGCGGCCGTCGACGTAGACGGGGGCTTTTGGCTCTTCGAAGGTGCCGGGGAGAGAGATGCCCAGATTCGCGTGCTTGGACTCTCCCGGGCCGTTTACTACGCAGCCCATCACCGCGACCTTCATTTCTTCGACTCCGTTGTGGCTTTCTTTCCAGAGCGGCATCTGCTCGCGCAGATAGGTTTGAATCTGCTGGGCCATTTCCTGGAAGAAGGTGCTGGTGGTGCGGCCGCATCCTGGGCAGGCGGTGACTTGCGGGGTGAAACTGCGAATGCCGAGCGATTGCAGAATCTGCTGGGCGACGCGGACCTCTTCGGTGCGATCGCCGCCGGGGGCGGGAGTTAGAGAGACGCGGATGGTGTCGCCAATGCCTTCCTGGAGCAACACGGCCATGGCGGCGCTGGAGGCGACTACGCCTTTGGCACCCATGCCGGCTTCGGTGAGGCCGAGGTGCAGCGGATAGTCGCAGCGCTCGGCGAGGCGGCGATAGACGTCGATCAGATCCTGCACGCCGCTGACCTTGGCGCTGAGGATGATCTGGTCGGCACGCAGGCCGTATTGCTCGGCCAGTTTGGCGGAGTTCATGGCGCTGACGACCATTGCTTCCATGGTGACTTCGCGGGCGTCTTTCGGGTCGGCTAGGCGCGAATTTTCGTCCATCATTTTGGTGAGGAGCGACTGATCGAGCGAACCCCAATTGACACCGATGCGCACGGGGCGCTGATATTTGACGGCGACTTCGATCATGATGCGGAAGTTGTCGTCATTCTTGCGGCCGACGCTGACGTTGCCGGGATTAATGCGGTATTTGGCGAGACCTTCGGCGCACTCGGGATATTTGATGAGGAGTTGATGACCGTTGTAGTGGAAGTCGCCGACGATGGGGACTGAGATGCCCAGTTTGGCAAGGCCTTCGACGATGTACGGGATGGCCTTGGCGGCGTCGTCATTGTTGACGGTGACGCGGACGATCTCGCTGCCGGCGCGGGCCAGGGCAGCGGTCTGCTGGATGGTGCCGGGAATGTCGGCGGTGTCGGTGTTGGTCATGGACTGCACCATAACGGGTGCAGCGCTGCCGACGCGGACTCCACCGATGGAGGCGGTGACGGTTTTTCTGCGAACGATTTCAGCCATAGGAATCTCTATTGTAGCAGCCGCGGACGAGGTGCGCATGGCCGGGCCGGGGTTAGGGAGGGGGTTCGGGAGATGGACGTGCGAGGCGCCCGTCTCTCCATGTTTTTACGGCAGGTGGGTTATGCCGGGTAAAGTTTTTACTATGTCGTTGTAGATCACGGTTACAGCAAAGAGGACGAGGAAGACGAAGGCGGCCTGGTAGATGCGCTCTTTTATGCGCAGGCTGATGTCTCTCTGCATCAGGCTCTCAATGATGAGGAGCAGGATGACTCCGCCATCGAGGATGGGTATGGGGAGCAGGTTCATCACGCCGAGGTTGAGGCTGATGATGGCGCTGACGAATAAGAGCGGAGTCCAACCTTCCTCGCGGGCGGCGCTGCCGACGGCGCTGCCGATGCCGATGGGGCCATCGACCTGGCGAATGGAGATTTTGCCGGCAATCATTTTGCGCAAGAGCTCAAGAATGAGGGACGAATTCTGCACGCATTCGCCGGCCGATTTTCTGACTGCCTGCGCGAAAGGCAACTGGATGACTTTCGTTGGGTTGCTGGCGAGGCCGATGCGATAGCGCATCTCGCCCGGAGGGTTGCCCGCGGCTAGCTTGGGATGAACCGTGAAGTTGAGTTTTTGGCCGTTACGGAGAACCACGATATCGAGAGGCTGATCCTTGGTGTGCGACATCATGTCGACGAGGGCCTCGGTGGCGGGAATTTCCTGGCCGTTGACAGTGAGAATCTGGTCGCCGACTTTAATGCCGGCTTTTTCGGCGGGCATGTCGGGCTCGATCATGGTGGCGATAAATTCCGGTTCCTTGGGAAGCACGCCGACGTCACCCGCCTGATTGAGGCCCATGGGCTGAGGGACCAGAGTGAGGTCGGAGATGACGCCCTTGCGCAGAATTTCAAACTTCAGAGGCTGATTGGGGCTGAGTGCCTCCTTTTCCATTACTTCTTCCCAGTTGGGATTATCGATGTTATCGATGCGGACGATCTGGTCGTCGGGCTGGATTCCGGCGTTGGCGGCGGGCGTGCCGGGCTGGACCCAGCCAACGAACGCGGGACCGTCAATGACGGCGGGATATTCGTAGTGGGCCATGAAAACGCCCGTCCAGAGCGCGAAGGCGAGGAGGATGTTCATGGCGGGTCCGGCTATGGCGATGACGAAGCGCTGCCAGCGGGGATGATTGAGAAATTCACCGGGATCGTCGGTGCGCTCATCCATGGGATTTTCGCCCGACATTTTGACGTAGCCGCCGAGGGGCAGGAGGTTAATGCGATAGTCGGTCCCGCCGCGCTGAAAGCCGATCAGGCGCTTGCCAAAGCCGATGGCGAACTGCTCGACTCGCACCCCAAAATACTTCGCCGCGGCGTAGTGACCGAACTCGTGCAGAAGGATCATCAGGCCGAGCACGATCGCCATGACGTAGATGGTGTGCAGGAGGGACAAGAGCTGGTGCATATATAGGAAAATACCCCGCAACAAAAGCGTTAGGAAATAGCCCTGATGGGCGATACCGACCGGCTGCGCTGTTTTACCATCTCGCTGGCCAGACGGCGGGCGTCGGAATCCGAAGCCAACACCTCTTTAATAGACGCCAAATTGGAGGCTGGCGTTGCAGTTAATACGTCTTCAATGATGCGGGGGATGTCGTCGAAGGCGATTTGCTCGTCCAAAAAGGCGGCCACGGCGACCTCGTCGGCGGCATTGAGAGCGATGGTTTTGCTGCCGCCACTGCCGGCCCGGTCGCCAGCCAGGCTTTCGTAAGCTAAAGCCAGGCAAGGGAATTTAACCATATCCGGGGGGTAGAAATCGAGATGACGCAGGTCCATGACCGGGAAACGAAGGTCGGAAGCAATACGATCCGGGTAGGTTAGGGAGTAAAGGATTGGGAGGCGCATGTCGGTGACGGAGAACTGGGCGAGGATGCTGCCATCGACGAACTCGACCATGGAGTGAATGGTCGACTGGGGGTGAACGATGACCTGGACGCGATCGGGCGGTAGGTTGAAGAGGCGGCAGGCCTCAATGACCTCGAAGCCTTTATTCATGAGCGTGGCCGAGTCGATGGTGATGCGTTTGCCCATTTTCCAGGTGGGGTGGTTGAGAGCCTGGGCGACGGTGATGCCGGGGAAGTCCTCGCTGGGAGTGTGCAGGAACGGGCCGCCGGAGGCAGTGAGCCAGATGCGGGCAACCTCATTCATGCGGCCTCCGCGGAGGCATTGGTGGATGGCGTTGTGCTCGGAATCGATGGGCAGCAGCGGCTTGCCCTGGCGGCGGGCCTCAGAGGTGATGAGTTCGCCGGCGACGACCAGACACTCTTTATTGGCGAGGCCCACGGACTTGCCGGCTTTGACCGCCTCATAGGTGGCCTCGAGGCCGGACACGCCGACGATGGCGCTGACTACGAAATCGACGTCCGGGTGGGTGGCGACGCGGACGGTGCCTTCAGCGCCGTGGAGGACCTCGGCTTTGAGCCCGGCGGCGTGGAGCTTGGAGCGCAGGACCTGGGCGTCATCTGAGCTGGCGACGGAGACTACCAGGGGCTTGTAGCGCAGGGCTTGCTGGTAAATGGCCTCGAGGTTCGAGCCGGCGGCCAGGGTTGAAACCTGGAAGCGGTCAGGATAGCTATCGACGATGCTGAGGGTGCTGCCGCCAATTGAGCCGGTGGAACCGAGGATGGCGATGCGCTTCATGTCGTCTTCTTATTGTAAGGGACGGGGGTCGGCGCGGGTGAATTCGGGAGCGGGGAGGTTAATAGGCGCCGGGGGGCCTTCGCCGGTCGGGAGTTGTCCGCCTGCCTGTGTCAATCTTCGGTCTGGCGGAGATCGCCTGATTGTCAGACGTCCCAGCGTGACGACATGGTAATCCCGAGACTGGCTGGCCTTGCACTATTCGCGATCGTTTCTCAGCTTATTTGCAATGTTCTTTATCTCTTTTTCCCGCTGTATATTCACGATTCCTTTCGCATCGTCGTAGAGGCTTTCGCGCAGCAGGGTAATGAGTCGAGCTTTGAGCTTTGCCCGAGGGGCGAGACGGGATGGAATGGCAATGACTGAGGGTTGAGAGCACGTCAGAGGACTCCCGACGAACGCAGCTCCGAGATCAGGGTCTGGTCGTCCCATGATGCTAGACGGCGATTGCGCGCCAGCAAGGGCAGCAGCAAGAACGACAGGCAGCAGAAGAAAATACCTTTTGGCCACATCTCTACCTCCTCCGTGACTTCTTTCTTTGGGCACTGCGGGGACGGGTGGAGCGCCGCTCCGCGGGCTGTCACACAGATGGGAGAGTTGAGGCGGTGGTTGTTCTCTACTGTAATTACATTCTCGACTTACTGTGCGCGCGGGATTCCGGTTGAGTTGCGGGGCGGCCGACCCGGAGAGGGGTCGCGCAAAAAACCGACTACCGCGTAGCACACGCAGGCACTGGCATCGGCGCAGGTACGAAGGCCCCGGGCAAGAATCAATGTTGTCGCGGGTCGTTCGAGTGAGCCTCGAGATCCGCGAGCCGCTGCACGCCCGTGCGCTGGAGAGCAAACAAGATTCCCCAGATGAAAACGGCAGATGCCACGGCCAGCGAGACTACGGTCGCCAGCGTCCATACCAGCGAGGGCCAAACGGCGGACGAGTTGCCGTATTTCAACTCGATGCCGCTCGCCTTCGAGATCGTGAGCACGACGCCCGCAAAGATGAGCACCATCAGAAACACGGTGGAGCGAGGGAAGCGAAATTCGAGACGCATATTGAACCTCCGAAATGGAATTCGTTCGTTGATGCCCAAGATGCCGCGAAAGCGCGCGCGCAGCGCGCCGAGGAGCTAGCCACTGATTTCGCGCATGTAAAAAGAAATGCGGGCGAGCAGATTTCCGGCTTGGCCGACGGCGCGTGCCTGGCGGAAGACTGAAGTCATCTCATCGCTGTACTCGCGGCGAAAATTCGCCGGATAGAGATACTGCAAACACCGATATAAAGCGAGCATCGGAATCAAGCCTCCTTACGGACGGTGCGCAGACTGGCTAATTTGGTCAGGTGCTTCATACGGTCAATTTCCAACTGGAGGTTGCGGCGGCCTTTTGAAGTGAGCCGATAAGCGTGGCGGTCGCGCACAGATTCTTCTTCCTCGAAACGTTCGATCCAGCCCTGCCCAAGAAGGCGCCGGAGGGCCCCGTAGAGAGTGCCCGTGCTGAGCGCGACGCGGCCAGCGCTCATGCGCTCCACATCTTTCAAGATGGAGTAGCCGTGGCGGGGCTGTTCGGCCAGGCTCAGCAAGACCAGCAAAACGGGTTCAGTTAAGGGCGGTAGTTGCATATGTGGCGAGCAGCGATATGTCGCTGGACGACATATTAGAGGATTTGGCTTGCGCGTGTCAACTGCCAAATTTGCGCATGCCGCTAGCTTAGTTTTAGGAGGGTCACTTCGGCCGCTCAGTTTTTCTTCGCGAGGTAGCAGGTGTTGTTCCCGCTATCAGCGTGGACATCGATCAATTCAAAACTGTGATCGCTAAGGATACGCCGGTAGCCGGGGACGCTGTAGGAGAAATACCGAAATGTCACGCCGTTCATCTTGCCTTCTTTGCCGTCAAAGCCATCGACGTCTCCGGAGGTGAAAAGGAACGGTGCACCGCTCTTAAGGGCGCGCGAGACGTTCGCAATTGCCGTAATCGCGTTCTCGGGCCCGAGATGAAACATAACGCCCCACGCAACCGCGGCGTCGAACATGCAATCGGCGAACGGGCAGGACTGAATCGTTCCCATAACGGCGGGCGCTTCGGGGCAGTTTTGTTTAAAGCTGGACAGCATCGCGCTCGAACTATCCAGTCCGATGACCCGGTGGCCGCAGCTCAGCAATGCTCGGGTGATGGGCTTGCCGTTGCCGCAACCGACATCTAGAACCAACGATCCGCGTGTTATGGACGACGCCAGCGCGATCGCTTCGGGCACACCTGTCTGACTGTCGCGTTCGGATGCATACCACTCCGCGATGAGGTCGTACTCCCGCAAGGTAAACCTCGCACAGTGTATATGGCATTTACTGCATCAGCTGCCAGGCGCGAAAGGCCCAGACGATCGGGACGGCGAAGAGCATGGCGTCAATGCGGTCGAGCATGCCTCCGTGGCCGGGGAGGATGGAGCCGGAGTCTTTGACTCCGGCACCTCTTTTTATCAGGGATTCGACCAGGTCGCCGAACTGGGCGGCGAGGTTGACGACGGCGGAGAGCACGATTATGGGCCAGAGAGGCGGCTGCTCGTGGCCGAACATTCCGCTACGCGCGTCGATCAAGCCGACGCGGAGTAGACCTTCACTCAAGTGGGTGGCGTAGTGGAACCAGATCACGCCGACGAGGATGCTGGCGACGATGGATGCGATCGCGCCCTCCCAGGTTTTTTTGGGGCTGATGCGCGGCGACATGAGATGGCGGCCTACGGCTTTGCCGACGAAGTAGGCGAAGATGTCTCCGGCCCAGACGGCGAGGAGCGTGTAGATGACCCAGATGGCTCCGGCGGGCTGGCGGCGGATTTCTACCAGCAGAGCCATGGGGATGGCGATGTAGGCGAAGGCGAAGGTGGACGCGGCTGCTGCCGGATAGCTGGTGCGCAGATCGGCGCGGCGCATGGAGACAGTCAGGAAGATGAAAGGGGCGAGAGCGGCGGCTACGGTTATGCCG
>JBAWAI010000459.1:0-2037 GCA_049589215.1 Terriglobales bacterium | reverse complement strand
ACCGAGCTTTGCCCGAGATGAAGGAGTGCCAGGTGCCCGTCACCGACGAGAGCAGGGAACGACGGAAAATGTATCAGGTCGAAGCAAAGCGGCAGGATATGGCCGCCGAATTCAAGAATGATTACTTCGCTTTCTTGCGCGACTGCCAGATCCAACTTTGGATCCGACCCATGACGGAAGAGAACGTCGAGCGGGTGCACGAATTAACGCAGCGTACCAACCAGATGAACTTCTCCGGCAACCGCTACGATCGCGACGTCTTGAAAACGATTTTGGCATCTTCGCACCTTGACACCTACGTGCTGAGTTGTGAAGACCGGTTCGGCTCCTACGGCGTTGTTGGTTTCAGCATCGTGGATAGGCGCGAACCCCGAATGACGGACCTGATGTTCAGTTGCCGAGTTCAATCCAAGCGCGTCGAGCACGCATTCCTGGGATATATCATGCGGACCTACATCACGGAATTGGGCAAGGATTTCTGGGCGAACTATCGGAAGACTTCGAGGAACGCACCTTCCGGCAAGGTGTTCGCCGATCTTGGTATGGAAGACACGAGTACCGTCGAGGGCGTCACTTCGTTGGTGTTTCCGAAAGATCGGGAAGTACCGGAAGATGGTGTGATTCGTATTGTGGCTCAGCAAGAGCCAGTATCCGTAGCCTGAACGGTGAAGATCCGCTCCCAACTTGGATCGTTGCGCCGGCAGATGATCGCACATGTCTGCTCGCGCCGTGTGCCGTTTGGCAATCGCGGCCCAATAGTATCTTTTTGTTTCGACGATTTTCCCCGGACGGCCCTTACAGCAGGCGGGCGCATACTGAAAAGCCTCGGAGTGGCAGGATCATATTACGTTGCCGCAGGTCTGATGAATAAGGTGAACGACTTGGGGGAACAATTTCATCGTGAAGATCTAGACGCGGTCTTAGCAGGTGGCCACGAATTGGCGAGCCATACCTTTAGCCACATATCGTGCAGGTCGGTATCATCCTCGACGTTTCTAGAGGATGTACAAAAGGGAAGACGGGCGATAGAACAGCTGACCGGCAGTCCCGATTCCGGCAACTTCGCATTTCCGTTTGGCGATCTAACACTGAACGCCAAGAGACTAGTCGGAGCTGAAACAGCAAGCTGCAGAAGCACCTGGAAGGGCCTCAATGGGCCGGGTGTTGATCTGAACTTACTGCGGGCAAATAGTCTTTACGGTGGCCGCGATGAATGCGCGCAGGTGCGCAAGCTGATTTTGGACAACGAGCGAAAGAAGTGTTGGCTTATTTTCTATTCGCACGATGTGCAGGACGTCCCATCTCGATTTGGTTGTACTCCCGCACTCTTGGAATTCGCGGTGTCATGCGCTTTGGAAACGAGGGCGCGCATTCTAACCGTGGCGGAGGCGGTAACCAGCCTAGCGTATTTACCTGACAAGGCCCCTGTCGCGAGCCCCCGCGATCGACGGCAGGAGTCATTGCTAGAAGGGAGTCGTGGCGCTAGCCAAGAATGAGTCGTAATAATTGCAGTTCGGCAACTGGCACGGCCGTGGTCTTGGGCGTCGATGGGACGCTTCGAGTCTCAGACAAGGCGAAGGCAGGGTCGTTTGTCTGCCACGAAATCGACCCGCTCCGCGATGAGCGTTGGGCAGCTCTGGTCGACAAGCATCCGCGAGCCTCGGTCTTTCATAGCACCAATTGGCTGAGGGCATTGCAGAGCGTGTACGGGTACGAGCCGATGGTCGTGACGTGCTGTCCGCCGGGGGCGCGCCTCACCAATGGGCTGGTATTTTGCCAGGTCAATAGCTGGTTGACGGGACGGCGATTGGTGTCACTTCCTTTCTCCGATCATTGCGACCCCCTGGTAGATCGCGCCGATGAGCTTGATGCCATTTTCGCGCACGCACAAAGGCATGTCGACGACGGGAAATCGAAGTACATCGAAGTCAGACCTTTATCCTGCCAACCGAGTGATCACACCAAGTTCGGAAAGCTCGTTACTTATCGCTTTCATCGCCTTGACCTTCGCCGGAGCCAGCAGGAACTCTTCCGCAG
>JBAWAI010000458.1:0-2196 GCA_049589215.1 Terriglobales bacterium | reverse complement strand
CAGCCAATCGGTGTACTCATCCGTCTACGCGCCGCCCAACCTTGCGGCGAGGCACGATTCGACCCTAAAAGCCTCGAACAAGATCCTCGAAACTTTGAAATCAGGGCTTCCTCTTACCGGATGAGAGGGGTTAGCCCCCGAAAGAAAGAAGGTCAAAACATGCCTTTAATTCAACTCCTGGAAGTTCTTATTGTGGTGGGTGTCCTTCTCTGGCTCGTGAATCGCTTCATTCCCATGCAGGGAACCATCAAGTCGATTCTCAACGGCGTCGTGATCATTGCGGTAGTTTTGTGGCTCCTCAATGTCTTCGGGCTCGTTCATTCTCTTTCAAACATTCGCATAGGAACCTAAAAACAGAACAGAAGTCTCAACTCCGCCAACGCCAGACGTATGGCAGACGAAATCAGTACCCAAGGAGTCACTTTGAAAACGAAGACTTTGTTAGCGGTTGTGGTAGGAATCACGCTCAGCACGATTGCAGTAGGTCAAACCAGTTCCTCAACAACTATGACCGTCGAGCCCATGGCTCAAACCCCGTCCTTTCGGGTCGTCGTCGTCAGCCGGAACGTACCGGCAGTGAACTACCGCCACCACAGCGGATCGACCAAGCTCGATTTCGCCGGCACGGACTTAATGTTCTCCGCGAACGGGGAAGCCAAGGTGAATAGCAAGCGCGGATCGATGGAGATTGAAGCCGAATTTGGCAATCTTGAGCAACCAACGACTTTCGGCACCGAGTATCTGACCTATGTCTTATGGGCGATTTCTCCCGAAGGCCGGGCCGTGAACCTAGGCGAGGTATTAGTTGGAGACAACCACCGCAGCAAGATTCTCGTCACCACTGATCTTCAGGCTTTCGCGTTGATCGTCACCGCCGAGCCATACTATGCCGTGCGCCAGCCGAGCAACGTGGTTGTGCTTGAGAACGTGGTCCGTGACGACACCAAGGGTACGGTTGAAGCTGTAAACGCCAAGTATGAACTGATGGAACGCGGCGGCTACATTCCCACCGGCTATAAGTTTGATCCGGTCGTTTTAAATTCCAGGTTGCCTCTGGAATTTTTCGAGGCGCGCAATGCGTTCCGCATCGCGCAATCGGAAGGCGCCGAACAACTCGCTCCTGACAGCTATCGCCGCGCGGTCGAGCTGATGAACAACGCCGACGAAGATGCACTGAGAAAACACATCGACAATAAGGCGCTGATCGCAGTTTCCAGGGATGCAGTCCAAACCTCCGAAGACGCGAGAGAGATCGCAGTCAAGAAGATGGATGAAATGCGCCTTTCCAGTGAACGCCAGTCGTCAGCCGACGCTCAGGCGACCGCGCAAGCAGCAACCAGTCAGGCCGAATCCGACGCCCGCAATGCCCAAGCCGCGAAACTTCAGGCCGAGGCCGATGCGGCAAAAGCGCGCGGCGATGCCGCCGATGCACGATCGGCAAATGCGCAGGCTCAGTCCGACCTGGCCAAGACACAGGCATTGTCAGCCAGCGCAATCTCGGCGGCCCAGGCGGATGCAGAGCAGTCCCGCTTAGCCGCACAAATAGCGCAGGCCAGTGTTCAGCAGGCGGAGACCGATAAAGCCGCTTTGCGCGCGAAATTGTCCGAGCAGTTGAATTCAATTCTTCAGACTCGTGACAGCGCGCGCGGCCTCATCGTCAGCATGTCCGATGTGCTCTTTGACACCGGGAAATATTCGTTGAAGTCGGGAGCTCGCGAGAAACTGGCGAAGGTCGCCGGCATTCTGCTGGCCTACCCTACCCTCAACATCGAAGTTGGCGGATACACGGACAATGTCGGCAGCGACGCCATGAATCAGACACTGTCTGAGAACCGCGCGGGATCCGTGCGCGACTATCTCGTACAGGAAGGCGTCCTGACGAATTCAGTTTCTGCCAAAGGCTTCGGCAATACTTTGCCGGTCGCCACAAATGATGACTCTGCCGGACGCCAGCAGAACCGGAGAGTTGAGCTTCTCGTCTCTGGCGAAGCCATCGGCACACCTGTCAACGCCACAACCGGAAGCTTGCAGTAAGCGACATCGATATCGATAGAGGAGGCAACACTTATGAATTTAGTCGGATTGTTCAGCACCGCAGTACTGTCTTTGACCCTCGTGGCCGCCGCGCCCGTGTATGCGCAGGAGCAGCACGATCAGCAGGAAGAAAAAACCAAGCCGGCCCAGGAAGAAAAGAAA
>JBAWAI010000457.1:0-3286 GCA_049589215.1 Terriglobales bacterium | reverse complement strand
ACCCGGCTCATCGATCAACTCAAGAAGCTGCCGGGGGTCGGCAGCAAGAGCGCCCAGCGCCTCGCGTTTCATATTTTGCGCTCGAGCGAAGACGATGCCGAGGCGCTCGCCGCCGCCATCCGCGACGTCAAAGCCAGCCTGCGTCTGTGCTCAGTCTGCAATAACATTACCGACGTCGATCCCTGCGTCTATTGCAGCAGCGCAACGCGCAATCAGAAATTGATCTGCGTGGTGGAAGAGCCCACCAACATTGCAGCCGTCGAAAAGACCAGACATTTCAATGGCGTCTATCACGTGCTTCATGGATCGCTGTCGCCCCTCCACGGTATTGGCCCCGAGCAACTGCGCATCGCCAATCTGCTCAGCAGGGTAGCCAAGAACGAAACCGAAGAAATCATCCTGGCCACCAACCCAACCGTCGAAGGAGAAGCCACCGCCACATATCTCGCGCAGCAACTCAAGCGCCAAGGCCTGCGCGTGACGCGAATCGCCATGGGCATTCCGGTCGGCAGCGACATTGAATATACCGACGAGGTCACCATGCTCAAGGCCATGGAAGGCCGCCGCGATCTATAAAGTGCTGTTTCTCGTCACGAAATGCCACCAAAGACCTTGTGTGTTTCATCCAACCGAAGCTGTCGGCGTACCCGCTATGCAAACACATGGCAGCTTGACCGTCTAATCACGCACCCGTAACATTCTGGTAATCGCTTTGATGATCGAACCGACAACAGTCCGCTGCCTCGTACATCGCAATCGGCGGTGTAGTCCATGACTTTGAAGGACGGAGAAGGCGGAGGCCAGCGTCCAACGGAAGAAGTCGCAAACGCTGAGTCACAGCGGCCCCGCACCGGAAAACCCTACCAGCCGCCGGCGTTTCGCTTTGAGCGCGTATTCGAAACGATGGCTCTCGCCTGCGGCAAAATAAGTCCAACCCAGTCGCATTGCCGGTTCAACCGGAAGAGTTCATAAGATCGCTACGCCACCGCGCCGGTCACGTTACCAACGTTATTCGGCGGGGTTAAACACCGGCCAATCCCTCTGGCTGTCTGGAATATCATCTTTTCATCCTTGCGGTACGCAACCTTCGGCTCATCGCGTTTGGCAGGCTTTTTCTCTCCCTGGTCAGGAGGACTGATGAATCCATCACGCTGCGTTTGTGTCGTTACTTGCTTTATTCTCGGCATCTTTCATTCGGCGTCGGCCCAATCTGCCCAACCCCATATCGGCCGGATCTCTGACGCGAGCTCACACCACCTGGTCGTAAGCGGAGGACCGTCAGCGGGCAATCTTAAGGCCGCTGAGTCTGAACCTCGTATTCTTTTTTATTTGGCCGACCGCAACCTCGTGCGCTATCGGGATGGCACGCTGAAGTTTGCCGCCAATGCCCCCAGCCCAGCGAAAGAGCTGATCGATGGTCAAACTCCGGGCCAGAATCATCTCCCAAGCATGTGGAACGCCAATCTGCACAGGGACTGGAGCGTCAGCCTCGGCACGGGAAATGTTTCCCAATCCAAGTTTGCCGCCAAGTACAGCTTCAACATTAATGGCACGCCGAGTTGCACCGGTGACTATGCGGTCTTTGCCCTGAACGTCGCGGGCGCTGCAAATGGACAAGCTAATATCGTTGGCATCGACGAACTCTATAGCGGCACGGGACCGACGGGACTCTGTGGAGCGGCACCTACCGTGACGTGGGCCTATAACGGCAGCACGGCTGGCGGATCGGTGCTTACGTCGCCTTCGATTTCGCTCGACGGCACAAAAATCGCCTACGTCGAAAGCGCAAGCGCCTCCTCGATCTTTCACGTGCTGACATGGCAGGCCGTGCAAGGCACGGTCACCAAGGCAGCGACGCCGGTTGTCCCGTCCAGCTGCACTGTCAACGTCAGCGGCAACCCAACCTCTTCCTGCCTCAAGTCGGTAACTTATTCGTCTTCCGTCACGACGACGCTCGCCGATCCGTGGGTGGACTATCAAACCGACAAGGCCTTCGTAGCCAGCGATGACGGAAAAATCTCGCGCATCAGCTGCGTCTTTTCCTGTGCATTGAATGCACAGCCTACGGTGGACTGGACCTTCACATTGCCGGTTGCGGGCACGGGCGGCGTGAAGCCGGTGCCAAACGGACCGGTGTACGATTATCCCAGCGGCCGCCTTTTCGTGGGCGATCAACTCGGCGAGCTTTGGGTCATTAACGCGAGTGGTACAGTGCCCACGCTGAATGCCGGCCCAGTAATGGTCGGCGGTGGTGGTTGCACAACGGCACATCCTCCCGGGCGCACCGGTACCGGCGCCGATTGCACTGCGACGGGCACCGCCTATGGCATTCCTGATTCGATCATTCTGGATGCTTCGGGCGGAAGCCAGAAGATCTACGCGATTTCCGGCAACAACGGCGCGAGCGCAGTGGTAGCTCAGCTATCAATGGAACTGACGCAGGAAGTCAGCGTCGCGATTGGCATGGGCGGAGCCGTCAACCTTTATAGCGGTGCATTCAATAATGGATATTGGGGCGCGACGCCCAGCACGGCCGGCGACTTGTTTGTCTGTGGAACCGGAACAGCGGATACGACTCCATACATTTATTGGCTGGGCTTTACTTCGTATCCCACTATGAACTCCACCGTGGCCGGCAGCGTAACACGCAGCGGCCCGGCGGGCACGCCGTGCGTTCCCTTCACGGAGTTCTATAACCCCAACATCCAACTGGGCGGCGTTCCGACCGACCACGACGAACTCATGGGCGGACTGGTCGCTTCTGGCACGAATGGAAAAATGATCACCGATGACATCAGCGTCCTTCCTCTCACCCAGGGTCTGAATGACGTCAATTACGCGGGCGGAGTGAGCGGGATTATCGTTGACAACGTGAGTACCAGCAATCAAGCGTCGAGCATGTACTTCGCAACCCTGACCGGCAACTCCGCGATCAAGCTCACGCAGCTCAATTCCAAATAAAAGAAGAGCGGTTCGAGCACGGAAGAGCCTAGCTGAGCAGGCCACTTATCGGGCCATTGCAGGCTCGTGCTCGAAAGTATGCAACTGTTTGAACAGGTTGTTCGCGCCGTACCCTGACCCCGCCGTGCGCGAAGTCGCAATGTGATGACAAGTAGCTTATTTTTATTATGCTTGCGATGAATTATAGAAAGTGTTACATGAATCAGCGACTGGCCCAACAGTTGCACCGTGAAGGGGCGTTGCATCCTCGCTCCTTTTGCACGTTTTGACTGGCGCGGGATGTGAGCGGACGTCAACCAGGGCCGCAAAAATCTCTTCGCCAGTC
>JBAWAI010000456.1:0-3476 GCA_049589215.1 Terriglobales bacterium | reverse complement strand
GTGCAATTTTCGATCCTCAAATAGGCGCGGCTCTGAGTGCCATTCACGACAGAGTGAATACACCCTGGACGGTCGAATCCCTGGCCGAAGCGGCGGGCATGTCTCGCTCCGCATTCGCAGCACGTTTCAAAGAGCTACTTGGACAAACGCCGCTGGAATACGTAACCGAGTGGCGGATGCAAAAGGCGATACAGCTACTTGAACGGCGTGACAAAAAGCTCCCAGAAGTCGCTCGATTGGTCGGTTACGAGTCCGACGCCGCATTCAGTAAGGCGTTCAAGCGAGTTGTCAGGGCGAATCCTGGTGAATACCTCAGACGTGGTTTGAAGGACCCGAAATCGACCGAAGCAGACCACGATCAGTCCCGATAAACGCGCAAGCATCCAGAATTGTGTCTTCAGCCTAGCCGACTTCTCATTACTAATCTGTCTGTCGATGAGTGCCATAGCGATTTCGCATCAACCGAGCCAATGAAAGGGTCCTCTCCCAATGGATGGCAATTGTCAGTCGAGCTCAATGCCGGAGTAAAATCTTCGCATGGCGATGGATGGACTTGTTGCTGCGGTTTGCTGCACTTCCTCGGCGCTGCGCTCTCGTAGTGGCGGGCGTATATCGTGACTGGTTTTATCACCGTTACTTTTGTGCGGGAACCGATATCCTCGCGTCAACGTAGGCTCTCCTGAGGTGTGGAACCACGATGCTTCCTTTTGCCATCGACCGCTCGATCTCGCCCGCCGACCGCTCGCTCGCCTCCACTACGCGCCGCGACATGGTCCTCCTCATGGCGATTGCCGCCTCCTTCGCCCTGATCCACATCCTCACCAGCGGCCGCTACGGCTTCGATCGTGACGAACTGCAATTCCTCTCCGATGCACGTCATCTCGACTGGGGTTTCGTTGCCTATCCGCCTCTCACTCCGTTCATCGAGCACATCGGCTTCAGCCTCTTCGGCCTTTCGCTAGTCGGCCTGCGTCTCTTCTCGGTCCTCGCTCAGGCAATCGTTATCCTGGTCAGCGGCCTCATGGCGCGCGATCTCGGCGGGAATCGGCTTGCCCAGATCACCACCGCTCTTTCGGTTGGACTTTCCGGGGTCCTCATCATCATTTCCACCGTTTTCCAGTACACGTCCTTCTGCTATTTATGGTGGACGCTCGTTTGCTGGTTCACCATCCGCTTGCTCAAGTCCGAGAACCCCCGCTGGTGGATCGCCATCGGCACCGTCATCGGCCTGGGCCTGCTCACCAAGTACTCGATAGCCTTCTTCATCGCCGGTCTGCTTGCCGGACTCATTCTCACCTACGCGCGCCGTTACCTGCGCAGCATGTGGTTATGGTGCGGCGTTGCGATTGCGCTTCTCCTGTTCCTACCCAATATTGTTTGGCTCATCCGCCACGACTTTATCTCCTATCACATGCTCCAACGCATCCATGCGCGTGACGTGGGCGAAGGCCGCGCCGATGGGTACTGGACGTATCAATTTCTTATGGATGTTAACCCGTTCGCCACGCCGCTCTGGATTGCCGGCCTCATCGCCTTTTTCCGTTCCAGCCGTTATCGCATGCTCGCCTGGATGTACGTTCTCCCGGTCGTGCTCTTCTGGATTAACAAGGGACGCTTCTACTACGTCGCAGAGGCGTATCCAGCGTTGGTTGCGATGGGAGCGGTCGTCGCCGTACGCTGGCTTACGGTGCGTTCCGCCTATGTGCGGTACGGAGTCGAAGCTGTCTTCTTTGCTGGCCTGGTTTTCTGCGGTGGATACTTCTTTGCCGGCTGGGTGCCTCTTGCGTCCAGTGGTTCGCTGCGCGATTTTGCCCTGAACAAGAGCTCCGACCTGCGCGAGGAGTTCGGATGGGACGAACTCGTCAAAACCGTTGCCGGCATTCGCGATTCGCTTCCAGCGGATCATTCGTCGAATGTCGGTATCCTTGTTAGCAATTATGGCGAAGCGGGAGCGATTGAGAATCTTGGCCCCGCTTACCATCTGCCGCCTCCCATTAGCCTGACCAATTCGTTTTATTTGCGGACCTATCCGGAGCAACAGCCCTCTACGATGATCGTCGTCGGGTGGTCGCAAAGGCAGGTGGATGCCGAATTCACGTCGTGCCGGCTGGCGGGACACAACGGCAACTCGCTCGGCGTCCACAACGAAGAGAGCGATGACCACCCTGACATCTTCGTCTGCGGTTCGCCTCGCAAAGGCTGGCCCGAGTTCTGGCGGACAAACCAGCGTTTTGGCTGACATACAAAAGTGATTTTCGGAGCGAATTGCGCCTTTTCAAAAGGGGCGCCCCTCGATAGGCTGAGTTGACCTATTCAACGCACCTGAATTACTGAGATGAGGCTGAAACAGGGGAGACATATGGCATATCTGGGCCGTCAACGCACGCAAACAGTTTTCGCAATGCTAGCCTGTGCAGCATTTGACTGTGATTTGACGACTTCAGGCCAATGCACTCATTGAGACCACATTCGTCCTCATAAACGCGCTTGTGGCTACCGAACTATCGATGTCTCCTGATTGGCCCGAAACGGGCTTGGCGGAAGTTAACTGGCGGTCTCCTCGAAGCCGACTGCGCGACACCTATCGGATCTCGGTGAGTGCCTAGGCGATTTGGCGTAAAACGAGAACTCTCCCGGCCACCAGAAGGGCCACGGCCTTGGAAAAGTGGTGAGTCCTGGTACTCCACGGGCATACCTTCAACCCTTCAACGACTCCTAAGTAGATATAAGCTGTTTTTGCTTTGAGGCACTGGATCGGCTGGATCGCTTAGAAATTGCACTCTTCGGCAATCGCGGTACCGTTTGAACTCCCGCCCAAAGCGTTGCGATTGTTTGCTCGACCACGAGAGCCTGGTCAGGCAGGTCAGGCACGACCCCTTGGATGACCATGAGCGTGGCGAGGCCGAAAATCGTGTACCACCAGGTGTGGGCTACCACTATGTCATCCTCACTTGGCAATCCTTCATCCCTGGCAACATCGAAAAAAAGCTGCACGAAACGTCCGAACAAAGGCGCGCCAATGTCGTTGATGTATTGTCCAGCGCGGACGCCGTTTCGGTTCTCCGGCCCGAAGAAGACGTTGCGGAACTGCTGTGGATGGGCAATGCAGAATTGAATCAAGCCGCGCGAGGTCGCAAAAAGGCGCTCTTTCGGTGCGAGATATTTAGCCGCAATCGCGTCGAAGTCCTGAATCATTAGCCCGATCGTCTCGCGGCTCAATTCGGCAAGAATGTGTGATTTGTCCGGAAAATGCTGATAGATCACGGCGTGCGTATAGCCGATTTCTTTAGCGATCGCACGAAGCGTCACGGCTTCATAACCGCGATCGGCGAACATTTTACCTGCAACCGCAAGGATTTCGCCCCGCAACCTCTCCTTGCGCTCTACCCGGCGACTTGGTGATGTGGATGTCACTTTCAATAGCTTAGTCTCTTTTGACCATTGTTGCGACCAAATGTTGATTTATAACCACTGAA
>JBAWAI010000455.1:0-1964 GCA_049589215.1 Terriglobales bacterium | reverse complement strand
GTCATAAATTTTCCCTGCTTGGTCTTGCCGTACCAGCGTCCGCCTTTGTGATAGACGCGGCTCTCGGTGTTGACCCAGACCTTGCCACTGGCTTTGGCCGCGGCAATGTCTGAACTGGAGGGCTTGCCGGTCGCGTCCCTGGCGGGAGCCATCGTGGTTGATCCCGGGGCAGCTTTTGCCGGTGCCTGGGACGTGGACGACGCGCTTGGGCTTGCGGTTGCTTGTGCTGAAGCGGCATCGACCAAGCACATGACCGCAACCGCGGCGGCGAGAACGGCTATCGCAAACCTAATCTTGTTTCCAGAGTGAGTCATTCTTTCTCCATGAGCAAAGGCAGTTCGATCCGAACGAATTGCCGCTCGAAAAATGGAAGGCCTCCGCGCGGAGGCCCTGGAAAAATATCTAAGCGTAAATTCCGCGTTGCCGAATCGTATAGGCGACGCGGTCAATCGCCAGCATGTACGCGGCGATGCGGTTATTCACGCCGTGCGTTTCGGCGTAGCGCACCACATCTTCGAAGGCCGTGGTCATGATGTCGGAAAGATGCTCGTTAACCACCGATTCCTTCCAGAAATATCCCTGACGATCCTGCACCCATTCAAAGTAGGAAGTGGTTACGCCGCCGGCATTGGCCAAAATGTCCGGAATAACGAAGACCTTCTTCTCCGCGAGAATGTCGTCTGCTACAGCCGTTGTCGGGCCGTTCGCCCCCTCGGCCAGAATCTTGCACTTCACGCGATCCGCGTTCTGACTCGTGATGACATTTTCGGTCGCGGCCGGAATCAGGATGTCGCAGTCCTCCAGCAGGAGATCGTTGCTATCGTATCTTTCCGCTCCGGGAAAACCATGAATTGTTCCGTTGCGTTGCTTGAACTCCCAGAGTTGCTCGAGGTCGATACCTTTCGTGTTGTAGAGGCCGCCGCCGACCTCCAGAATTCCGATCACTTTGTATCCTGCCTCGGCCATCAGGCGGGCAGCATTTGAACCCACATTACCGAAACCCTGTACGATGACCCGCGTCTCATCTCGATTCAGCCGCAGCTTTTTCACTGCCTGATCGCACACCATAAGCACGCCGCGTCCGGTGGCCTCGCGTCGCCCGCGCGATCCACCGATGTTGATCGGCTTGCCCGTCACCACCGCGGTCACAGTCTGGCGCGCGTGCATCGAATATGTATCCATCATCCACGCCATGATCTGTTCGTTGGTGTTAACGTCAGGCGCGGGCACGTCTTTTTCCGGTCCGATGAATTCGAACAGCTCCGCCGTGTAGCGCCGCGTCATGCGCTCCAGCTCACCCATCGACATTTTGTGCGGATCGCAGATGACGCCGCCCTTGGCGCCGCCAAACGGAATGTTCACCACTGCGCACTTCCACGTCATCCAACTCGCCAGCGCGCGCACTTCGTCCAGATTGACGTCTGGCGCATAGCGAATCCCGCCCTTGGCCGGACCGCGCGCAATCGAATGCTGCACGCGGTACCCGGTGAATACTTCCAGATGCCCGTCGTCCATTTGCACGGGAATGTGAACGATAATCTCGCGGCTGGGACTACGCAGCACCCGCGTCAGTCCTTCGTCCAGATTCAACTTGCGCGCCGCCAGATCGAAGCGCGCTTCTTGTGCCTGCCACGGATTAGTCTCCTGTTCCAGGTCGATCGTCTTCATAATGAATCTCCGTATTGATTGCGTTTTACGCGCCGGCCGGCGCAGGGTGGTCGTTACCTTGTTAAGGTAGACGAAACTGCAAGTATATTGATGCCCATCAGACGAAGCAAGCCGGAGGGAGCCAGAGGTGATGACCGGGCCATATAATGGGCATAGTGGTGAGTTCAGTTGTCATTCTGAGCCCGCTCGCCGTGGAACATCGCCCATAACATTGCGTGCGAAACCGCTTGCAACTCAGCACATTTGGGTGGCTTCCTGTTTATGATTCGTCCCGACTATAGCGAATTCGCCCGCCT
>JBAWAI010000454.1:0-13957 GCA_049589215.1 Terriglobales bacterium | reverse complement strand
CGTGTTTATCAGGCTTCATTGTATTGTCGAATTACTCGCAAGTTTGTTAACTGATCCCTGACGGCTGATGGCTGATCGCTCGCTTCATCCATTACAATCAAGGTTTCACCCATGGCGCTGAAGGAGTCGGAAGCGATCGTTCTGCGCACGTATCCGCTGCGCGAGTCGGACTTGCTGGTTACGCTTTTTACGCGGCTCGAAGGCAAGGTGAAGGGCGTGGCGCGGGCGGCGAAGAAGTCGAAACGGCGCTTTGGCGGCGCGCTCGAGCCGATGACGTATGTGCGGGCCGTGTATGACGAGCGAGAACGGCAGGAGTTGGTGCGGCTTGATTCGTGCGAAGTGATCGAGTCGCCGATGTCCGGCGAGGTGACCTTTGCGCGAGCGACCGCGCTGGCGCACGTGGCGGAGTTGCTGGATCAGTTAATGCCTGATCGCGAAGCCAGCGATGCGGTCTTTCGGCTGACGCTGGCGGTGCTGGCGGAGTTGCGCGGCTCGGCGCTCTGGATGCCGATGACGTATTTTGAACTGTGGATGACGCGGCTGATGGGCTTTTTGCCGGAGTTCGCGGAGTGTGCGGTGTGCGGGCGCGCTTTGAATGGGACGCGGGCTTACTGGCATGCGCTGGCGGATGGGCTGGTTTGCGCGGACGATAAGAGGATTGCGTCGTCGGAGATGTCGCCGGAGTCGCGGAAGATCGCGGCGCAGATGCTGCGGTCGCGGGCGTCGGAATTTGCGGGGATTGAATGGCCGAAGGTGCTGGCTGCGGATTTGAGGAAGTTCCTGATCCAGATTCTGGAACGGCACATTGAGAAGAAATTGGTGACGGCGGGGATGCTGGAGAAGATGTTATGAGGGTTGTTCGATTCCTGCCCTTCATTGTCGTATTGATTTGCGGCTGCGTGGCGGTTGATGCGCAGGAGATGCTTTGGGGCAAAAGGGTCGTGCGAAAGAATCCCGAATCCAGCGTTGATCTCGGAGGCGATATTCAGTTCCGCATGGTAGCGCCCTGGATAGACTGCAAGACGGGGTGTTTCGAGAATCCATGGCACATTGGTGAGCTCTGGTCGGGGTCACGAATGCTGGGGAGGGGGCTTTCTGACCCGCATTCTTGTTGCTCTTTGTCGCCTTCAAAACGATTTATTGTTTTTAAAGACGACAGAGTTCGGCTTTTCGATCACAACTCTGGACAACTGTTGGACGTGACTGACCAAATACCCGGTGAACCAAGCGTTCCGGAGTCTGAGTAGTATGAGCGGGCGCGTCATCTGGCAGTGAAGTATTACAGGGACAAAAAAGCGATTGCTGTGCCGAGCGTCATCCGGTTACCCGACTAAGGAGTTATCACTGAGCAACAAGCCTAAATCGCTGACGTTTCAGGAACTCATCCTTAAGCTGCAGGCGTTCTACGCTGCGCGGGGCGCAGTGATCCAGCAGCCTTATGACGTTGAGGTTGGGGCGGGGACTATGGCTCCAGAGACGTTCTTGCGTGTGCTGGGGCCGAATCCTTACAAAGTGGCTTATGTGCAGCCTTCGCGGCGCCCGGCGGATGGGCGGTATGGGGAGAATCCGAACCGGTTGTTCAAGCACATGCAGCTTCAGGTGATTTTGAAGCCTCCGCCGGAGAATGTGCAGGAACTTTATCTGGAGTCGCTGGCGGCGATTGGGATTGATCTGCGGCAGCATGATATCAAGTTTGAAGAAGACAACTGGGAGTCACCGACGCTGGGCGCGTGGGGCATTGGCTGGCAGGTGATGCTGGATGGCCTAGAGGTTACGCAGTTTACTTATTTCCAGCAGTGCGGCGGAGTGGATCTGGATCCGATATCGGCGGAGCTGACGTACGGGCTCGAGCGGCTATGCGCGTTTTTGCAGGACGTGGATTCGATCTATGACATTGTCTGGGCGCGCGATCCTAAGACGGGTCGCGAGGTGAAGTATGGCGATGTGCGCCTTCTGGATGAGCAGGAATTTTCTGTCTACAACTTTGAGTTAGCCGATGTGGGGAGCGCATGGAAGCACTTTGAATTGTGCGAGGCGGAGTGCAAGGGGCTGCTGGAGCGATATGCAGGGCTGGGACGGGACAAGTCGGAAGATGATGGAGTGGCGCGCGAGAAGGCGCGCTTTCCGCTGCTGGGGGCTTACGATCTCTGCCTGAAATGCTCGCACTACTTCAATATTCTGGATGCGCGCGGGGCGATATCGGTGACCGAGCGCGTGGGCGTGATTGCGCGCGTGCGGGCGCTGGCGGTGGGGATCGCTAAGGCCTGGATGGACCAGCAGTATCCCGCGCCAGATAAAAAAAGTGAGAGTGGCGAATTCGCGAGGCCGGCTAAGAGCGAGAAAGAGAAGATGGCTCCGGCGCTTACGTAGACTGCGTTGAACGCATCGTGAAAACTCCCTGCGGCCTGGGGAGGATTGCAGGGGTCCTTCGACTCCGCGCTCAGGATGACAGAACTTTTTGGGTGGAATGCAACTAGGTTATGGCTGATTTTTTACTAGAGATTGGTTGCGAAGAGATTCCGGCGCGGATGATTGCGGGCGCGATGAGCGAGCTGCGCGAGCGTGTAGGTGCGCTCTTGCAGCGGGAGCGGCTGGCTCCGTCGGGAACGATTACGTGGCTGGATTCGCCTCGGCGGCTGGCGGTGATGGCGGCGGGAATTCCGGCGGCGCAGCCGGATGTGACTGAGCAGATGACTGGGCCTTCTGCGCAAGTTGCGTTTAAGGATGGCCAGCCGACTCCGGCGGCGCATGCGTTCGCCAAAAAAGTTGGGGTTGAGGTTGGGGCGCTGGAGCGCGTGACTACTCCCAAGGGCGAGTATTTGGGCGCGACCGTGACGCGAAAGGGGCGGGCTGCGGCGGAGATTCTTGCGGAGGCGATCCCGAAGGAGATTGCGTCGCTATACTGGCCGAAGAGTATGTACTGGCGCAAGCGCGGCGAAGTTTTTGTGCGTCCGGTGCGCTGGCTGGTGGCCATGCTCGACGAGCAGGTTGTGCCGATGGAAGTGTTTGGGATTGCAGCGGGTAAGCATTCGCGCGGACATCGGCAACTAGCGCGCGAAGGCGCGACCATTGATCGGCCGAGTTTTTATGTGGAGGCGCTGCGGGCTGCCAAGGTGCTGGGAGCTCCCGAGCGCGAGCAGGTGATTCGGAAGGCGCTGGATGCCGCTACGCGGACGGTTGCGGGCGCGCGCTGGCGCGAGGATGGGGCGTTGCTGGCGACGGTCATCAACCTGACTGAATTTCCTTCGGTGATTCTGGGAAGCTTTGACGCGGAGTTTCTAGCGCTGCCGGAAGAGGTGCTGGTTACCGTGATGCGGGATCACCAAAAATATTTTGCGATTGAAGGCGGGGACGGCAAGCTGGTGCCGCATTTTCTGGCGGTGCTGAATACCGATGGCGATGCGGAGGGATTGATCCGGCATGGCAATGAACGGGTGCTGCGTGCGCGGTTTAATGACGCGCGTTTTTTCTGGCAGACGGATCAGAAGGTGGATCTGCGGGCGCGGGTTGAGCTGCTGAAGAACGTCACTTTCCAGAAAGACCTGGGCAGCTATTACGAAAAAACATTGCGTGTGCAGCGGCTGGCCAGCTGGCTGGCGGAGATCGTCAAACAGAATGGCATGGCGGTGCGGCCGGGAATTGTGCACAAGGCGGCGCTGCTGGCGAAGACGGATCTGACGACAGAATTGGTGAAGGAGTTTACCGAGTTGCAGGGAATTGTTGGCGGCTTGTACGCGAAGGCGCAGCGACTTGATTCGGATCTGCCCGAGGCCGCGCGCTTTGCAGTCGCCAATGCTATTTACGATCACTACAAGCCGGAGTCGATGGAGGATGCTGCGCCGCAGACGGTAGAGGGCGCGGTGCTTTCGATTGCCGATAAGGCCGACTCGATTGCCGGGATGTTTGCGCTCGGGCTGGTGCCGAGCGGATCGAAGGATCCGTTTGCGCTGCGGCGGCAGGCGAATGGCATTGTGAAGACGATTGCGGAGCATAAGCTGCCGTTGCGGCTGCTGGAAATGATGGGCGATGCGCGGGCGCAATATGAAGGCTCGGCGGCGGAGAAGAAATTTGCGAATTCCGACTATGCAGGGTCGGTGCGGGCCTTCTTTCGGGAGCGGCTGGAGTTTTATTTGAAAGAAGCGCGCGGCCATGCTTATGACGTGGTGAATGCGGTACTGGCGGCTGACGCCGATGATGTGGTCGATGCGCTGGCGCGGGCGGAGGCGGTGAGTAAGGTGCGCGGGTCGGCCGATTTTGAATCGATCTCAATTGCGTTCAAGCGCATGAAGAATATTCTGCGGCAGGCGGCAGAGAACGATCGGCGGATTGCGGATCGGCTGAATGCGCCGGCGCTCGTGGAGGAATCGGAGAAAGAGTTGGCGGCGCGGATTCCGCAGACGGCTCGCGTGGTCGAGCAGTTGAAAGCCTCGCGCAATTATGACCAGGCGCTGCTGGAGATTGCGCGACTGCGGCCGGCGATCGATAAGTTTTTCGAGAAGGTGATGGTGATGGTGGACGACGACCAGTTGCGCGCGAATCGTCTCGCGCTGCTGCGGACACTGGTGAAAGAGTTCTCTACGATTGCAGATTTTTCTGAGATGGTGACGGAAGGGGCGAAGTAGACGTCTATGGAGTTTGCGAGCGCCGCGCCCCGGCAGCTAAACTCGCCGTCAATCGAGACTTTCATCGGTACGGTTCAAGCCCTGCCCTTGCGAACACCTACGCGGTTTAAACTCTATTAGAGGATTAATTATGGCTACCGTTACTCTCCCCGGTGCGGAAATTGCGCAAAGCAATACCGCTGCTTCGAAGAATATTACTTCCAGGAATGCAACTACCCAATATGTGTACTCGTTTGGCGGCGGCAAGGCTGACGGCAACGGCAAGATGAAAGATGTGCTGGGCGGCAAGGGTGCCGGACTGGCTGAGATGACGAATGCAGGATTGCCCGTGCCTCCCGGGTTCACGATTCAGACTGAGGCCTGCCGCGAGTATATGCGAAAGAATGCGGTGTCGAAAGAAGTGGAGGCGCAGATGGATGCCGCGCTCGCTAAGCTTGAGGCGCTGCAGGGGCAGACACTTGGCCAGGGCGAGAATCCTCTGCTGGTGAGCGTGCGGTCGGGCGCGAAGTTTTCGATGCCGGGCATGATGGATACGATTTTGAATCTAGGCCTTAACGACAAGAGCGTTGAGGCGCTGGCGAAGCGAACGAATAATCCGCGGTTTGCTTATGACTCCTACCGGCGGCTGATTCAGATGTTTGGCAACGTTGTTTTGGAGATTGAGAAGTCGGAGTTCGAGGAAGTTTTTGATGGGAAGAAGAAGCAGCGCAAGGTGAAGCTTGACACGGAACTGGATGCGAAGGCGCTGAAGGAAGTGATCGAGGAATATAAGAAGGTCGTAAGAAAGCATGCCCAGCGCGACTTTCCGCAGGATGCGAATGAGCAACTGACGATGGCTCGCGATGCGGTGTTCCGCTCCTGGCAGAACGATCGCGCGAAGCACTACCGCCGCATTAACAGTATCTCGGACGAGCTAGGAACGGCAGTCAATGTGCAGGCAATGGTGTTCGGGAATCTGGGCGACACATCGGGGACCGGCGTCGGGTTCACGCGCAATCCGGCGATTGGGACGAAAGAATTTTATGGCGAGTTTTTGCTGAATGCGCAGGGCGAGGATGTGGTGTCGGGTGTGCGGACTCCGGTTCCGATAGTTGAACTTGAAAAGATCATGCCCGCGGTTTACGAGCAGTTGCGTGAGATTACGACTCGGCTGGAAAAACATTACAAGGATATGCAGGATTTCGAGTTCACCATTCAGAATGGGAAGCTCTACATGCTCCAGACGCGCAACGGCAAGCGCACCGGCCTTGCCGCGGTGCGCGTGGCATTGCAGATGGTGGACGAAGGGCTGATCACGAAGGAAGAAGCGATTTTTCGCGTGGAGCCGAACCAGCTTTATGACTTTCTGGTCCCGCGGCTGGATGAAAAGGGCCAGAAGATTGAAGTGCTCGCGAAGGGACTGCCGGCCTCGCCGGGCGCGGCTGTGGGACAAATTGTTTTCACCGCGGATGCAGCCGTGGCGGCCGTGCGCAAGGATGGAAAGACGCCGGTGATTCTGGTGCGCGGCGAGACTACTCCCGAAGATATTCACGGCATGGAAGTGGCGAAGGGCATTCTGACTTCACGCGGCGGAATGACGAGCCATGCGGCGGTAGTTACGCGCGGCATGGGCAAATGCTGCGTCGCGGGCGCGGGCGATGTGGACGTGAACGAAAAAGCGGGCGAGATGCGCGTGAAGGGGCAGGTGTTCAAGGCGGGCGACTGGATTTCTTTGGACGGCACGACGGGTCGCGTGATCAAAGGCAAACTGAACACTCTTGATCCGTCGCCGGACGATCCCGAACTGCAGAAGTTTATGGCGTGGGCCGATCCTTATCGCACGATGAAGGTGCGGGCGAACGCGGATATTCCGCGGGATGCGGTTCAGGCGCGGGCATTTGGGGCTGAGGGAATCGGGTTGTGCCGCACCGAACACATGTTTTTTGGCGCGGAGAAGATTCCGCATATGCGGGCGATGATTTTGGCGGACACGGAAAAGGACCGGCGGACGGCGCTGAAGAAATTGTTGCCGATGCAGCGCAAGGATTTCATCGGCGTGTTTCGCGCGATGGACGGATTCCCGGTGACGATTCGAACGCTCGATCCTCCGCTGCATGAGTTCTTGCCGCGGCGCGAGGATTTGATGGTGGATATTGCGACTTTGGCGCATGCCGACGCGAAGGAGAAGAAAGCGCTGGTCGCGAAATACAAGGACTACGGGGCGAATGCGGCGGGCGATTTGAAGAAGCTGATGCCGGCGCTGCTCTCGCGCGTGGAGCAGTTGCATGAGTTCAATCCGATGCTGGGGCATCGGGGATGCCGGTTGGGGATTACGTATCCCGAAATCACGGAGATGCAGGCGCGCGCGATTTTCGAGGCGGCGGTGGCCGTCGCGAAGGACGGCGTAAAGGTGTTTCCGGAGGTGATGATTCCGCTCACAGCGACGGTGAACGAGATGGCGAACCAGGCCGCGATTGTGAATCGCGTGGCAAAGGAAGTGTTCGCGGAGAAGGGAGCGACCGTCGAATACCTGGTCGGCACGATGATCGAGTTACCGCGGGCGGCGCTGGTGGCGGACGAGATCGCGAAAGAGGCACAGTTCTTTTCGTTTGGGACGAACGATCTGACGCAGACGACGTGGGGCTTCTCGCGCGATGATGTCAACAAAATTCTGCCAACTTATATTGAGCAGGGAATCATCAAGCATGACCCGTTTGCGGTTCTGGATCGCGAGGGAGTGGGGCAGCTCGTGAAGATGGCGACGGAGCGCGGGCGGAAGACGCGCTCGAATCTGAAAGTTGGTATTTGCGGAGAGCATGGCGGCGAGCCGTCGTCGGTGGAGTTCTGCCATCAAACGGGGCTGAATTATGTTTCGTGCTCGCCCTACCGGGTGCTGACGGCGCGGCTGGCGGCCGCACAGACGGCGGCCAGCGAGGCGCTGAAGATTGAGGGCGGTAGAACCAAATGAAAACCACAGGCGACACGGAGGGATTGTTGGGTTGTGAGTTGCGGCGTTAACGGCGGGAAACTACCTCTTGGAATCGATTAGATCGCCGGCGTTATTGCTAGCCCCGCGTCAGTTGACTTTCTGTAATCTTGCGATCAGCTTCTGGGCGAGGTTCTCCTCGGATTCGGACCAGAGGAGACGGCCGGTGGCACCCGAATTCTTTTCTACTTTGGCGGTGAATTCGACGAGCCGCTGCACGTTGCTGCGAACGTGGTTCTCGGCCTCCGGGCTGAGGGATAGTTCTTCGTGAAGGAACGGGGCGTCGAGGCCGAAGTCGATCTGGATATGGCCTGAGGCGGCGGCTGCGTTTTCTTCGAACTCAAACTCGAGTCCGTGGGCGATGGTGCGGACTAAGAGCGGCTGAAGCAGCCACTGCTGCTCGTTTTCCGGCGGTGTCCAGAGGTCCCAGTAGGATTCGAAGACGTAAGCGTAGTCGTCGTTGAGGAGGTCGCCGACCACTCCAGCTGCCTCTTCCGGCGGAATACCGGGAACAAACCGGCGCTCGAGGATGGTGGGCTCAGCCCAGGAGACGGGATGGACGGCCGCGTAAGTGATGCCGGGGCGGGCCGGCGAAAAAGGAAGCTGGCGAAGAACGCTAACCGTGCGCGGCAGGATCTCGGGCAGTTCGAAAGATGGAAACCACAGGCTGAGATAGAGCGAATCGGCCATGCAACTATTCTAAATTGTTTTCGAGCCTGGCGTGGTTGAGGAGTCGCGCAAGGCGAGTGTTTTGACAGCGTAAAAAGAGCGCTGTTAGGATGGACATCTACATAAACAACCGGCCGAGTGAAGTCTTTGGTGCCGGCGCGTCCCCGTCGTCTAGCCTGGCCTAGGACATCGCCCTTTCACGGCGGTAACACGGGTTCAAATCCCGTCGGGGACGCCAAAAAAACAGGGGTGTTGCCGATCCCCGTGATTGAGCTGTGGCGCGCCGGTTACAGTGTAATCTCGCGCATCGGGCGGTTAGCTCAGCTGGTTAGAGCGCCTGCCTTACAAGCAGGAGGTCGCAGGTTCGAGTCCTGCACTGCCCACCACTTAAGCTATCGAGGTTAACGCCGCGCGGAGCGGATCGCCACGCTTTCCCGGAACCGTCAGTCTTGCGTCCCAGAACTGGATGCGCTTCCTATGCAATCAGCGGCCGCACGGTTGGCAATCAGATGGAATCCCTCGCTCCCCGCCTCGTCGGCAAGCTTATGCAATTGAGCGCGTCCTTGTTTTGCATTTCCCGACTGGATCTCGATTTCGCCTAGTTCCAGTCGAGCTTCGAACTGGCAGCGTACACAACCAATGGTGACAGCGTTCTCCATTGCTGGCCGAATGATGCGCCTGGCGTCGGCAAAACGATGCTGTGCGGCTCGAAGGTGAGCGGTGGCTAGCGCGACATCGAAATGAATTGTCGGATCGTAGCTCTTTGCCGAAAGAACAGTGGTTTGTCCAAGCATTTTCGCAGCTTGTGCGGTTTTGACCTCTTGAATGTTCTCTCGTGCCATTACGATCTCGGCTTCGATTTCGCCATCGGTTATTTTTTGCCGTCGGAACTGATCAATCACGGATTGAAGGGCGCTCATATCCACCGGCTCTGACTGCGCCAATGAAAGTTCCGCAAGCGCAACCTGATCCCGGCCTGTGTCCGTCTTTGCGCCAGTTTCACGATCGGCCGAGAGCGCTTCAGAAAGTGCCTGCTTCGCGCTGACGAAATTTCCTTCTCGCAGGAATGCTCTCCCCAAAGACCGCTCAGCGTCCGTATAGTCCGTCTTGGCACCCGTTTCTTTGAGCACTGCAACCGCCTCTTGGTACAACCGCAATGCAGAGGCCATGTCTCCCTGCGTTTCCGCGATTGAGCCGAGGCTCTGCGTTGCAGTTCCGAGAATAGTTTTGTTCCCTTCGCCGCGATGTTCCAGGAGTTGCTCCAGCAAGCCCTTTGCCTCGTGAAACTTCCCCTGCTGCTGGAGCGAGTCGGCAAGGTTTTTCGTCACCATGTCCCGTTGGTTCACCCAGTTCAGTTTGGTAAGGATAGCCACGGATTCGCGGAAAAGATTCTCCGCTCTTGGCAGGTCATCTTCGATCTCATACATCTCGCCGAGGTTCGAGAGCGCGGTTGCCTGACGAAATTGGTCGCCCTGTTTTCGGAACAGGTTTAACGCCTGCTCGATGCTGTGCCTGGCTCCGGCAATGTCGCCCTGCGTCGCCAAGACGCCGCCGATGTTCATTGAGGCAACGGCCGATTTGTCCAAATCACCCGACTCGGCGAACATTCGCTGGGCTATCGCGTCGGCCTCCGCAGCGCTACTGAGATTTCCCAGAAAAAACGAAGCCAATCCGCCAATTAGCTTCGCCCGCGCCAGCAGGAGACGCGCTCCGGTTTCTTCTGCTTTCACGGCTGCACGATCCGCCAAGGTTTGCTCTCGTTTATAGTCCGCGAGGTTGCCGGCAATCTTGGCTTCCGTAATATCGATGCGCGGATCATCGCTCTCGGGAGCGGGCAAGTTTCGCAAAGTGGTAAGTGTCACGACTGCTTGAGCGCTGTCGGCCATCGCATCTTGTGTGACGGCGAGGTTCAAACCGTAGTCAAGATTGTCCGGGTACAACCGGTGCAGGCGGGAATAGATTTCGGCTGCCCGTGTCCAATCCTTATTCATCTCATGATAGCGAGCCTCGGTTTGCAGGCGCGACTGCGGTGGCAAGTTACCAGCCATGTCCATGGCCTTTCGAGCCGTCGCCGTGGCCTTAGCGTCGAAGCCGAGATCGGACCATGCGGTCGCCAACGCCGAATACGCCGGGGAATATTCAGGCTGCAATCGGATGACTCTTTCCAGGAGTTCGCTGGCCGCCACATCGTCGTAGAGTCGCAATTTGGCGAGTCCATCAGAGTAGAAGCGTGCCGCCTCAGGATTAGAAGGCAGGGCGAGTTTAGCCTCCTCCGCTTCGGTTGAGGTTAGGGTTGCAACCCCTAGTTTTGCCCGCAATTGTTCGCCGGCGCGGGACGCCAGATCGAACAGGTCCGATTTGGAGCCGACGACGGCAAAACTTGCAACCGTATCCCCGGTTACTGCGTCCTGCACGCGGGCATCGAGGCGGACCCGTCCATTGGTGGTTCGCCCAATTGCGAGGTACGAGCCCGCAATCACATAATCGCAACCAATGTCCTTGCGGATTTTTGTTAGGGTGTTGCTGCCGTAGCTATCTTTATTTGTGAGCGAGAGTTCAAGTTTTGCTCGAGCAACATCCTCCTCGGGGACCGTTCTGAGATGGTCGCCGGCAGCCAATTCCGTCGCTAGCATCTCGGTAAATGCGGTTGATAACCAGACGTCTCGCGCATCTCCGGATGCGTTCGTGAAACCCATGACTGCAACCGATCGACGAGTGACGCTCGGTGGAGTGACATTCGGTGAAACGACCAGAGCAGGTTGCGCTTGCGCCTCGGGCAAATGCTGACGTCGGGCATCGCGATACCAAACATAAGCGACTGACAGAACCACAAGAGTGACCAAGACAACCGCAGACCAGACCAGCCGATCGCGAGTCTTTCCTGGAGGCACGGTCGAGAACTGGCCGGGTTCCGTTTCGATCGATGGGATCTCATTGGAATCGGAGGCTTCAATGCTGGGAGGCGCATCGTTGAGGATTGGGAGTTGGTTGGACGGAATCTCAGGGACTGGAATCAGCGAATCAACACTAGCGATAAAACGATACCCTGCCCTGGGAAGGGTTTCGATGTAGCGCGGTTCGAGAGAGGTATCCTGCAGCGCGCTCCGCAACCTTTGCACCGCACTATTGAGGCTCGCTTCGAAATTCACGAAAACGTCGCCCGGCCACAATTTTCGTCTCAGATGCTCGCGGGAGACAACCTCGCCCGGTCTCTCGAGAAGCATGGCCAGAATTTGAAACGACTGATGCGGGATCCTGAGCTTGAGGCCTCCTTTACGAAGTTCACGCGTTTGCAGGTTGAACTCATAGAGCCCAAAACTGACATGCATATTGGACACTGACAGCTCGGTGGAGCCTGAGGAGGCTTCGTTCAGGCGATCGCTTTCCGAATTACCGGGCTCACTTGGTAACATGTCCAAAGCCGAACTGGAGGTTCAGCGTTCTCCGTTGTCAACCAGCTGTTAAACAGTGTAACGGCAAAGTCAACCCCCGAGAACGCCTGTCAGCCGCGGCAAATACCCAACAGTAACCATCTATGCATCAGTGAGTTAGCCTGTGATGTGGATGTTGGCGACAAGTGATTTGCGAGAATCGGTCTCCATGGCATTGAATGGCGCTGCTCGCGATATTGAAGTTAATGAGAGCGATTTCCCAGGTAGCTACCAACAAAGAGGAATCCATGAGTCTAAAAAGCATGCTCGCCGTTCTAGCGGTATTGATCACCTGCGCCGCCTATGCTGCCGCTCAGCAACCTGTTCCGGTCTACACCTTCGTGTGCAATGGCCCTCAATTTCAAGGTACCTGCCCCAACGGCGGCGTGCCCACTTCGCTCATTCAGGGGTCGGATGGAAACTTCTATGGCACCGCCAGCGAAACCTTACAGCAACCGGAAGAGGCTGGTGGTTTAGTATTTTCACTTACCCCGTTAGGCGTCCTGACCACGTTGTATACGTTCGAGCTCGGGTCGGGAAATAACTTTCCAAATGGACAAGATCCGGTTGAGCTGGTGGAAGGTTCGGATGGCATGCTGTATGGCGAGACCGTCCTCGGTGGAGCGAACAATGCCGGAACGGTTTTCCGCCTCAACCGCGACGGGTCCGGATTCGAGGTTATTCATTCTTTTTGTCCCAGCTGCGGTGATGCATACGATCCGCTCGGAATGGCCGCCGGATCCAACGGTGAAGTCTACGGCGCGACGTTCTACGCCAAGATCTCGAAGTGCGAATGCGGGTCAATTTTTAGCGTAAACACCGCAACCGGGAAATATAAAATTGCAAAAGTGACGCGCAGCGCGCCATCGAACCCGGTTGCCGACGCTAACGGAATGCTTTACTGGACGGTGTTCGGAAATCTGTTCATTTACAACGAGACAACGAAGAAAACGCAGAGCATTAATCTGAAGTTGCCAAAGCCCGACCATTTCAAGGATTCGGGTTCCTCCCTCGTTTTCGGCGCAAACGGCAACCTCTATGGGATCTATGGGGTGTTTGGGACTGAAGGTTTGTTCGAAGTTCAGCCCGACGGCACCAATGTGGTTATATTTCCGGCGTTGTCGAATGTCTTCTCAGGAACCACCAGTGGCCTCGTCCTTGGCAGCGACGGAAACCTGTGGATGGAACAGAGCGGAGCCCAGGCTGGTTTCGGCCAGATCCTCACCTTCTCACCCACCGATGGAAGCCTCCTCCAGACTCTAACGCCGTTCTCGCAGACATCCTCGGTCGGCGCTTATCCGGACGCCCTCATTTCGGCGGGAGGAAGCTTATGGGGGGTGACGATGGACTATGGCGACGCTCCAAATGGTTTGTTTGGTGAAGGAGTGGTCTTTAGCCTCGCACCGTAGCCAATTGCCCCCTCGTGGCGGCTCGGATCGCGGTTATCTTCCCGGGCCGCTACTGTTTCTCTTTGCAGGTCTCTCTCACGGTACGAAGCGACACGTTCAGACACGACAACTTGCGCCACGCGAGATTGCCTTGAGGTACAAAGGTTGATCTTTGAAAGGAGATTATGCCTCGGGACGTCCTAATCCCTGGTCGTCGTTGTTGGCTTCCCCGCCGGCTCTAATCTTCGCGCGGTGTCGCGCTGGCAACCGCGAGCACGGCTCCGGCAAATAGCAGCGTGTCCGCGAAGTAGTTGATCCCGTCAACCCTGACGCCTGTGTCCGGATCTGGCAGTGAAGAAATAAGAATCGGTCCGTAGACGAACAGGACCACGAGCACAAGCCATGTTCCAAGATAGGTTGCCGCCATCCGCGTGTTCTTCGCCAGCAGAATACCTAGCCCGCCAACGAAAAGAATCACGGCCGTGACATAGCCGATCAGCAGCTTCCCCGGTATCCACACCGGCATCAGCCTTTCAAGCGGAACCCCTGGGACATTCAACGGGTGCAGAAAATTCTCAATTCCATAGAATACGGCAGCCATTCCCACCAGCACGCGGCCCGCGGTAATGAGTCTTTTGCCGCGCACGCCCATGTCGATTCCTGCAAAGAGCCAGCCTCCGGCGCCGAATGCCAGTTCGCGTAGCACATACGTCCATCCAAACCTGTTTCCCGGATGCGCGAGCGCTCCCCGGATATCCATCATGGCGACAAAACTAAACATCATGATGCCGAACAACAGACCCGACCAGCGCATCAGAATTTTGGTTGCAATGCTCAAAGAAGCCGATACCAGAGCAAAGCCCACAAAATAGGCCCAAAACA
>JBAWAI010000453.1:0-12800 GCA_049589215.1 Terriglobales bacterium | reverse complement strand
ACCCTGGATCAAACGGCCGCTCGCGGTCGTCGATGCGGCGCACGGCGGCGACGAGCGCGGCGCTGCACTGACTGACACGTTGGCGGAAAAAGACGTGACGCTCGGATTCGCGCGGCTGTTGCGCCATGAACTCGAGATTCGCGGCTTTGCGGTTCAGATGTCGCGCGATGCGGACGCCACGGTGTCGCTCGATCAGCGGGCCGGAGCAGCCAACGCCGCGCAGGCCGTGGTTTACATCAGTCTTCATGCGGCTTCGCAAGGCAGTGGCGCGCGCGTCTACACCGCATTGTTGCCGACCGAGGGAGAGGCCAAGAGCGTCTTCCGCGCATGGAACGGCGCGCAGGCGCAGGCGCTGCCTGTGAGCGGCGCCGTTGCGGCCGCCGTTGTGAATCAGCTGCAGATCAGAAAAATGTCGGCGCGCTCGTCGTCCGCTTCGCTGCGGCCGTTGAATAATGTGCTGATGCCGGCGGTTGCGGTGGAACTTGCGCCGGGAACGGACGGCATCACCGATCTGACCTCGGCCACCTACCAGCAGCAGGTCGCGGCGGCGATTGCCGATGCCATTGTTTCAGTACGCGATCGTTTGGGGGCGCAACAGTGATTGAGGGATCGGGTCAACGGGTAATCGGGTCATCGGGACGTCTGCGTTCAAAGTCAGAAGCGCGATTCGCCGATCCCGTGCAGCCACGGCAATCGAGGTTGCGGTCATGCGGGGTGCGTTCATGATTCCACGTTCTTTGGTGTTCAGCGTGGCCGCGATGCTGGTGCTGGTGGTGACCATGGGAATCTATGCGCGCCACATGCGGCGGCAGGCGCGAGAGCTTGAATCACCGGCCATCAATGCGCTGCCGGTAGCACCTCCTGCGACAGGTCCGACTGAGACGGTGACGCTTTACGTTGCGAATGATGTCTTCGGGACGCTGCGTGCGCAGTCCGCACAAATTCCGCTTCCCAGTGGACGCCAGCAGCGCGCAGAGGAACTTTTGCGCGCGCTTCTGCGAATTTATCAGCAGCCCGACGCGGCACATCCGTTGTCGCCGGCGTCGGATATTCGCAGCATTTATCTGGTTGATCCGGGAGCGGCGGTCATCGACCTGAACGCGGCCTTCGCCGACGGGCACCGCTCGGGCATCCTCACCGAACAACTCACGGTGAATTCGTTGGTGGAGACGCTCGCCGTGAACGTGCCGGGGATTCAACGGGTGCGAATTCTGGTCGAGGGCAAAGCGCGCGACACTCTGGCCGGACATGCCGACTTGAGCGATTGGTTTGATGTGACGACGATAGAGCAGGCGGGAAATTAACGGGTGGCTCTCGTTGGCTGACCGCCGTTCGCCACGGCGGGAGACGAGGCAGGCCTCGTCTCTCCGGATGGAGGGTTGCGGCGGGCGATCATTTAGAATTCTCCCTGATGATCTTTCGCAGCGATAACCGCACTCCTGAGCAGCTTCGTCCTCTCAACATCATTCCTGATTTCATTTCGACGGCTGAAGGTTCGGCTTTGATCGAGATGGGCAACACTCGCGTTATCTGCACGGCTTCGGTGGAGGAGACTGTGCCGACGTTTCTGCGAAACTCGGGCAAGGGATGGATCTCCGGCGAATACGGAATGCTGCCGCGCTCTACGCTCACGCGCACGGCCCGCGAGGCCGCGAAAGGCAAACAGAGCGGGCGCACGCAGGAGATTCAACGTCTGATCGGGCGGTCACTGCGCGCCGTGGCGGACTTGAAACAATTAGGCGAGCGCACGATCTGGATCGACTGCGATGTGATCCAGGCGGATGGTGGCACGCGGACGGCGTCTATTACGGGAGCTTTCGTCGCGCTCGGGCTGGCGTTGCAAAGGCTGATGGATGCGGGAACGCTGACGGCCGCGCCCATCAAGGACTTCGTGGCAGCTATCAGCGTTGGGATTGTCGACGGCGAGGTGCTGCTCGATCTTAATTACGAGGAAGACTCCCGCGCCGACGTGGACATGAATGTGGTGATGACGGCGGGCAACAAGATCGTAGAGCTACAGGCAACCGCCGAGCACCAGGTGTTCGATGACGCGCAACTGGCCAGGATGATGGGTCTGGCGCGGCAGGGCATCCAGTCGCTGATCGCGAGGCAGCAGGCGGTGCTTGGCGCGCTGGCCTTGCGGCAGTGATCTGCTGTGGCAGTGGCGGATCCTGTGGGGAAGTTTTGCAGGCGCCTGCTGATCAGGCGAGTTTCCCTTGCTCGAAGGCGAGGGGTTAGAATGATGCGTTGTTTGGGGAGTCGCAATCATAAGGAGGATTCATGAAACTTACCCCCGGAAAACTTAAAGGGTTAAAGGCAGTATCGAACGAACGCGGCGTGATCGCAGCGGCGGCCATGGATCAGCGCGGCTCGCTGCAAAAATCGCTCGCCAAGGAAAAAGGTTCGTCGGTCACGGATGCGATGATGGAAGAATTTAAGACGCTGGTAACCGAGGTTCTCACTCCCCATGCCAGCGCGATTCTGCTCGACCCCGAGTGGGGACTGCCCGCCTCGAAGCGCCGCGCTAAGAACGCCGGCCTGCTGCTCGCTTACGAAAAAACAGGTTATGACAAGACGGGGCCGGGACGGCTGCCCGATCTGCTTACGCATTGGTCAGCCCGGCGACTGAAAGAAGCCGGAGCCGACTGCGTCAAGATTTTGCTGTACTACACGCCGTACGATTCAAAGGATGTCAACGAGCAGAAACACGCGTGGGTGGAGCGGATTGGGGATGAGTGCCGCGCGAATGACGTTCCCTTTTTTTTAGAATTTGTTGGGTATGAAGAAGGCGCCGACGAAAAGGGCGTGGAGTATGCGAAGAAGAAGCCGCACATCGTCACGGAGAGCATGCGCGAGTTCACGAAAGACCGCTACGGAGTTGACGTATTGAAGGTGGAAGTGCCGGTGAACATGAAGTGCGTGGAAGGGACAAAGTCCTTTGGTGGCGTGAGGGCTTACACGAAGAAGGAGGCCATTGACCTGTTCCATACGGCCGCGAACGTGGCCACCAAACCGTTCATTTATCTTTCGGCGGGAGTCAGTAACGCGGAATTCAGCGAGACGCTCGAACTCGCCGGCGAGTCGGGAGTGAAGTTCAACGGAGTGCTTTGTGGCCGCGCGACATGGAAAGATGGCATCCCGGTCTATGCGAAGCAGGGCGCGGATGCATTCCGCAAATGGCTGGAGACCGAGGGCGTAAAGAACATCGAAAACGTCAACAGCAAATTGAAAGCGGCAACTTCGTGGTATTCAATCTACGACGCTGAACCGGCGCTCGTCGGCGCGTAGACTACGTTCGATTACTCAACCGAACGGGTTTTTTATCCGGGGCTCATTCTCCGCGGGCGACCGGATTCGTTGTGAGCGCTTCAATGCTTTTTCTGGGGTGCAAGCGCCACGACTTTCGTGCTGGCTGGAACTATGAGAAGGCCCCCGGCGGCTCCTAATCCAGACTGGGGACTGCTATAGCTGTCGTAGTCACCAGCCGAAATCGGCGCGCCCATCGGCATGGAAAGCATTTGCGCGCCTGTCTTGAGCGAATAGCCAATCAGGTTTCCCGCGGCAGTCCCAATGTAAACCACGCTATTCACAATAATCGGCGCGCTTGAGTAGGAATCGCCTTGAGTGGGTGCTGCCGTCCAGATCGTGGCTCCGCTTGCTACTTTGAATGCCGTGAGCGAATCGTTCTCGGTGTAAAGTCCGGTTCCGGCGGCAAAGGCCGGGGCAAACTCGCTATTGAAATAGCTCAGCAGCTTGCCATCCGACGCTTTGAATACTCCTCCGTTGTAGCCGTTATAAACAATGGCGTCCCGCACATAGAGTTTGTTGCCGAAAAGTACGGGTGTATTGCCGCCCCCGCCGTCACAGCCCGGACTGTAAGACCAGATTGCATCGCCGGTCGTGGGAGCAAAGTCATACACGTTCGGACAAACGTACGAGACATACACGCCTTTCGTCGTGACCACAGGTGAAGAATTATTTCCGTTGGCGACCCCCGCGGTCCAGAGCACGCTCCCATCCGTCTCATCCACCGCGTAGACTGTCCCGCCCCCGCCTGCTCCCGCGGTATAGACAATTCCGTTCAGTGCCGTGGGTGGCGAGTTGTAGAGATATTGGTCGGGGAGCGTCGCGCTCCATAGCAGGCTGCCGGTCGCGGCGTCATAAGCGAACATCGCCCCCTGACCGAACGGACTGCTGGTATCTGGCACCACGAAGATGGTCCCGTTATCGTAGGCCGCTGCCGCCCACCAGTAGGCACCATTGGGAATGACGACCGGGCCCCACAGCGTGTTGCCGGTCGCGGCATCCAGCGCGTAGAGGCTGTCATTGTTAGAGTTGCCGTCCCCGGCCACGACGAATACCTTTCCCTCAGCAATCAGCGGATACGAGACCGTAGCCTGGAGATCCACTGACCATAAGATCGAGAGCGGCGGCTTCAATCCTTTGGTGTTGATAGCGCCTGTATGCACTGGATTGATCTGGTAGGTTACCGCCTCGTCCACGGCCGCGGGTTGCGCGGACACTGACGTTAGAAGAACCAGCGATAGAAAGAAGGTAAGAGCAACGAAGCGGGTCATGACGGCCTCCAGAGAGCCAAGTCGGCGAACAGGATAACCCACTTATGCAAGCTTTGGAATCAGATTCTCCACGTCTTCGGCTGAAGCGGGCCGAGAGCGGCGTCAATCCGGGCCGACAGCCGGGCTCTCATGGCGCATTCCAGGACTGCGTCGGATACACTGAAAACTCATGGCTGATCGCAAGACTGCACTGATCACCGGCGCGTCATTCGGAATCGGACTGGAACTTGCACGCATCTTTGCGCGCGAGGGCCACAACCTGGTGCTGGTCGCGCGTAGCGCGGATAAACTCCGGCATTTGGCCTCTGAACTTGAGAAGGCGCATGGCACTCGCTCGCTGATTCTGGCTACCGATCTATCCGATCCGGGAGCATCTGCTTATGTGCTCGACCAGACGACCCGCGCCAACATCGCGGTTGACATTCTCGTGAATAATGCGGGCTTCGGGCAGTACGGCTTTTTTGTCGACAACGATCTGGAAGAATGTTTGCGGCAGATTCAGCTCAACATCACGACACTGACGCATCTCACGCGCCTCTATCTCCCCGAAATGATTGCGCGCGCCAGATCGGAGGGAGCAAACTGTCGCATTCTAAATGTGGCGTCCACCGCGGCGTTTCAGGCGGGACCGTTGATGGCCGTCTATTACGCAACCAAGGCCTATGTGCTGCACTTCTCGGAGGCAATCGCCAATGAACTTCGGGGGACGGGCGTAACCGTGACGTGCCTTTGCCCGGGTCCAACGGCTACTGAATTTCAGGAGCGGGCGAAGATCACCGGCCTCCGGCTGATGAAATACGGAACGATGGATGCGCGGACCGTGGCGGAAGACGGTTATAGCGCGCTGATGGCAGGAAAGCCAGTGGTCATATCGGGCGTCAAGAACTGGCTGGTCGCGCAATCGGTGCGATTCGCGCCTCGACGACTGGTGACGGCGATGGTGCGCAAGCTGCAAGAGCAGTAGCCGCCGTCACGTTCAAAAACCGCGACAACCGGGTCTCTACTCCACCTTCGGACCCAAGCGACTTTAGTCGGTCATCACCGGCATACGTTTGCGCTCTGCCGCGGCTGCGAGCGCTGCTTGCACTTTGCTGTGCTTCTGTCCGTAGGTGAAGTAGACGACCATGCCAATGACGAGCCATATGACAAGGCGCAGCCAGGTATTGCCGGGTAGGCTGGCCATCAATCCGAGCGAGACCAGGACTCCCATGATTGGCACGAACGGAACCCACGGCGTTTTGAATGGCCGATGCAGGTCAGGCCGGCGCACCCGCAAAATCCAGGTACCCGCCGAGACAATGACGAAAGCCAGCAGCGTTCCGATGCTGACCAGTTCGCCGAGAATTCCGATCGGAACGAACGCAGCAAAGAACGCCACAAACGCTCCCACGAAGATCGTCGAAATCCACGGCGTTCGAAAGCGCGGATGAATGGCGCCGCACCATTGCGGCAACAAACCGTCTCGCGACATCGAGAAGAACACGCGCGACTGGCCAAGTAACATGACCAGCATAACGGTGGCTAATCCGAAGATCGCGCCTATCTTCACCAGGAAACTGGCCCAGGTCACGCCGGTCGCGTCAATTCCCACTGCGACAGGATCAGAAACATTCAACGCTGTGTACGGCACGATTCCGGTGAGCAACCCCGCAACCAGAATGTAAAGCACGGTGCAAATCGCAAGCGAACCTAGAATTCCGAATGGCATGTCCTTCTGAGGATTCTTCGATTCCTGGGCAGCAGTCGACACCGCATCGAAACCGATATACGCAAAGAAAATCACGCTCGCGCCGCGCGCAATTCCCGACCATCCATATTGCCCGAACTGGCCGGTATTTGGCGGAATGAACGGCGTCCAATTCGACATAACCTGGCTGCTGTGTTTGAGGGCATAGCTGCCCGCGATGCCGATGAACATCAGTACAATCGACACCTTCACGATGACGATTCCTGAGTTGAAGTTTGCCGATTCCTTGATGCCGATCACGAGGATGGTGGTGACCAGGAGAATGGCAACAAACGCCACCAGGTTGAACATGCCCGTCATTTGCGGCAGAGTGTGCCAGTCGATGCCGCGCGCCGCCAAGGTGTCCTTCACGCGGTCAAAGTGCTCCCAACGTCCGTTGTAGGAAATCAACAATTCGCTCGGCGCCGCTGTTAGCCGCGCCGGAATGTGGATGCCATAATCCTGCAACAAGCTGAGCACATAGCCGCTCCAGCCCGAGGCGACTGTCGCCGCCCCAAAGGCATATTCGAGGATCAAGTCCCAACCGATGATCCACGCAAAGACCTCACCGAGGGTGGCGTAGCCGTAGGTGTAAGCGGATCCGGCAATGGGAATGAGCGAGGCGAACTCCGCATAACAAAGTCCCGCAAACACGCACGCAACGCCCGCCAGCACAAACGAGAGAACGATGGCCGGACCTGCGTACTTTGCGGCCGCTGAACCGGTGAGCACGAAAATGCCGGCGCCGATGATGGCGCCAATGCCCAAGGTCACAAGATTGACGGGCCCCAGGGCCCGCTTCAGCGAGTGTCCGCCTTCTTCGCCAGCCTCGGACATCAACATGTCCATGGGCTTGGTTGCCAGCAGCTTCGCCATATGTCGGCCTCTCCTTCAGGATCTTAAGATGAAGTTCTTTCGGCGCGCTGCGTCCACAGATAGTACACCGGGATTCCCAGCAGCACGATGATCAATCCCGGCCACGTGTATTGCGGCTTGTAGCGTAACAGCACAACGTCAATAAACAAAGCTATGACGATGTAGATGGCGGGCAGGAGCGGATATCCGATGGCTTTGTAAGGCCGCGGTGCATCGGCGTGTGTGCGCCGCAAAACAAAGAGGCCGATGATGGTCAGAATATAAAAGACCAATACGGCGAAAATAATGTAGTCGAGAAGTTGACCGTAGCTGCCGGAGATGCACAGGATGCACGTCCACAGCATCTGCACCATCAGAGAGACGGCGGGAGTTTTGTACTGCGGATGCAGGCGGGCGACACTCCGAAAGAAGAGTCCATCTTTGGCCATGGCGTAATAGACGCGCGCGCCGGCGAGGATGAGGCCGTTGCAGCAACCGAAACCGGAGATCATGATGGCGAGCGCCATCAGCTTGCCGCCGCTCGAACCGAACATCTGGGTGATAACGGCGGTCGCGACGCGGTCTTCCCTGGCGTACTGGATGCCGCGATCGATAAGACTGGTGCCCGCCGGATTGCCGACCAGCGGCAGCGCGCCGAGATAGATAAAGTTGCAGCCGATATATAGAGCAATAACCACGCCGGTGCCGAGCGCCAGTGACAGTGGCAGATTGCGACTGGGATTTTTTACTTCGCCGGCGGTGAAGGTGACGTTATTCCAGGCATCGGCGGAAAAGAGCGAACCGACCTGCGCGATCGCCAGCACGGTGAGCGTGGAGACGAGCACTCCTCCACCGACGTCGTGCAACGTGCCAAGAGACGAGTTGTGCCAGAAGTTCGCGCCGAAGTTCGCGGCCACCGCGACTGCGTTGCGGCCGAGGAAAATCCCAAAGAGCACCAGCCCCAGCAGCGCGGAAACTTTGGCGGCGGTAAAGATATTCTGAATAATGGCGCCTGTTTTCACGCCGAAAATATTGATGATGGAAAGCACGATCACAACCAGAATCGCGGCCAGGTTTTGCGTGTTCAGGCCAACATCCATGCCACCGAGAACCATTGGGCCGACGGAAAATTTAGGGACTTGCCAGAGATGAAGGATCCAGTGACTCGACGAGATGGCCGGCCAGAAAATTCCGAGGAACTTGCCGAAAGCCACGCCCACCGCGGCAATTGTGCCCGTCTGAATGACGAGGAACAGAGTCCATCCGTAAAGAAATCCCCAGAGCGGGCCGAGCGACTCGCGCAGATAAACATATTGGCCGCCGGCGCGCGGCATCATCGCGGCCAGTTCGCCGTAACAGAGCGCGCCTACAATCGTCAGAAAGCCGGTGATCAACCAGGCGCCGATCAGCAAGGCAGGCGATTGTGTTTCACGCGAGATTTCCGCCGACACGATAAAGATGCCCGAGCCGATCATCGAGCCCATCACCAGCATGGTGGCGCTCGTCAGACCGAGGCCTTTGACGAGCTCCGTGTCTTGATGGGTATGCCGCTCCCAGTCGTTGGAGATGGGTGGCTTCGGTGGCCGTTGTACGTCAGTACTCACTGATCTCCTGGTTCGGCTGAAAGCGGTCGCGTAGAAAATGCGTTCGTCGAGCAACTTCTGTCGTAGAGACGGGGCCTGCCCCCGTCTCGGCTGGCATCGTCTCGTACGCTGCCTGAGACCCGGCGGGCCGCGTCTCTCCCACACATTGAATTGCTGCGAGAGCTTCCCAACTTTACCCCAGAACCCGCAAAAATTCCTCTGCTGATTTGCGCGGATCCCGTATCAAGTCGGATATCACGGCGACCGAATCCGCACCGGCGTCGATCACCGACCGCGCATTCGCGCGCGTAATGCCGCCAATGGCAACCAGCGGCTTGCGCGTCACTTCCCTTGCCCGGCGGACGCCCTCAAGCCCAACAACCGGATCGGGATTAGATTTGCTGGAGGTGGCAAAGACCGGACCGATAGCGAGATAGTCGGCCGAAGTTTTACCGGCTTCTGCAAGTTGAGCGGGATTGTGGGTTGAAACACCGAGCCATCGATCTGGCCCGATAATTCGGCGAGCGGACTCGGGAGAGAGATCGTCTTGCCCGATATGCGATCCATCGAAATCGGCGGCGAGACAGAGGTCGGCGCGGTCATTCATGATGAGCTTGACGTGCGCGCCGATCCGACCCTTCAGTGCGCGCGCCTGATCGAGCACTTCACGGGCGCTGCCGGATTTGTTGCGGTACTGGAGAAGAGTCACGCCGCCTGCCACGAGTTCAGCCGCAGCGGCGAACATGAGATCAGCGTCGGGAAAGCAGGCAGCATCGAGAATGGCGTAGAGGCGAGGAAGAGGCATTTTCTCACGCGGGTGAAAGCATGTCTAGGCTTACGTGTGACCAGCAAGTCACGCCTTCTTCGCTAGAAACCTCTCAATAAATCCCGTATCGATCTTCCCTGCTCGAAATTCCGGGTCCGCCAAAATTCGCCGATGTAGCGGAATCGTTGTAAAGATTCCTTCTACGATGAACATCTCCAGCGCTCGCTGCATGCGCGAGATAGCCTCGGGGCGATCTTTGCCGCGCACCACCAGCTTTGCGATCAGCGAATCATAGTAAGGAGGAATCGTGCCCTCGGCGTAGGCCGCTGTGTCGATGCGGACGCCGGTGCCTCCGGGTGGATTGAAGGTTGTGATCTTGCCCGCGGACGGTGTGAACTTTTCGGGATGCTCGGCGTTGATGCGGCATTCGATGGCATGTCCACGATGCACGATCGGGCCTTGCAGCACGTCCGCCATCTTTGCGCCCGCGGCGATCATCAGTTGGCTTTTTACGAGGTCGACGTCGGTAACCATCTCAGTGACGGGATGCTCGACCTGGATGCGCGTGTTCATTTCGATGAAATGCAGCTTCCCGTCCGCACCCATCAAAAATTCAATCGTGCCGGCATTGTGGTAGCCGACCGCGCTCAGGGTCCTGCTTAAAATGCCGCCAACCTCGGCGCGCAGCTCTGGCGTCACCATCACCGACGGCGATTCTTCCAGCAGCTTTTGATGGCGGCGCTGGATCGAACATTCGCGTTCTCCCAAGCTGACGACGCTGCCATGCTCATCGGCCAATATCTGGAATTCGATATGGCGCGGATTCTCGACATACTTTTCCATGTAGAGATCGCCGTTGCCAAACGCGGCCGCCGCCTCCGAGGTCGCCTGCCGAAACAGCGCGGGCAACTCGTCTTCGTTGCGCACGATGCGCATGCCGCGTCCGCCGCCGCCCGCCGAAGCCTTAATGATGACCGGAAAGCCGACCTGCCGCCCCCACTCGATCGCCTCGCCTTCCGATGGGATCACGCCATCCGAGCCCGGAAGAATCGGCACACCGTGCTTCTTCATGGCGGCGCGGGCTTTCTCCTTTTCGCCCATCAGCCGGATGACATCGGGAGTCGGCCCGATAAACTTGATGCCGCAAGCCGCGCAGACTTCGGCGAAGTTCGCATTTTCCGAGAGCAAGCCGTAGCCCGGGTGAATGGCATCGACATTGGCAATTTCGGCGGCGCTGATGACGGCGGGAATATTCAGATAGCTGAGCGCGAGTTGCGGCGGCCCGATGCAGATCGCTTCATCGGCAAAGCGCACGTGCAGCGAGTTCCGGTCGGCATCGCTGTAGATGGCGACGGAGCGAATGCCCAGCTCCTTGCAGGCGCAGATGACGCGCAGCGCGATCTCGCCGCGATTGGCTACTAGTATCTTCTTGAACATAGAGTGGAAAAGCTTGCCTGGAGCCGAGAGCTCATTTCGTCCGCAACGCGAATAACTCCTGGCCGTATTCGATCGGCTGGCCGTTGGCGACGAGCTTCTTGACCAGTTCGCCGGCAGCGTCGCATTCGATTTCGTTCATCAGCTTCATGGCCTCGACGATGCATAGCACCTGACCGACCTCCAGCATGTCTCCTACTTTTATAAATGGAGGAGAACCGGGTGACGGCGACTCGTAGAACGTACCCACGATCGGCGAACGCACGATGTGGAGGCGCTCTTCCGGCTCAGCCGCGGCGGGAGGCGCGACGTTTGGCTCGCGTGAAGAAGCGGCGGGAGCGCCGGCGGACGGAGCGGCAGTCGGCACATTGACATAGCGAGTTTCCGGGATTGCCGCCGGAAGATCGCTGGCGCGCTTTATTTTGACTTTCACATCGCCGCGTTCCAGTTCAAATTCGGCGATGTCTTTCTCTATTAAAAACTCTATGAGTTCTTTGATCTCTTTTTGATTCATTATGAAATTGTCATCCTGAGCGACGCGAAGTATCAGTATGTCCCGCCGGGGCCGAATGTCAGCGCCGAATGCCATCTCTAGAGATCGGCGTTAAGAGATCAGCGCTAGATGACTACCAGCTCTTTCTCTTCGTTCTGCGGGGTCAGCACCTCGCAACCCGTCGGTGTCACCACCACGACATCCTCGATTCGCACTCCCCACTTCCCCGGAACGTAAGCTCCCGGCTCGATCGTCACGACCATTCCAGGTTCAAGCTTCTGCGTCTGACCCGCAGCCAGCCGGGGTGCCTCGTGAATCTCTAGTCCGAGGCCATGCCCGGTTGAATGCGTGAAATACCGCGCCAAACCCCGCTTGCCGAGCACCGCGCGCGCAGCCTCATCGATTTCAGCCGCAGTCACGCCGGGCCGCACCGCAGCAATCGCCGCCAGTTGCGCCTCCAGAACAGCGCCATAAAATGCGCGCGCCTCTTTCGAAGGCTGCCCCACGTGCACGGTACGAGTACGGTCCGAGCAATAACCGGAGAGTATAACACCGAAGTCGCAGACCACGAACCCGCGCCGCGGGATACGTGCCGCTGAGGCGCGTCCGTGCACGACAGCTGAGCGCGGACCGGCGGCAATGATGGTCGAAAACGACATACCCTCGGCGCCTTTCGAGCGCGCTTGGTACTCCATTGCAGCGGCGACTTCAAGCTCGCTGACGCCGGGCCTGATTTTGGCGCGGGCGACGCGGAAGAGGCTGGCTCCGAGTTCGATGGCTTTGCGGATCAGGTGAATTTCGTCCGCATCCTTCACCATGCGGGCGCGTTCGATGAGCGGCAGTGCGGAGCGCACACGGACCTTTCCGCGGACTAAAGCGGCGAGACGGTCGCGCGCGCCGGCGCTAAGCGCTTCCGGCTCGATGCCCAGCGACACGACTGCGGAACGCGACCCTTTCCGCCGCGCCACCAGCCACTCTGCGGCCTCAACGATCGGCGATTTCTTTCCAATCACGATGCGGGCGTTTGCGACCTCCTGCTTTGCCTGGGCGATGTAGCGGCCATCGGTGAAGAGCGTGGCCCCGGATGGACCCACGAGGAGAGCAGCCGCGCTTCCCGTGAATCCGGTGAGATAGCGAACGTTTGGCAAGTGAGTAACGAAGAGATAGTCGAGTTTGCCGGCGGACAGATCTGATTGCAGCCGCCGCACCCGCGCAGCATGGTTCATTCAAAAAGTGTAGCAGTTGGGTTAGGGCGAGCGACGCGCGCAACGCGACGCGCCACTTCGAGGAGGCGCAGAAAAGCGAAACCGCCGGATTCCCGGCGGTTTATCCGGGAACTCCAGCGGCTGGGCCTTGCTGCAACTTA
>JBAWAI010000452.1:0-6713 GCA_049589215.1 Terriglobales bacterium | reverse complement strand
CTGGCCAATCAAGGCGCGCAAGTGGGCGACCGCCTGCTCTTCACAAAATCGCTGGGCACCGGAGTGATCTCAACCGCCATCAAGAAAGGCACAGCCAAACAAGCGTGGATTGACGCAGCCGTAAAGTCGATGACCACGCTAAACAAAGCAGCCGCCGAAGTAATTGCGAACGCGAACGACCAGCGAGAGAAGACCGACGACGTCTCTCCGATCCATGCCCTGACCGACGTCACCGGCTTCGGCCTGATCGGCCACGCGCGCGAACTGGCCCTCGCATCGAACGTGGGCCTGATCCTTAACTCAAAAGCAATCCCAATCCTCGAAGGCGCTCTCGAATGCATCCGCGCGGGCTACATCCCCGGAGGCCTCAACGCCAACCGCGACTTCGCCGAATGCCTGGTCGGCTATGCCGATAGCGTCCCCGAAGAAATCCGCACCCTCCTCTTCGACCCGCAAACCGCCGGAGGACTCCTGATCTCAGTCGCCGCCGCCCATGCCAAAGCACTAACAAAGGCTCTGCAAGCAGCCAAGGTACCGGCAGTAGAAATCGGCGAAGTCGTTGCCCCTGCCAAGCCGCAAATCAGCGTTGTCTAACACCCGATACAAATAACTCCCACTAATAAGGCATTTTGTGCGATTTTTTTTGCCTTAGAAATGCGCAGTAACTTGTAACGAAATGGAGAGCCTATGACAAACCCGGGGGTTGGATTAAGCCAGGCCAGCACGCGGCCGGATGTAAATGAACAAACACTGCGGGTAGTACAGGCTCTCAAAGGGCCGGCGAGCTGGTTCGCGACCGTCGCCGCCCTCTCAATTCTAAATTCCGTTCTCTCGATGTCGGGAGCGTCGCTTCATTTCATTTTTGGCCTCGGAATTACGCAGGTCGTCGATGCGCTAGCCCGCCAAGCAGGATCAGCGGGCTATGTGCTCGATCTCGTTATCAACGGCGTGATCGCCGGAGTATTCGTCCTGATCTGGAATTTTGCGCGCAAAGGGCAATCCTGGGCTTGGTACGGCGGGATGGCTATCTATCTGGTTGACGGACTCTTGTTACTGGTATTCAGGGATTATCTCTCGGTCGCATTTCACGCTTGGGCGCTCTTCCGAATGTATCCCGGGATAAAGCTGCTTAGTATTCTCAGGCAACTTGAGCAGCCGAATCAGGTGTCGAGCATCTCTTCGACTTACTGAATCTCCATTCGCCCGGCCTAACCATTGCGTCGAACCATCATCACCCCCGCACCATCTCCCAAATAATCGCCAGATGATGGTCGTCATGTTCCGCCACAAAAAATAAATGATCCACCAGCCGCATCGGCGTCTTCAGCCGCGGATGCGTAAGCGTCCGCCCAAAAAATTCCGTTTCCACTTCTTCCAATCGATCCACCATCGCCAGCCGTGCTCGTCGAAATGCCGCGAGAACTTCCGGCAGCGCGCGTTCGTTGTACCGGGCTTCAAACGTCCCGCGATTGCTCAGGTCAGCCACGGACAACTTATCGCCGCCGCCAACGAAGTCTTCCACGCGCGCCGCCCATAGCGGCTCGAGGTCCAGCAGATGCCCCACGTGCTCCTGTGCCGACCACTTGCCGTCGGCTGCAGCCGCCGTCGCCGAAGCCGTCTTCGGAACTATCGCCCGCGGCATCTCCCGAACCATGCGCTCCGCCGCGCACCCGCGCACCATCTCTTCCAGCCGCGCCGGAGTTCCCCGCAGCCGCACGCACAGATCCGGATACAGCTCCACCGGAAACGCAAACTCAAACTTCCGGTCATACCACCTTGCAACCTGCCACTCTGCAACCTGCGCCATAGAGGCTCCCGTACGAGTAGATGTTCCGGTATGACTGATGCACGATCCGCCCGCAAAGAACCGCAAATAAAACGGACGACCGCGACATCGAAGATCCGTCTCCGCAAAAGTATGGGGGGGAAACGCCCGTCCATGATCTCTTCACCCCGTGTAGCATCTAATCTGCGACCGCCATCGGTGGCGCGTTGGAGACAGGGCAATTCAGTAATTAGAAGATCGCAAAGGCAACGGAATCCGGCCTTCAAATTACTCAATTACCAATTTCCCAACCACAATTCGCACTGGAGTCATTCATGAAATCCCTCGAACTCGGCCACTCCGGCCTGCAGGTCTCCGCGCTTGGTCTTGGCTGCATGGGTATGTCCGATTTCTACTCCGGACGCGACGACGACGAATCGATCGCCACCATTCACCGCGCCCTCGAGCTCGGCATCACCCTGCTCGACACCGCCGACGTCTACGGCCCGCACACCAACGAAGAACTCGTCGGCCGCGCCATCAAGGGCAAGCGCGATCAGGTCATCCTCGCCACCAAGTTCGGTATCGTCCGCGATCCCTCGAATCCCCAGGCCCGCCGCGTCAACGGCAAACCCGAATACGTGAAGCAAGCCTGCGAGGCCAGTCTCAAACGTCTTGGCGTCGAGCACATCGATCTCTACTACCAGCACCGCGTCGATCCCGACACTCCCATCGAAGAAACCGTCACCGCCATGGCCGAGCTGGTCAAAGAAGGCAAGGTCCGCTACCTCGGCCTCTCCGAAGCCAGCATGAAAACCCTCCGCCGCGCCTTCGATATTCATCCCATCGCCGCCCTGCAATCTGAATACTCCCTCTGGACTCGCGACCCCGAGCAGGAGCTTCTTCCGACCTGCCGAGAACTGGGCGTCGGCTTCGTAGCCTACAGCCCGCTCGGCCGCGGCTTCCTGACCGGACAGTTCAAAACTTTCGACGACCTTGCCGCTGACGATTACCGCCGCAACTCCCCGCGCTTCCAGGGAGAGAATTTTCAGCTCAATCTGGCTCTCGTCAAAAAAGTTGAACAGATGGCGGAAGAAAGAAAATGCCAACCCTCCCAATTGGCCTTGGCCTGGGTCAGGGCGCAAGGCGGAGACATCGTTCCCATCCCCGGCACAAAACGCCGCAAATATCTGGAAGAGAATGTGGCCGCGCTCGATGTCGAACTAGACCAGGACGAACTCCGTCTCCTCAGCGAAATCTTCGCGCACGGAGCCGCCGCCGGCGAGCGCTATCCCGAACACATGATGGCGCTGGTCAATGCGTGATGGATTGATGACTACCGACCTGAGCCAGCCTGACGGGGGGAATCTTCACTTGCCCCAACTGGGGCCGAGCCACGCACCGATGACTCGCGACTGACGACCGCCGCCGCCGGCTGCCGACTGACGACCAGCGACTAACGACCGGAGCCCAGCATCTCATTCACGTCCTTATACGGAATTCCGCCCGCCAGCGCCGAATAAGTCCCTGCGTTCTTCAACTCCTCCGCCATCCCGCGCAGCGCACCCAGCGTAGCCCGCATAAATCCCGATCCCACGCTAACCCGCGCCACGCCCAGCTTCCCCAGCTCCGCAGTCGATGGCATCCCCGGCGTCGCCAGAATATTTACCGGACAAGCCACATCTTTCACCAGCCGCCCAATCGTCTCCACATCCCTCAGCCCCGGCGCAAAAACGCAATCCGCCCCCGCATCGCGAAATGCCACCAGCCGCCTCACCGCTTCCGCATAATCCTCATCACGATTCCCGCCGCCCTCCAGCAGATACACATCCGTCCGTGCATTCAGCACCAGCGGCATACGCATCGCGGCTGCCGTCTCGCGCACAGCTTTGATCTTCTCCAGCACGCGATCCAGCGCCAGCAGCGGCTGATCCGCCCGTCCCGACGTGTCTTCAAGGTTCATCCCCACCGCTCCCGCCTCGATCAGCTCGCGCGTAGTCCGCCGAATCTCTTCCGCCGTCGCGCCATAGCCCCACTCCACATCCGCCGTCACCGGAACCTTCACCGCCCGCGCGATCCGTCCAATCCGCGCCATCATCTCCTCGCGCGAAATCCGCTGGCCGTCGGGATACCCAAGCGAAAACGCAATCCCCGCCGAGGTCGTGGCGATCGCCGGAAATCCCGCCTCTTCAAGAACGCGCGCACTGGCTACATCCCACGCATTCGGCAGAACCAGCACCTCTGTCCCGCGATGCCGCGCCCGCAAATCCACTGCTTTTTCAAATTGTGTCTGCATTTACGTTTAGGCCTTTAGGTTTGTCGTTCCGAACGAAGTGAAGGATCTGAAATGTGCCTGCCTTGTTCTTTACTTGCCCTTTTCTCGCGCCCGCTCCCGCATCCGCTCCAAAAAACTCGGCACATGCACCACTGCTCGCCCCACCGTGCCCTGCCCAATCTCTTGCGCCCCGTCGTGGGCGGTTACTCGCATGGTATAAAACCGCCCGTCGTACGACTCCAACTCCGCCCGCGCCCGTATTCGCATTCCAATCCCGGTCGCCGCGCGATGCTCCACGTGGATCGAAATCCCTACTGTTATTTCTCCCTCTTCGCAAAACGGTTGCAGCGCAAGAAAGCACGCCGTCTCCATCAGCCGGATCATGTCGGGGGTCGAGTAAACCGGCGGCAGCTCCGCATGATGAGCCGCCAGCGTATGCTTCAACTCCACCGTCTCTTCCGCTTCGCCAACAACACCAATGGGGACATGGTGGGCCATACCAAGAATGATAGTGCAGGAAGGATCCTAAAATCCCAGAGTCGGGATCGATGATGCAGCAAAAGTTGGGACGCCTCACATTAAGCCGGTCAGCAGAGCCGGCATTTTTGCGATACTTCGCGCGGCATCCACCGCGTCTTGGCTAAAGTTGCAAACTCCCGATTAAAATCCGACCAGCTACGCGCTCATCGCCATGACGCGCCGAGCCTCGATCCCGTCCAGCGCCGTCCACAATGCCTTAGCCGCGTTCTCACCCGCCGCCAGCCCACGCTCCGCCGCCTCCGGCTTCGCCTCAATTGTTTTCTCCAGCAACTTGCGCCACACCTGCGAGTGATAAACATCCGCCGTCGCGTGCAGCGTGAAATAATTCCGCGTCTTCGCCGACGCCCCATACAAATCACGCAGCCCGCGATCTTTCTCCGTCGCAACGCGCGGCACTTGCGATTCATACGCATAAAACGCCGCCAGAGCTTCCTCGGCGGTGCCCTCGGCTGCAGTCCGCTGGAACCACCTGACCAGCTCGCGAACTTCCTTCACCGGCTGGCGCGTCGTGCGTCGTCCACCCATGCCTTCCACAAAATCAAGCCACAGCTCCGCATGCGAAGCACCCGGCTCGCCGAACGCAGTCTCTCCACCATTCTCGTCCGTCATGTTCGCGAGCACGGCCTTCCGCATCTCGCCGTCTTCCAGGCGTATCCCAAGCTGCGCCAGATAACCGGGGAACGCCTGCACATGATGGTAGTAATCCTCGCCATATTGCCGCAGGTCGTCGCTCGTCAACTCGCCGGCCGACCACGCCTTATAAAAAGGATGGCAAAGCAAATCATATTTACGAATGCGTTCATCGAGAGCAGCCAGAAATTCCTTCGCGTCCATATTCACCTCGGGCCTTCACTATACGAATTAAGTCAGCCGCATGGCAAGGACGACCCGGGTTCAATCTCTCCAGCCATCTCCATAACGCCCCGAGGGCAATCGGCCCTGCACCGCCCTTGCTACAATCGAATCAAGGCCTCCCGCACGAACAAGGGCCCTGAACAGTCCATGCACTTCGACGAACATTTCGACGTGGTAGTAGTCGGCGCCGGCCACGCCGGATGCGAGGCCGCCATGGCCGCCGCGCGCATGGGCCTCAAAACCGCCCTCTTCACCCTCAACGTCGATCTCATCGCGCAAATGTCCTGCAACCCGGCCATCGGCGGAATCGCCAAAGGTCACCTCGTCCGCGAAGTCGATGCCCTCGGCGGCATCATGGGCGAGATCACCGATGCAGTAGGCATCCAATTCCGTCTTCTGAACACTTCGCGCGGCCCCGCCGTCTGGTCCCCACGCGCCCAATGCGACAAGCAAGCCTACCGCCTGAAAATGCGCGAGGTCCTCGAGTCGCAGCCAAATCTAAGAATCAAGCAAGCCGAAGTAGCGGATGTAATCGTCGAGAAGTTCTCAGTTCTCAGTTCTCAGCTCTCAGAAAATGCCGGACCGGCCGAGAACCGGGAACTGAGAACTGAGAACTGCATTAGAGGCATCCTCCTCCGCGACGGACGCCGCGTCTCTGCTCCCGCCGTCATCATCACCACCGGCACATTCCTCAACGGCCTCATCCATTGTGGAGAGCAGCAATATCCCGCCGGCCGCTCCGGCGAGCCCGCCGCCATCCTTCTCGGCGAGTCGCTGAAAAATCTCGGCCTGCGCGGATGCCGCCTCAAAACCGGTACGCCCCCGCGTCTCGACGGCCGCACCATCGACTGGTCAAAATTCGAACTCCAGCCCGGCGACGCCGATCCTACGCCCTTCAGCTTTCGCACCAGGCGCGTCGCGCATCACGACACGCAAGTCCCGTGCTACATCGCCTTCACCACTGAAGAGACGCATCGCATCATCCGCGAAAACGTCCACCGCTCGCCCATGTACAGCGGCCAGATCCATTCCATCGGACCGCGCTACTGCCCGTCGATCGAAGACAAAATCGTCAAGTTCCCCGACAAGCTCACGCACCAGCTCTTCCTCGAACCCGAAGGCTTGAACACGCACGAAATCTACGTCAACGGCATGAGCACCAGCCTGCCCATCGACGTGCAGCTCGCCATCCTCAAATCAATCCCGGGTCTCGAAGACGCTGAAATGATGCGTCCCGGCTACGCCATCGAATACGACTCCATCGACCCGACCGAACTC
>JBAWAI010000451.1:0-3187 GCA_049589215.1 Terriglobales bacterium | reverse complement strand
GAGCGGGGTTTATCGAGTTATGGTGGCACGATAGTGACTTGTTTAAGTTGGAAAACTACAGTATTTAATCTGCATGCACATTGAATCCGATGAATCAAAGATGACAGCGATTGGAGAAAGAACGCGAACATGAAGTAGCGAAGGAACGGGGGCCACACATGATTCCGGAAACACATCCGTTGCAACAGTTATTTGTTGAGCTAGTCGGACGGCATTACGCGCAGGAGATCGGCATTCACGATCCGCAGGTGATCGGATATGTTGCGCACCTGCTTGCCGAGTTCTGCGAAGCCGAGCAACTGATGAAGATCCGGACTGCCGAAGGCAGGGCTCTGAACGACGTCGGCGAGATGCTGATTGAATCGGATCCGATTTACGGGCCGGCGCCATCGTTTGATCGCGAGCGCCAAGTGCGCAAGCATATCGGCGATTACGCGCTGTTTTTTGCCGGTATGTTCCCCGAGAGCATCAACCACCACCGGTTGCGCCGCCAGCGCGTGGAAAATTTTGTGGAGTGGGTGAAGGCCGGCAAGGAGAGCTATTACATCGTCTCGAAGTTCGAGCACTTCGAGTATGCGAAAGTCGCGCCGATGTTCGCGCAGCTCTCGCAGAAGTTTGAAGATTGCGTGTACGGGCTGAATCTGGTCAAGAATGAGCTGGAAGTGATGCAGCACCCGCTTGTGCGGACGGGGAAAGAACTGATTATGTGAGGCGAGGTACAAGTCAGAAGTCAGAAGTCAGATTGAAGAAGTGAAACCCTTTGCGGTTCGGACGGATGCTACGAAGATTGAGACTAGTTCCTGCGCCTCTTGAATAATGTCTTGCGGTTTCTCTGGCTGGAACACCTGGGCTTCCTGCATCAGGTCCAGCCAAAACGCGCTTTCGTCGGCTTCTTCCAGAACGACGCCTAGTTTGGCGACGAACTCGGCTCGCGAACGAGCGCGACACGCAGCCCGATAGTTTGCTCCGATAGAAGTACCGGATCGCAACAACTGCTTACCCAGTATGCGGGCTTCCTCGGATCTGGGCAGCGCCCGGTAGAGCGCGATGATTCGCAGCGCGAAGCGTTTCGTCCGGCCTTGAAGACGCTCAAAATCCTTCACATTCAAAAATTTAGTTTGTGGCGACGGTATTCGCCGTGATAGCGCTCACATTGAACCTGTGTGATTTACTGCGCTTGGGTGGTTCTACTTCTTCAATCTGACTTTTGACTTTTGACTTTGACGAACCTTCTGCCTGCCTGTTCGTGCGTTCCTGCCAGAACAATTTTTATCGCCTCGGTATATGCGGCGTGCTCCTGCTCGAGGATGCGTTCGGCGAGCGAGTGCTCGTCGTCGGAGTCGAGCACCGGGACGGTTTTTTGGATGATGATCGCACCGTGATCGAGTTCTTCATCCACGAAATGCACGGTGCAGCCGCTCACCTTAACTCCATACGCGAAAGCCTGCTGCTGCGCTTCGAGCCCTGGGAATGCCGGGAGCAGCGACGGGTGGATGTTCAGAATCCGCTGCGGAAACTGGCGCACGAACCAGGGAGAAAGCAATCGCATGTAACCGGCCAGACAAATCAGGTCAACCTGATGCTCGTTCAGCGCGGCGACGATTTCACGATCGTGCTGCTCGCGTTCTTTGCCCTTCGAGGGAATTACGAGTGCATTCAAACCCCGCGCGCGGGCGGTCTCGATGCCTTTTGCATCGGTGCGATTGGAAATTACGACGGCTATGCGCGCGTTTGGAATGCGGCCGGCGTCGATGCTATCAGCGATGGCAACGAAGTTTGAACCACGGCCGGAGAGAAGAATGCCGAGATTTTTCATCAGAGAAAATTACTGGCGGTTGAGGAGGGCTACTTCTGCAATCTGACTTCGGCAACGGATTTGACGCCGCACATGTTCAGCTATAAATCGTCAGCTGTACATCCTCAGCTGTACATGACTTTTCTGTCGCCCTTCACGATTCGCCCCACGCTATAGAACTTCTCGCTCGCCCGCTCGAGCAATGTCTGCGCCTTCTTAAATTTTTTGGCCGGGACGACCACCAACATGCCGAGTCCCATGTTGAAGGTGCGCAGCATTTCTTCCTGCTCGACCTTTCCGAGGGATTGCAGGTGCTCGAAGATCGGCGGAACCGGCCAAGTGCCCAGCTCTATGACGGCTGCGGTGCCCTTGGGCAGAACGCGCGGCAAGTTTTCGGTGATGCCCCCGCCTGTGATGTGGGCCAGGGCGGCCACGCATTCTCCGGCGACCAGCTTGCGGATGATCGGCCAGTAACTGCGGTGGGTGCGCATCAGTTCGTTGCCGACCTTATTTTTGATTTCACTGACGAAGGTCTCAAGCGAATAGCCGGCGATTTCAAAGAGCAGTTTGCGGGCCAGCGAATACCCGTTGGTATGCAGGCCATTGGAAGGAAGGCCAAGAACGCAATCGCCGATCTGCACGTCTTTACCGCTGATGATTTTTTCGCGCTCGACGACGCCGACGATAAATCCGGCGAGGTCGTATTCGCCTTTGGGATAGAAGCCGGGCATTTCGGCGGTTTCGCCGCCGATCAGGGCGCAGCCGTTGTGCTTGCAGGCTTCGGCGAGGCCGCCGACGATCTTCTCCGCAACCTCAGGCTCGAGCACTCCGGTGGCGAGATAGTCCATAAAGAAGAGCGGCGCAGCGCCCTGGACGGCAATGTCGTTGACGCAATGATTGACGAGGTCGGCGCCGACGGTATGGTGCAGGTTCATTTCGAACGCCACTTTGAGCTTGGTGCCGACTCCATCGACGCTTGAAACCAGCACTGGGTCGAGGTATTTCTTGTCGACTGAAAATAATCCGCCAAACCCGCCGATTTCGCTGAGCACGCCCTTGGTGAAGGTTTTGTGGGCAAGATATTTGATGCGCTGCTTCGTGCGATTTCCCTTGTCGATATTCACGCCGGCGTCCGCGTAGGTGATTGGTCCGCTTGGCTGGTTAGAGTTTTGGGCCACGTTTCAGTCCGTCATTTCCGGGTGGAGAGATTTGGCGTGCCACGAGCCGCGGAACGATTTAGAGCGCAACAAATTCTAGCACGTTACTTCGTTGGGTCGGCTGAGAGGGCTTTTCTTGCAAACAAAAAACCCAGCGGGGACTCGCCGGGCTTGAAACCTTCAAAAAGAAAGCACTGCTTACTTGCTCATGTTGTCTTTCTTCATGTCATCTTTC
>JBAWAI010000450.1:0-3738 GCA_049589215.1 Terriglobales bacterium | reverse complement strand
ATCATACTTTTTTCTTGGACTGAGACAGAGAAAGCGGGCCGATAAGCCCGCCTTCTCTGTTCTGTGAAGCCACCCAGTTACGGTCTTACTTGCACACCCTGGATACCCTGGAGTAGCTGCGTGGTTTTCGAGCAATCGGCGGTCGTCGCGCAGGGGAGGATTAATCCACCCGCATCGCCGCCCTTTTCGGTCGTTCCGTGGTTAATCGGAGCCGCGCCGATCAACGCGCCGGATCCGTCGTACTGTTGCAAGTGCGAGCGCACCAGCAGCAGTCCGGGATCTGTCATCGTCTTTCCAACCGTCTTCACGGCCGGAACGTAATCCGGAACGTCGTCAACCACTGCAACCTGCGCGCCCTTCACCAGGTTCTTCACAGCCGTCAATGCGGCAGCGTAGCTAACCAGGCGAATGAGCGACCATTCCTTGTAGCTGCCATCGCGCACGTGCGGCATGGACAAGCCACCGGTGAAGATGTTCGCTTCAGAGCACGGGAATGCTCCGCCGCAGGAAGCCGGCAGGTTGGCCGCGGCTGGCATCACACCGGCCCCGGCAGGCTGACCCGGATCGTATCCCGCTCCCGTTGCGCCCTGTGGTCCATAGCTGTTGAAAATCGGATCAGCGTTGTCGACAGTTGCGTAACCATAGGCGGGGTTGTTGGCAACCGCGCTGATGTTGCCGTAGCTGAAGAACGTGTAGCCGATGCCGTCAGTGCCCAGATTCTTGCCGGAGTTCTGGACCCACTTGGTAATTTCGCCGGCTCCGACTCCACGATACCGTCCGCCCGCGCCCGCCAGGCAAGTGCCTGATTGGCCGTTGAGCGGATTGTTAACCGGGCCGTTCACGTTAAGTTCCTGGCTCTCGCCGAGAACCGCGCCGGAGCCCGTGCCCGTGTAAGTGGTTTGCATACGGAATGCAGTCATTTCGGTGGCGGTCATCGTTCCCGAAAGCGGCTCGCGCAGGAAGATGCCAATGCCGCCCGGAGTCAGACCAAACGCGCCGGCGTCACAATCCGTGCCCGAAAACGCTGTTTGGAGCTGTTCCGTGGTGACATTTTGCAGATTGGTAAGTTGGCCCTTGTCGCGCTCGAAGAAGAACAAAACCGGATCCGCGCCCAACGGTTCAATCGTGTAGGTAGGAATCTTTGTGCCGCTGATGGGGTCCGTGCCGGTGATATTGAAGGCCAGGACGTTGGCTACCGAGGTGCTTCCGGGATACGCGCTCTTGATCTGGGAACCCACATAGTTCGCTTGCGGCAGGCCTGCAGCTGGGCAAACGCCCGGTTGATTGTTGGGGTTGTAGCCGAGGCCGTCGGTACCGTCCGTGGCTGTGCCGGCATAGCTGCCTCCGCCCAAGGCGGAGTTGACGCGGCATGATTCGAAGGCCGCATCTTCCGGACGCACATCGCTGGCGAGAGCATTAACCAAAGTGCCGCTGGTGAAGATGCCGGACACGGTTGAGGGCAAAGCCGTATCTGCGCCCCACAAGGACGACGAAATCTGCTGCGAGCCGCTACCCGACAGGCTGGTCGAAGTGGCGTTCACGTTGCACTGCGGTTGCGCGAAGAAACAGCGATTGCCGACCACGGTATCGACCTTATCGTCTGACCACACCTTGGTGACGTTCGAGCCGGAGACGGCCCATACCACCCAGAGCGTGCCCGGATCGACGTTAACTGGCGTTACGCGGGTGTCAGTGAGGTTGACAACGTTGGAAGCGCTCGTCCAATGAAAGCAGTTACCCGCGCCGTTCGAACTTAGGCAGTAGTTATAGGTCCCGACGCCGAGTGTCTGCCATGCTCCGGAGGAGCCAGCCAGCGTTGCTTGGATTACAGATGCGGCCTGTGCCTGAGGCACAAGACCCACGATCGCACTTAGCAAGAGCACTGCAAATATCGACTTTACATGCGACATAGTATTGATCCCTCTCTCAATGGTGTTTGACAATCTACTTAGTGGCGCATGCGGCATCCCGCCACACGCAAGAATGAAGAGCTCTTACCCGCCAAAATTTGTTTGGAGCACGAGAGTGAAGCATCCGCCCTGCGATGGCACACACCACCCGACCACAGCCAAGCGTTCCAGTTGCAGCCCGAAGTCTATCCGTTCAAGCGGCCGGAAATATTAACGCTCTGTGACAAGTGGATGAAAATTCATTAACGTGAAGAGTGCGAAAAGGCGCGTCAATTCAGGCTTTTCGTGTGCTATGCCTTCGACAAGTGTGCAATACATTTGCTCTTTCCGCTTCAACTGTGGGAAACGAGTCTCAAAAACCGCGAAAACTTGCACGTTTCAAAAAAACGGTCCTTCGCGTCGCACCTCTCCGGCGCCCGGTCGATTTTTACATTCCCTTAACCTTGGGGAGTTGCAGCGCCGATAGAATTCGCGCTTGCCGCTGCACTCAAAAACAAAGTTCCCAGGAGAGATACGTGTGTCTTCACACGTCGCCAGCCTTGTGTTTCGCGTCGCCGGAATACTCGCCTTGGCGCTTCTTGGACTTTCGCTGAGCGCAGCGCAGGAGCAAGCGCAGACCGAAACGAGCACGGGCGCGATCACTGGAAAGGTGAGCGACCAGGCTGGCGTGGCTTTGCCGAACGCAAGAGTCGTGTTGAGATTCATGACCGCAAACCTTGTAATTCCGGTCAATGACAAGGGCTTTTATTCGATCTCCGGCCTCTACCCGGGTGTTTACACACTGACGGTGTCCGCGCCCAACTTTTCCGACACTGTCTTTGACAATATTTCGCTCACGCCGGGCAAAAAGTTGACGCTCGACGCTCCGCTGGAACCAGCGGCATTAAAACGAGCCGTCGAATCCGGTCCAGAGCCGACCGGTCAAAACGCCTCACCCCCGGAGCAAAAAATCGCCGGAGATAAGAGCGCAATCACCGGCATGGTGACAGATCAAACCGGCGCTGTAGTGACCGAAGCAAAAGCGGTGTTGACCAGCACTGCGGGTGCAAAGTTCGAGACGCCGGTCAGCGACAAGGGAGCATATTCGTTCACGGGGCTTGAGCCGGGAACTTACAAGCTCGTAGTTACTGCTCCCAATTTCGCCGACATGCCGTTCGAGAACATCACGCTGACGGCTGGCCTTGAATTAACCCTCGATGCCCCGCTCACGCCGGCCAAGGCCAAAACCGAAGAAGTTAACGTGGAGTCCGGCAATCTCGAGCAAGTCGAGACCGAGAGCGCCACGGTTTCCGGCACGATCACCCAAAAGGAAGTCGTCTCCATAGGGCTTAACGGTCGTAACTTCACCCAACTCATTGCACTTGCACCCGGCGTCAGCAATCAGACCGGGCAAGACGAGGCCAAAGTGGGAGTAGTCGGCAGCGTCAAGTACAGCGTCAATGGCGGCCGGGTCGAGTACAACACATTTGAAGTTGACGGCAGCGACGTGTTGAACACCGGACTAAACGGCGCCGCCGCCACCCTGATGGTTTACCCCAGTCTCGACGCGATTCAGGAAGTAAAAGTACTTACTTCTAACTATGGCGCGCAATATGGTCGAACGGCGTCGGGTACCGTGCAGGTCACCACGAAGTCAGGAGCTTCTAAGTGGCACGGCAACCTCTATGACTTTGTTCGCAATGAGGCGTTCAACGCTCGCAATTTCTTTGATGTCGTATATTCGAGTCCGCCGCCGCCGGGGCAATTAGTGGGCGGTCAGACCTTTGGGACCAAAGCGCCTCTCTACCGCAGGCAAGATTTTGGCGGCACGATCGGCGGGCCTCTTTAT
>JBAWAI010000449.1:0-24269 GCA_049589215.1 Terriglobales bacterium | reverse complement strand
GAACGGCATACGTCAACAGGGTCGACGAATCCTTCGCCGAATCGTTGGTCCCAGCGCCCAAGCCCGAAGGTTCCTTAAGCTGTTGTTGTGCCCCGGTTTCCATGTGCGCCCTGGCTTGGCCAAAATTCATTTCGTCTCAACGCCCATGTTCGGAATCTATAGTAGCGAATGGCCAGAAAACCGAAAGTCGTCATTGTTGGAGCCGGTTTCGGCGGCCTCACCGCTGCACGCGAGGTCGCTCGCCTGCCGGTCGATGTTACGGTGATCGACCGCAAAAATCACCACACATTTCAGCCGCTTCTCTATCAGGTGGCAACGGCTGGACTTTCACCGGGCGAGATCGCCGCCCCAATCCGCTGGATTCTCCGGGGCCAGTCCAACATTGAAGTAATACTTGAAAGCGTAGTAGGTTTCGATCTGCGCGCAAAGCTGGTTATAACATCCAATCGAACGCTAGATTTCGACTATCTCATCGTCGCTTCGGGAGCCACTCACGCTTATTTTGGCCACGAAGAATGGCAGCCTCTCGCTCCCGGGCTCAAAACGATTGAGGACGCTCTCGAAATCCGCCGCCGCGTTCTGCTCGCATTCGAACTGGCGGAGCGTGACGCTGCGGAGGGCGATGCGCCACGCCAGTTGCAATTCGTTGTCGTCGGCGGCGGACCGACGGGCGTCGAACTGGCCGGCACACTCGCTGAAATTGCGCACCACGCGATGACGCATCAATTCCGCAAAATCAAGCCTGAGCAAAGCCGCATCATTCTGATCGAAGGCGGCACGCGCGTGCTGCCCGCATACTCCGAACATTTATCAAGCAAAGCTAAAGACCAGTTGCAACACCTCGGCGTCGAAGTTCGCACCTCGCAAATGGTCACCGGAGTCGAGCCTGGCGCCGTCTGGGTCGGCAACGATCGGACTTCGGCGTCGGTTGTGCTATGGGCTGCCGGAGTCGCGGCTTCTGAGCTTGGCCGGAAACTCGGCGCGCCCGTCGATAGGGCCGGCCGGGTTTTGGTGCAGCCCGACCTCAGCATCCCAGGCCACGGCGAGATATTCGTCATCGGAGATCTTGCTGCACTGCAGGACGAAAAAGGCAAACTGCTTCCCGGAGTGGCGCAAGTGGCGATCCAGCAGGGAAAGTGGGCCGCGAAGATGATCGCGCTCGACTTGGCTGGTTCATCAGCAACAACGCGCGGCAAATTTCATTATCGCGACATGGGCAGCCTCGCGACCATCGGCCGCGCCGCCGCCGTGGCTCAGATCGCTGGACTCGAATTGTCGGGCTACATCGCCTGGCTGGCCTGGATTTTCATTCACATTCTTTTTCTGATTGGCTTCCGCAACCGCATAGTCGTCATGGTCAACTGGGCCTGGGCCTATTTGACGTATGAGCGCGGCGCCCGCCTGATCACAGGCCGCGACGATCTTCCCGGTTGGAACGACCCGCCGGCCCAAGTCGATGCCCAGAGTTCCGATCCCGACCGAGACCAAAGGGATCCCGTGCACAGCGACTCGGTAGCCTCGCGCAGCGCTTGAAGTTTATGTCGCCTGGACGCTCCTGCCCGCGGCCGTTGCTGTTGGCTTTGCCGTGTCTCCGCGCGATCTAGCCTTCCCCCACCCGATATAATCAAGCTGCCGTGAAACGCGCTGCTTCCCTACTGTTCGTGTCCCTGTTGGCGGTTTCGCTCTCCGCGCAGCAGACTCCGCAGACCGGGCGCACGCTCGTCGTTATTCCATTTGAAAACACTTCGCCCACCCCCGGCCTCGAATGGCTGGGTGAAAGTTTTCCCGCTACGTTTCGCTCGCAGCTCGATTCTCCGCTTCTCTACGTGGTCACGCGCGAGGAGCGAATGCGCGCCTACGATCGGCAAAGCGTCCCCAGCGGCGTGCATCCTTCGCGCGCCACCCTCTACCGTGTCGCCGAACAGATGGACGTCGATTACGCCATCCTCGGCTCTTACAACTTCGACGGCGCACGCCTGACCTCGACCGCGCAACTGCTCGATATGCGCGCGCAAAAACTTTCGCCGCCCGTAACGGAGTCAGCGCCCCTCAACGACTTAGTCACTCTTCAATCCGCTCTCGCATGGGACCTCCAGAGGCTGATCTCCCCGAATTTCAGCGTTCCGAAAGATCGCTACATCGCCAGTATTCTGCCTATGCGCCTCGACGCGCTCGAAAATTACATCCGCGGAATGACGGCCACAACGGCCGACGAAAAACTTCAGCACTATCGTGAAGCGACGCGCCTGAACCCGGCGTTCACCGAAGCCTGGCTCGAACTCGGCAAGGCGAGCTACGCGCAACGACAATATGAGCAGGCGAACTCCGCTTTCGAGAAGATTCCGGAATCGTCGAAAGTTGCGCGCGAAGCCAACTTCTATCTCGGCCTGAGCAGCTACGCGTCTGGCGATTTCGACAGGTCCGAACGCGCCTTTGAGTTCGTCGCCGCCCGTCTTCCGCTAGCCGAGGTCTATAACAACCTTGGAGTGGTTGCGTCCCGCCGCGGGCAGAAAAAAGCCGCCGACGATTTCGAACATGCCATTCAAAATGATCCCAGCGATGCCGACTATCACTTCAATCTCGCAGTGGTCCTCAGCCGAAACGGTGACAAGGCGCGCGCCGCGCGCGAACTGCGCACCGCGCTCGATCGCAAGCCGAATGATCCGGAAGCTAAAGCGCTTCTCGATTCGCTGATGCCTCCTGCTCCCGGCGCTACCGCCAATATCGCGACGCCCGTGACTCCCACAGAGCGCCTCAACCGCAACTATGAAGAGAACGCCTTCCGGCAGATGACCACGCAGATGCAAAGCTGGGCCGAGCAGCAATTTGCGCGCTCCGATCCCCATGCTCACGCGCGTTATCACATCGAGCTCGGCAAAGAGCTTCTCGCCCACGGCTTCACCGCCGAAGCGGAATCCGAGTTCCGCCATGCCGCCACTGTGGATCCATCCAGTCCCGCTCCGCTGGCGGCGCTGGCCAACGCTTACGACGCGCGCGGCGATTCGGCCGAGGCGCGTGCCGAGGCCGAGGCCTCGCTTCGCCTGCACGAATCGGTTGATGCTTACCTGGTTCTCGCGCGTCTCGATCTTCGCGAAGATCGCACCGATGCAGCCGCCGAGACCGTCAGTCGCGCCCTTCAGCTGGAGCCGCGCAACGCCACGGCCCAGGATCTAAAACGAACGCTAGCAGCCAAGCTCGCGGGGAAAGCGCAGCCGCTGCCCCAGGAATGAAATCTCTTCTCAGCTCTCGTTCAGCAGTTCTCAGCCCGCAAGCACGGCTCGCGCTCCAATTCTTAGTCACGCTACTCCTCGTCACTTCAGCCCACGCCGACGTTCTAAAAGTCGTCGTCAACGACGCCATCCAGCCCATCACCGTCGAATACATTGGCCGCGCGGTCGAAACAGCCGCCGCAAATCACGACCAGGCCATCCTCATCGATCTCAACACGCCCGGCGGTCTTGTCGACTCCACCCGCGAGATCATCGAGAAGCTCTCGTCTTCGACCGTCCCTGTAATCGTCTATGTCACCCCCGCTGGCGCCCGCGCCGGATCTGCCGGAATCTTCATTCTCGAGGCCGCCGACATCGCCGCCATGGCTCCCGGCACCAACGCCGGAGCCGCGCACCCGGTAATGCTCGTCGGCAAACCCGATGAGACGATGATGAAAAAAATTGAGAACGACGCAGCCGCCCTGATGCGCTCGGTCGCCGGCAAGCACAGCCGCAACGTCGAACTGGCTGAGAGCGCCGTCCGCGAATCCAAGTCCTTCACCGAACAAGAAGCCCTCGACAAACACCTGATCGAATACATCGCTCCCAACGAGCAGGATCTTCTGCGCCAGCTCAGCGGCAAGAGCTTTAAGCGCTTCGACGGCAGCACCGCGACCTTCTCCCTCGCTTTCAAAGACCAACCCGTTCGCGACTATCCGATGACGCTTAAAGAGCGCATCCTCTCCTACATCACCGACCCTAACGTCGCCTTCATCCTGCTGGCCATCGGCGCGCTCGCCCTGTATGCGGAGTTCAATCATCCCGGCGCGGTCATTCCCGGCACCGTCGGCGTGGTTTTTCTGCTGCTAGCGGCCTTCGCTCTGAATCTCCTACCCACCAGCTACGCTGCGCTCGTACTCATTCTCGGCTCCTTCGCGCTCTTCGCGCTGGAGGCCAAGTTCGCTACCCACGGCGTGCTCACCGTCGGCGGGATCGCCCTCCTCGTGATCGGCGGCCTGTTGCTGGTCGATGGCCCCATCCCCGAGATGCGCGTCCGCCTGGTAACCGCGCTCGCCGTCAGTGTGCCCCTTGGCATCATCACCGCATTCCTGATGAGCATCGCCGTCCGTGCCCGCCGCAACAAAGTAGTCACCGGCCAGCAAGGGCTGATAGGCGAAATCGGTGTCGCCGAAACCGCGCTGTCACCCAGCGGCAAAGTTTTTGTCCACGGCGAAATCTGGAACGCAGTGTCGACGCTGAACGTCCCCGCAGGAGAGCGCGTTGTAGTCCGCCAGATCGACGGCCTCACGCTAAGGGTCGATCCGGTTGCAGCTACCAGGCTCGCGATGTCCGCCCCTCCCTCCACGCCGCTGTCATCCTGAGCGGCGTTCCATTGGACTTTATCTAACAACTAACGTCCGACCCTCACTTACAGTACTGCCCAAGCGCTTTCCTTCTCGCCCTTAGCATCTCTGGTTACCGCCGTAACCTGTCCGTTCTTCTCCGTCCCCCAATACCTCCGGTTACTGACTTTCTCCCCGCCGTGCGCCATCATCACAGCATGCTTCGGTGTTCTTCTAATGACCGCCATCACCCAGGCAAACCCAGCACCAACCTTCAGCCAGTTTCACTCTCCGGTCTTCGTGCGTCAGGCAAGCCCGGTTTTGCCGGGAGCCGATGGCTGCGGAAACACGCAGTCCAAATTTGAAAGGAGCTTGAATGAAACGATTCCCCCTTCTCGTTACAATTCTGGTCGCCTCACTCGCGTCCGCAGCCTGGGCAGGTCAACAATGCGATGCCTGCAAGTCGACCGCACCAACTCAGCCCACCGTAACCACCACTTCGAACACAGTCGGCGCCGGATGCAATAAAGTCCAAGCCGTCGACAACGCCCTCGCTCAGATCGGCGACGGATACTGCACAGGCGCCAACAGCCCCGGATGTTCGGGCAACTGCAACAACGCCAACGACTCTTGCCTCGCAACTGCGACCGCCACCGACGTTGGCCCGATAACCTACCAGAAAGTCTCGATGCCGGGCTGCAAGAACAGTGTCGGCCAACAAGCCATTGTTCCGATCGGCGTTTTCACCTGCTACTGCAAGTGCAGACTGCCGCTGGGCAGCGGAGGCACCCTCCCGGACGCGAGAACGATCGAGTAAGGACGCACGTTCCGGCGCCAACGCAGCGCCAACACGATGAATTACTCGGGGCAGCAGAGGTGAGATCCGCGGCCAAAGACGGATCGCAAGCTGCCCCAAAATCTTTTCACCGCCCAGGCCCAACCGCCGGCCAACCTCCAATCCAAAACTGAGCGAACCCGAGGACTCAACCAAGCAACGGTCGCCCGCGAACTCCTCGCTCGAACTGCGCTACAATCCGCTCATACGCTTAACGGGATTTGTGGAGGCATTTATGCCGGATATCGGGTTGCCCATTCTGGCCATTGTGGCCGTTATTTTCATCATCTATCTGCTCAGCTCCATCAAAATTCTCGCCGAGTACGAGCGCGGTGTAATCTTCCGCCTCGGCCGCTTGCTCGGCACCGCCAAAGGACCGGGCGTAATTTTCGTCTTCACTCCCATCGACCGCATCGTGCGCGTCTCGCTCCGCCAGGAAGCGCTCGAAGTTCCGCCGCAGGACATCATCACTCGCGATAACGTGACACTCAAAGTGAATGCCGTCATATTCCTGCGCGTCATTGATCCGAACAAAGCAGTCGTTGAAGTTTCCAATTACGTCTACCAGACCTCGCAGTTTGCGCAGACCACGCTGCGCTCCGTCCTTGGCGAACAGGAACTGGACGAACTGCTCGCCCATCGCGAAAAAATCAATCTGCGCCTGCAAAGCATTCTTGACCAGCACACGTCGCCGTGGGGCGTGAAGGTCACCAACGTTGAAGTCAAACAAGTGGATATGCCCGAATCCATGCTGCGCGCCATGGCCAAGCAGGCCGAAGCGGAACGCGAGAAGCGCTCGAAAATCATCCACGCCGAGGGCGAATTTTCCGCCGCGCAGCGCCTGGTCGATGCCGCTCATTTGCTCTCGACGGAACCGGTCAGCGTGCAGTTGCGCTACCTGCAAACCCTCACCGAAATTGGCGTAGAGAAAAATACCACCGTCGTTTTCCCGGTGCCGGTCGATTTCTTCTCCGGCATTCAAAAAATGCTGGCCGGTCCGCCCGCGCCGGCCAAAACCTAGAGGTCATAAGAATCGTCCATGCCCACTTCGTCACAGGACACGGAAATTACGCTCGGCACGGGCCGCATGCTGGCCCTGTTTTTCACCTTTGTGCTTGTCTGTGCCGTTTTTTTTGCGATCGGCTTCTCACTCGGCAGGAAAACGAGCATCGTCAGCGCGAGCAATGTGCTGAATGCCGCGCAGGCCGCGCCCGCTACGGTCGTCCGACCCTCGGCAGCCAAAGATGCCGCATCGCAGCCCGCGCCCCAAACCACCGACTTCAGTTTTTACAAGTCGGTGGGCGCGAAGACGACCGACACCGACCTCAAGCCCGCGGAGGCGCAACCACAGCCCGTTTCGGCCGATCCATCCAAAACACCGATTCCGGCCGTCGGCAGCACGTCCACCACTGGCAGCTATTTTGTACAGGTCGCGGCCGTCACCCGGCATGAAGACGCCGATGCTCTGGTTCAGGCGTTGCAGAAAAAACAGTATCCGGCGTTTACCGCGAACAATGCTGCGAACGACAAGTTCTACCACGTGCAGGTCGGACCCTACGCGGAGTTGAAAGACGCCGAGGCCATGCGCGCCCGCCTGGTAGCCGACGGCTATAACCCGATCGTGAAAAAATGAAGATGGAATTTGTAATTTTGTGAGCGAAACATTTTCCGATTGGAACCCATCCGGATCGGTTTGAAATTACAAAATTGCGCAATTTCAACATTTGCAAAAATAGTGATGCATGGCTCCGCCAATCTCGATCGATTTCTCCACGCCATCGCCGACCCCACGCGCCGCCGCATTCTGCGGGCGCTCACTGAAAAAGGAGGGGCTTCAATCAAAAGGGAGACCGGCCTGTGCTCCTCGGACATCGAACAGCGCATGAAGCTTGCGCAGCCCACAATTTCCCATCACATGCGCATCCTTGAGAAAGCCGGACTCGTTGAGGCTCAGCGGGAGGGCCATTGGCGATGGTATCGCCGCAATGAAAAACTGCTCGCCGAGATGATGAAGGGTTTGAAGGAACAGCTCTAGCGGAAAATTTCAGGAGTTCAGAGAGGACAAGGCCTGAGCAAACTAACTGCCAGCCTCGGCGCCAAGAGTCTTTTCCCGGTCGCTCTTGCCGTCTTTGCTCTTCTGAGCGAGGCCATGCACCTGCCGGATGAGGTCCCCGACTTCGAATGGTTTCGACAGAACCGCCACGCCCTGCTCCTTTAGAAAGGCTCGGTCCTGTTCGTCGACCACGCTTGCAAAGGTGAGTAGTAGTTTCTTTTCCATGCCAGAGCAGTTGGTGGCCAGCCACTCGTAGACTTCTTGCGGGCTGGCTCCGCCCGGCATGCGGCCATTCATCACGATCACATCGTAATTTGCGTTGCGGAGCCGCTCGCGAGAATCCTCCATGCTTATCGAGGTCGTAACGTCCGCGCCTGCTCCGGTCAGCACGTCGCGTTCGAATTCCAGCACTGCCTCTTCGTCCTCCACCAACAACACACGCTCCACGAGAATCGGCTCCCGTCGCGCAGCCGTCAGTTCGGCGGACCCCGCCTTCTCACTCACCGGCAGGCGCACTTCAATCGTCGCGCCGCCTTCTGGCCGGTTGCGGGCAACGATCTCCCCAAGATGCTCTTTGATGATTCCGTAACAGATGCTCAGCCCGAGCCCGGTGCCTTTGCCGAGAGACTTAGTCGTATAGAAGGGATCGAAAATCTTTCCCGGATCTTTAATCCCCGGCCCGCTGTCTTCGAACTCCAGGCACACAAATGAATCTCTCTCCGCCACCCGCACTTTGAGCGTGCCCCGCCCTTTATCCTCTCCCATCGCGTCGAGCGCGTTATTGATAATGTTCAGGAAGACCTGCTCCAACTGGTGCGCATCGGCCGTCACTGGCGGCAGCTGTTTCGGGATGTCCCGCTTGAGGGTGACGTTATTCACCTTCAGGTCGTACTCGCTCAAGGTCAGTGTTTCTTCCAGCACCTTCCTCAAATCCACTTCTTCCTTCTGCGCCTTGTGCTGGCGCGCAAACGACAGCAGATTCTGCACCACCCGGTGCGTGCGCTGCGCCTGCTTGAACAACTTTGTCACATAGTCCGACGATCGCTCGTCGAGCCGCGCCCCTTGCAGCAACTGTGCATATCCCAAAATCGCGGTCAGCGGATTATTCAATTCATGCGCCACGCCCGAGATCAACTGCCCGATCGCCGACATCTTCTCGCTTTGCAGCAGTTGCTCTTGCGTCTTGCGCAAATCTTCATACGCCCGGCACGTCTCTTCGTAGAGCAGAACCTTTTCAACCGTGGTCGCCAGTTGACGGCTGATAGCGACCAGCAGATTCTCGTCGTTGCTGGAGTAATGCCGGTCTTCCTTGCTCGCCAGGCCCATCAGCCCGATCGGCTTGTCTTTGCTCCAGAGCAAAACCCAGATCCAGTGCGGCAGCCGGTCCGCGCAAACAAATTCCACCACCGCCGGCGGCAGGTGCGGCAGAAATTCCTGCGTTACGACCTCCGCCCGCGAGCGCATTACGAGCTCACCCATGCCATCCGGAAATGCTACTTCTGACATGCGCACCCGTGCCTCGCTCCGCGGTCCCCAGCCAGCGCGCCGCCGGTACGTTCCCTCCGTCTCCGCCACCAGATACATCGAGCCCGTCTCGGCTCCAAATAGCGAGACCACCTGCCGCAGCGTCAAATTCAGAATTTCGTCCAGGTCGAACGATTGGGTCGCGATCACTGCCATCGCGTTCAGCGCGTTCAACTCGCGATTGCGGCGGCGCATCTCGTCTTCCGACCGTTTCTTCTCCGTATTGTCGAGAACAAACCCCTGGTAGCGCTCGATGTGTCCCGCCGAATCGCGCGTGGCAAAGCAGCTCAGCGCGGCCGTCAGCAGCGCGCCATCCTTGCGCCGCACCGTCATTTCAAAGTTGCGCACATAGTTGTGCGCCTCAATTTCATTGCGGAACGACTCCCGCTCGTCACTGGTTGCGCCCAGCACGCTTGCCAGGTCGAGCGGAATCAACTCATCGCGGCTGCCGTAGCCGAGCATGGTCACGAACGCGTCGTTGCAATCCAGCAGGTCGCCTTCCAGCGTGGCTACGAATACGCCTTCCTGCGCCTGCTCAAAGAGCATGCGATATTTTTCTTCTGCGGCCTGCCGATCCGTTGTGTCATGAATGACGTGGATCGTCCCGTTCTGCTGCCCCTGCTCCGCGAAGGTCGCGGTCGAGACCACCGATTCCCCGCCAAAACAAGGGTCGAGTCCTTCCGTCAGCCCCTCGCCGCGTTCACAATATGGGCAGCCGTTCCAATCCTGCGCCTTGGGTAGCGCCATTTCACAGGTGAAGCCGATGATCTCTGACGGCGCGCTCTCCAGTCGTTGCAGTAGCGCCTGATTAGCCCGCAGAATCTTGAAGTCGGCATCGTGCGCAAGAATCAGATCCGGGATCGAATCAAAGGTATTCACCCACTGCCGGTGCGATCGAAGCACCTGTTCCGAAAGCTTAAGATTCTCCGCCGCAATGCCCAGCTTCTGCGCCGCCGTTTCCAAAAACTCGAATTCTTCGCCGCTGTCGTAGCGGCGTCTCCGGCAGCCAAACGCCACCACCCCAATTGTCGATTCTTTGCCGATCACCGGCGCCAGCACCACTTCACGGATGCGCCGTTCTTTCAGTAGTTTTTGTGCCTCTTCCGTCATCGCCGAGGGTCGCACCGCGATCGCCCGGTTCTCCGCCAGAACCTGCGCCAGTGTTTCGCTGATCCCGGCTTGACCGAGGACTCGCAATTTCTCCGGCGATAACCCCACGTGCTGCGTGGGAACCAGACTCGTTCCCTCCAACACATAGAACCACGATGCCTTCGCTTCAATTGCCGAACCCAGCTTGGCCAGCGCGGCTTGCATGATGGTCGCGTGGCTTTGGCCGCGCGCAATGGTTGACGACAATTCCGTGAGCACGGCCAGCCGCCGCGTCCGGACTCGCGACTCGTCCAGCACCACCAGCAGCATGCTCGAGCCAAAAAGAATCTCGACCAGCAGATACCCTTCGCTCGGAATTCCGCCCGTCAACGGATGCCACGTGAGGTTGAGCGCCACCAGTCCGGCGCCATACAGAACCTGTCCCGGTCCAACGCGCCCATGCTTTGACAGGATGAATCTGAGCGCAACCACTGCAGCCAGCGCCGGACAACTGATCTCTAGTGCGAGTTGCGCGGAAACCGATTCCGGAAAGTAAATTGGCCTCAATGCGGCGCAAACGAGTAGCACCCATGCGACCGCCGCAAAGCCGGCGAGCGAGCGCCGGGATTGCGTGCAGCTGAGCGCCGCCGCTGCAAACAGTCCCATGGCCAACACAAAATCAGCTTGCGCATAGGCCATCAGCATCGCTGACGCCGGATGCCACGCGCTGGCTCGCGCCAGAAAAAGAAAAGCCGTGTAAGCGATCCAGCCCGTTCCCCACGCCAGCAGATATTTTTTTCGGAATGCCCGGAAGAAAAGCAGGCTGACCACCACCATGCTGAGCGCGGCAGTCTCCCGCGCCGTCAGCCAGACGGTCAGAATACCCACCGATTGCGCCAACAAACCGGCCAGCAAGGCGCCAACACCCGTCAATGAACGCACGAAGGACACGCCTTCCAAGTATCGGGCTCCCGCAGCCACAAAGTATGCGATTTCCGTGTCCAATTGGTTACTTTCGGAACGTGTTAGCCGGGCCTAGAATGTCCGTACTATCCATACATAGCCATGCCATACGATCGAATTCTCGTGGTGGACGACGAGGAGACAATCCGCGAGATCGTTTCCTCCATGTTGAAGGGCGCGAATTTTCAATCGCGCCAGGCCTCCAGCGGCGTTGAAGCCCTGTCGATCCTAGAGTCCGGCGACGAATTCGATCTCGTGCTCTCCGACCTCATGATGGCCGAAATGGATGGCATCGCCCTTCTCGAACATTCCAAAGAGCGCTATCCCGACATGCCCTTTGTCATGGTCACGGCCATGAATGACATTTCGGTTGCGCTCCAGGCGTTGCGCAACGGCGCCTACGACTACCTGCTCAAACCTTTCGAACGCGAACAACTGCTCGCCACCGTTCGGCGCGCCCTCGAGAATCGCCGCCTCAAGCGAGAGAATGACGCCTACCGCACCAATCTTGAAGCGCTCGTCACAGCCCGCACCCAGCAATGGAAAACCGCCCTCGCAAATCTGGAAAAATCTTACGACGTCACTCTCGAGGCCCTGGGCGATGCGCTTGACCTCAAGGACTCAGAGACGGAGGGCCATTCCCGGCGCGTCACCGCCTACACCATCGCCATCGCGCGCAAGATGGGCCTGCAGAAGGAAGAGATCAACGTGATCGCCCGCGGGGCTTTTCTCCACGATATCGGCAAGATGGCGATCCCGGACCAGATTCTGCGCAAACCCGGCAAGCTCACCGAAGAGGAAACGGCGGTCATGCGCGAGCACGCCTATGCGGGCTATAGGATGCTGAGCAAGATTCCCTTCCTCGGTGAGGCAGCGGAAATTGTCTACTCGCACCAGGAACGCTACGACGGCCTCGGTTATCCGCGATCGCTCAAGGGAGACGAGATCCCTCTGGGCGCCCGCATCTTTTCCATCGCGGATACGCTTGACGCCATCACCTCCGACCGTCCCTACCGTCCGGCACAAACCTTTCAGGCCGCCCGCACGGAAATCGAAGTCTGGTCCGGCCGTCAATTCGATCCAGCCATCGTAAAAGTGTTTCTCGATATGCCCGACAAGATCTGGGAGGATCTCCGCAAAGACATCAGCGGGCCGGACCGGCCGTCACCCACGAAGATGTAGTCGCCGCTTCCCTACTCTCCATTTCAAAAAAGCTTGACTTACTTCTCCCGGCTGGACTCAACTGGATGTAGCACACATGCTGCCCGAACAGGGAGTGTGCTCTTGACAAAATCTTGGAAAGCAATCGTCCGTGACGGCCGACACCCGTGTAACGATTGGCGTAGAAAACATATCAATATGCTAAGTCCCACGCGTTCAATACTTTACCTCTAAGCCGCTTCGGCTCAATACTTTGGCAGGAAAATCTGCGTAAAGTGATGATTCCAATAGACTGCCCGAAGGGGGTACCCGGCTGTTCAGGCAATCAGTAACTAAATCGCCTATCGTTCGGAAATCATTCGAACTGAAAACGAAAGGCTGGCACCAACGCAATCCCGCAATTCCCGTGCGTTCCCCGTAGGAACGGATAAGAGTTTCGCGGCCGTCCCAAGGCAACTTGGCAAAGTTAGGAATGATGCAATGAAAAGCGCGCTGCTTGTGGTTTCCATCCTTGGGCTCTTGAGCCTTCCTGTCTTGGCCCAAAATCCTGCCGTCACCGCACTTCCCAACACGGTCTACGTCGGAGCCGACGGAAAATTTGAAACCGCTCCCGATACTGCCGTTATCCAGTTCAACATTTCGGCCCAGGGAAACACCGCGAAAGAGGCTAATGCCGAGGCTGAGAAGCAGGCCGAAAGCACGCGCCAGATTCTGCGCGCCAATGGCATCGATCCCAAACAGGCCGAGATCGGCTTCTATTCCGTGAACCCGCGCTACGATTACCGCGATCAAAAACAAAAGCTGATCGGATACCAGGTCACGACCACCGCCACGCTCAAGCTCAAAGACTTCTCAAAGATTGGTCCAATCACCCAGCAACTCGCCGATGCCAGCGTCGGCCAGAGCCAGTCGCTCAGCTACACCTTGGAATCACCGGACGAAGCAAAACGCAAAGCAGTCGCGGACGCCTACCGGCGCGCCCGTTCCTCGGCTGAATCCCTGGCGCTAGCCAGTGGCAGAACTCTCGGCGAACTTTCCTATGCGTCAGTCGACACCCAGGAGAACGTTCGCATATTCGCGCCGCTAGCACGTCGCGCCCAGCCCATGGCCGGAACCGCCATGCAGGCTCCCTCTCCGACCGAGGAATTCGCCCCGCAAGATGTAACCGTCACGGCGCACGTAAACGCAATGTTTAATTTGAAGTAGGAAATGTAATGAGTAGTAGTGGGGAGTAAAAAACGAGATATTCAAGTTGAAGCAGCGAACGCGTCCGTCGGAGATTTTCCTGAGAGCTTGGAGCTAAGACCTGAGAGCTTTGACGTAACAGCGTGCACCTGGGACGTTATTCTTCTTTAGCAGTCGTACTTTTGATCCGACTCATATCCAGGGGAACCTCGCGTTGAATCTCCATCTCGAGCGACGTTCCAGGCTCCAGCCTCACGTCCGCGCCGCGCGAGATCATCGCGACCGCCAGGCCAGCCACGCCGCCAATGCCGGCTCCAATGCCGGCTCCTTTGCCGCCGGCAGTCACCGCGCCAATGACCGCGCCCGTGGTTGCACCGCCAGCGGCTTCTTTCACTTTTCTTCCAGTGTCGCTGTCCTCGCGAATCGTTCCTTCCTCGTCCTTCATCGATGTCTTCTCCGCGCCAGGAGCGTTGTCGATATTGCCTCCCAGCATCACCGTGTAACCACTCGGATAAATCATCGAGGTGAAGTGGATCAGGAGCTCAGCGCGGCCTTTGACGTGTCCGCCGCGCTGCACGTGTACGATCTTTCCCTGAATGTAAGTTCCGACCGGAATCATGACGCGCTCGTTGACGACAAACGGAAACACGGTTTCAGCGTAAACAGGATCGCCTTCGCGCGCACTCCTGGTAGAGATCGCCTGCTTCAGAGAGATCGGGATTCTGGTCCCAGCCGGGATCGTCACAGCCGGTTTCACGTCAGCAGTCGGAGCAGAAGCAGCCGCGGAAGCCGAATTGGAAGCAGGAGCGTGAGCAGCATCCGGAGTCGCGGCGGTCTGCGCCACAGCCAAGCCGCTGAGCAGCAAGAGCACAATCATCTTCATCGATGGCCTGCCTTTTCGATTGCGGGAAAACGGTTCTGCAATGTCAGATGCCATGAGCTGAGCGCCAAGTTAGCTGAGGTTGATGCCTTAGCCTTCGCGTCGGCGAGGCCGATTCGACAGAATGTTCCCCATAAATTGGGACTGCAGCTTCCCCGCGCATCCTTCGCCGCAGACGTGCAACGCGCCCTCCTGCACGGCCAGCTTTTCGTCCCATGGAGCCAGATGCATCAACGGAATTCTGCGCTCGCCGAAAGAGGTCCACATAACCCACCAGCGATCGCTCACGCCCTTGAGGAGCCCGCAATTCGGGCCGGCACATCGGTAAAAAGCACTTGGGAGAGGAACAACATTGTCTGACATCTTGATTTCCGTTGACGACATTCTAGCGCAGCATGTTGCGCCCGGGATGCCGAGCCGCGTCTGCCCTGTGGATATCGCGTGTCGGAGCTCCGACTCAACGGCGACTGCGCGTGTCGACACGCATCGCTATTTGTACAGCAGATACCGCTCCCGTAGAGCGATGAAAGCCTGTAGGCGTTCTTGCCAGTCACTCACAATGCGTCGCGGATCCATTCCCGCGTCGATCGCCTGCAGCACCGCCTGGTTCACCAGCAGATCCGCCATGCGCTCGAGCTTGAAGTCGGCCGGATACAACTTATGCAACGCCGAAGCCAGTTCGATGCCGAGCTCTGTCGCGTCCAGCTGGTTGCGGTCGAGCACAACGAGGTTCACGCCCTCACAACGCTCGCCGGCAAAGTTGCTCGATGTTGGCGTAAGAGCAACCGGAACGAAGCGCACGCCCTGAATTGCCCGCTGGTTCAAATAAGCGGCGAGTTCGTGACCTCTGATCCACGGAGCGCCAACAACCTCAAATGGCGTATCCGTCCCGCGGCCAACCGAGACGTTCGCCCCTTCGATCATGCCAACTCCGGGATAAAGCGTGGCCTCGTTCAGATCGCGCAAGTTGGGGGAGGGATTGACCCAAGCTACGCCGGTCGAATCAAGCCAATCGCCGCGCTGCCAGCCTTCCATCGGCACAACTTCCAGCCGCGCTCCAATCCGGCGCTCGCTGTTAAACATCTTCGCCAGCTCACCCATCGTCATCCCTTGCCGAACCGGCTCAGGAAAATAGTCAGTGAAACTCTCGCGTCCTTCTTCAGAAACGGGCCCCTCGACCAGCGTTCCTGTAATCGGATTAGGCCGGTCCAGAACAACGACGTCAATTCCAGCCTTCGCCGCGGCTTCCAGAAAATAGCCCATCGTGGTTTCGTAGGTGTAGAAGCGCACGCCTGCGTCGGCAAGGTCGATCACGACCGCGTCCAGCCGCTTCAGTATGTCGATCGGCGGACGCCGCGCCGAATCTTTGCCGCCATACATGCTGTAAACGGTGATTCCGGTGGCTTGATCCTTATCATTCCTGACGTTGGTCGTATCGAGTGTTCCGGTTACCCCATGTTCAGGGCTGAAGATCGCATCGAGAGAAAGACCTGGCACGCTGGCCAGCACATCGACCGTTCTTCGCCCCGCGGCATCGAGGCCGGTTTGATTCGTCAGCAGGCCAATGCTCCGCGGACTGCCGCCCTTCGTCGGTCGCAGTGCGGCGAAGTGTGCCGCTTCGAGCACATCGATACCGGTTTTGACGGTCCCATTTCGCACCAGCACCTTGCGCGCCGCACTCTGCATTTCGTTATAGCCGGTGACGCTCGCCGCGCGCATTTTCTCCGACTCACTTGGATCGAGCGCCAGTGCTGCCGCTACCGCCGTTCCCACCCTCGTCCGCAACGAGACCGCGCTTCCCTTCTCGTGGCCGGCAATCGTATTCATGTGAACGGCATTCGTGAGCAGCACGATGTAGGTCTCGGTCGCGGGATCGATCCACAAGGAAGTGCCGGTAAATCCCGTGTGCCCGAAGCTGCCCAAAGGCAGTAGTTCCCCTCGATTCGTGGATAACGGCGAATCAATGTCCCAGCCGAATCCGCGCAGCGCCGTACTATTCACAGGCTGTTGCGGAGCGGTCATCTTTGCGATCGTCGCGGAGGTCAGCACGCCTCGGCCGCCATCGAGCAGCGCCTGCGCAAACCTTGCCAAATCGTCGGCGGTCGAAAACATTCCTGCGTGGCCAGCCACTCCGCCCATCCGTTGCGCCGTCGGATCGTGCACCACACCGCGCAATGGATGATGGTTCTCGTCTTCCGTCGGCGCGATGCGGGCCATCCAGGCCGCTTGGGGCAGGAATCGGGTCTCCTTCATGTCGAGCGGGACGAATACATGCTCTGCTGCGTATTGGTCAAGTGTTTGGCCGGAAAGCCGTTCCACCAGAGCCCCGAGCACAATAAAATTGACGTCACTATACACAAATGCCGAACCGGGAGGACGATCGGGCGCTACTTCAAACGCTATGCGGTAGGCGGTTTCCTTGCCTTCCCATTTCTTAACGAGGTCAAGGTCTTCGGGCAGGCCGGAGTAATGCACCAGTAGTTGGCGAATTGTGATGTCCTGTTTGCCATTTTGCGCGAATTCGGGGAGATACTTCGAGACTGGATCGCCGGTCCGAAACTTCCCCTGCTCCCAGAGTTGCATCAAGGCGGTTGTGGTCGCCACCACCTTGGTTAGCGACGCGCAGTCAAAGATAGTGTCGAGCGTCATGGCCTCGCGTCGCGGAAGGATGGCGCGGCTGCCATAAGCTTTGCGATAAACAACTTGCCCTTTGTGACCGACGATCAGAACGGCGCCCGGAATCTGCTGTTGGGCGATGGCATCTTCGACGATGGGATCGACGACGGCAAGACGGTCAGGGAGTGGCGGTTGAGCGAAAACAATGCCGGAGCAAACAAGAACACCAATGCACGACGCTGCAAGCGGGAATGCTGAAAATTTCACGATTGCTGTGACTGTACACGACTCATGAGACCGTCCTCAAGCAGCAGGATCGGCAGGGCATTCTCTTGGTAACTTCATGCGGAAGGCACCCAAGAGTGCAACAGCGGTTGCAATGACAATAGAGTGCTCGAGTGCATGTCCGCGCTACACTTGGGTTTATTCTTGATGTCAGCCACTTCACAACCGGGCTTCTCGTTCCTAGCGCAGAACACTGCCGATCAAGATGTCCGTTTCCGCGCTGCGTTCAAAATTCTCGTTGAAGCCGTCGACGCTCGCGCCTTTCCTGCCTGCGCGCTCGCAGTCACGCATCGCGGGGAACTTGTCGCCCACAAGGCTTTCGGCCGGTTCACTTACGATCCGAGTTCGGCGGAAGTGACTCCCTCAACCATCTTCGATCTCGCATCCCTGACCAAAGTTGTTGCGACCAGTTCGATGGCGATGATTCTCTACGAGCGCGGCATACTCGATCTGGAAGCCCCGGTGACCGCCGTCGTCCCTGAATTTTCCGGCTCGGACGGGCGTCGCCCCGCAGTCACCTTCAGCATGCTCCTGGCACATAGCTCTGGTCTTCCGGCTTATGAAAAACTCTTCCTCCGCGTGCGGAACCGCGAAGATCTTCTCCGCTTGGCTTTCGCCACCGAACTTGTGGCCAGCCCGGGCTCTCACGTTGAATACAGCGACATTGGATTCATCATTCTTGGAGTCGCGCTCGAGCGGCTTGCCGATGAGCGGCTCGACTCCTTTTGCCAGCGCGAGGTCTTCGGCCCGCTTCCCATGTCGCATACAACGTTCAACCCACCGAGCGCGATGCGCGGCAGCATTCCCCCAACCGCCGACGACCACACATTCCGCCATCGCATCATCCAAGGTGAAGTGCAGGACGAAAATGCCAGCGTGCTGGGCGGCGTGGCCAGTCATGCAGGAGTGTTTTCTAGCAGCGATGACCTGGCGCGCTTTGCGCACGCCATGCTTAACGGCGGTTATCCAATTCTGCGCCCGGAATCTGTGCATCTTTTCACGCGCCGGGAACCCACGCCGGAAGGGACTTCTCGCACTCTCGGATGGGACACGCCTTCAGTCAGTTCGCAATCGGGCAAGTACTTTGGCCCCCGATCGTTCGGCCACCTTGGCTATACCGGAACCTCTCTTTGGATCGATCCCGACCGACAGCTGTCGATAACACTGCTTACGAACCGCACCTGGCCGGACTGCCAGAATCTGGCCATCAAGCAAGTGAGGCCTGCGTTTCACGATGCAGTCGTACAAGCACTAGAGAGCGGCGCGAGGTCGGCGAACGACGAGAAAGAATCGTGAAGACGGGCGGCGCAAAGCGCAGGAGAGAGTTCACGCGCGCGGCGAATACGTCCGGCCTTTGGCAGCTCGAGACCGAAAAGCCGAACTCGGCCGCGGCTGGTCTCGATACCAAGTCGTCGATCGAGATCGCGCGCATCATCAATCGCGAGGATGCGAAGGTGGCTGGCGCCGTCGCGCGTTCACTGCCGCAGATTGCGAAAGCAATCGACCTGATCACCGAGGCGTTCTCTAAAGGCGGACGTCTGATCTACGTCGGGACCGGCACCAGCGGCCGCATCGCCGCTCTTGATGCCGCCGAATGCCCACCGACGTTCAATACAAATCGCAAGATGGTGCAATTCGTCATGGCTGGCGGCACGAAAGCATTGGCCGAGGCAACCGAAGCGAGCGAGGATTCGCGGCTTCTAGGCCGCCGCGAGATGGCGAAAAAGAAACCGAGTCGCAAAGACGTAGTGGTCGGCGTAGCTGCCAGCGGCCGAACGCCGTTCACAATTGCGGCCATCGAATACGCACGTTCTCGTGGAGCCAAGACGATCGCCGTGGTCTGCAATCGGGATTCGCCGCTCGAAAAAGCAACCCACGTCGCGATCGTGGCCGAAGTTGGACCGGAAGTGGTAGCCGGGTCGACTCGCATGAAAGCCGGTTCCGCACAGAAGATGATTTTGAACACCCTGACGACGGGCGCGATGACTCGCCTCGGATACGTGTATGGCAACCTGATGGTCAATCTGCATTTGAAGAACGTTAAGCTGGCGGAACGCGGGATGGGCATTCTGGAAAACGCCGCCAGACTCAGCCGTGCTGAATCGAGCAGAGTTTTGAAGGCCGCGCATCAAAGCGTGCCGGTCGCGCTGGTCATGGCGAAAACGGGAGTTAGCCGCGTTCAAGCCCTGGATGCTCTGACCGCATCGCGCGGTCACGTTCGCAAGGCAATCGAACAAGCGCGATCCCGGTAGACCTCGCGCTCTTCTTCGCGGCCGCCCAGTCAGTGGCTGATCTTGGCGCCTTTGCTTCAAGCTGCTTTGCCAGGTTACAAACGGAACTCACCAACCCGGTCAAGCCCGCCATCTGCCTGACTTCCCCGCTAGAATGAAGTCAGGCGTTTTCACCAAATATGGACAAGCTTATTATCCGCGGCGGTAATCCTCTGCTCGGCACTGTACGCATCAGCGGGGCGAAAAACGCCGCCCTTCCATGCATGGCCGCGGCGCTGCTTACTGAAGAGCCCGTCATCCTCGAAAACATTCCACAGGTGCGCGATATCGAAACCACCCGCAAGCTGCTCGCGGCCATGGGAGCCGAGGTCGAACTCGGCTACGGACGCGCGCAGCACCGTACGACAATCTGCGCAAAAACTCTGGCCGCGCCCGAGGCTTCCTACGAACTCGTTAAGACAATGCGTGCCTCGACCCTCGTTCTTGGGCCGCTGGTCGCGCGCTGTGGCCGCGCCCGCGTTTCGCTTCCCGGCGGATGCGCGATCGGCGCACGTCCCATCGATCTACATATCAAAGGTCTGGAACGCCTGGGCGCGAAGATCACGCAGGAACACGGCTATGTCGAAGCCACGACCGATCGCCTTCGCGGCGCAGAAATTGTCTTCGATAAGATCACGGTTACCGGGACGGAAGATTTACTGATGGCGGCTACACTGGCCGACGGCAAAACCGTAATGCAGAATTGTGCTCGTGAGCCGGAAGTCGCCGACCTGGCTGCTCTCCTCAATGCCATGGGCGCAAAGATTGAGGGCGCCGGAACTGCGACTATCACTATCAAAGGCGTGAGCAAACTTCACGGCGCGAAGCATCGCATCATCCCCGACCGCGTGGAGGCGGGAACATTCATTATTGCGGGCGCGCTCACAGGCGGCGACGTCAATGTCACCGGTTGCGACCCGCACCATCTCACTGCAATTCTTCAGAAGCTCGACGAAACCGGCGTGAAGACCTCGATAAAGTCCGATTCGATTCGCGTGATGGGTGACCACCCGCTGAAGGCCGCTGACATGAACACTGAGGAGTACCCTGGCTTTCCGACTGATATGCAGGCGCAATATATGGCGCTGGCAACGCAGGCTGAAGGCACCTCGCTGGTAGTCGAAAATATTTTTGAGAACAGGTTTATGCATGCGCAGGAACTCGTCCGCATGGGAGCCAATATTAAGATTGAGGGACGGCGAGCAATCGTCCGCGGCAAAACACCGCTCAGCGCCGCGGCCGTGCTCGCCTCCGATTTGCGCGCGTCCGCGTCGCTCGTGCTGGCCGCGCTGGTGGCTGATGGCGAGACCATTATTGACCGGGTCTACCACATCGACCGCGGCTACGAAAACATCGAGGAAAAACTGAAAGGCGTCGGCGCGGAGATCCGCAGAGTCGGCGATATCTTCCCGAAGCGCAGGGCGCAAGGGATCTAACGCATGGCTATCAGTGGCCGCTGTCGACCCGTCTTGAGCAACGAGTACTCGCTCATTTCTACATAGCGCATCGCTCATGAACGATGTTACCTGGTAACGATCGTAACCTTCAGAACTCAGTCCCATCTCGATATGATCGAAGCTGCTGATAACCCGCGCAGGCCTTCGCACTCGTGTCTTTGAGGTGAGCGCGCCGCAAATTGCACGGCCATGCCCATGTCTCCTGAGCTTCGGACAAGCCCAACCACATTGCTACGGTTCGTAGCCGTCGGAGCCTGCAACACGGTTTTCGGGTATGGGTGCTTTGCTTTCTTCACCATGCTTCTCATGCCGCTCGTCGCATACGGCTACATTGTGGCTAGCTTGCTCGCCAACCTCGTCGCGATTACGTTCTCATTTCTCGGATATAAGTGGTTTGTTTTCAAAACGCATGGCCATTACCTCAAAGAATGGGTTCGTTGCCTGGGCATCTATGCGGGCAGCATGGTGTTCTCCGCGGCCGGGCTTCCTGTCCTCGTACCCATCGTGCGCCGACAAACGGGAAACGCCCATACCGCGCCGTACATCGCTGGCGCAATCGTGCTTGTGTTCTCGGTCGTCTTCAGTTTTCTTGGCCACCGCCATTTCTCGTTTGGTGGATCAAAGCAGTCGCCGGAAGTTGCGCGTTAACTGACTTGCATCTTTTTCCTTCGTTCAAGAGCACCCAGGGTACTTCCGTAATCCTGTCTAAGATGCGCTGGTGTGGGATAACTGAATTGCAGCGTGTTGGCGCGTAGCTAAGTCGTTGAAGGCCCAGTTAGCAGCCAAGCACTCATTCGCCGACTTGTTCTAGGGACCCAGATATGAAGGTTGTCGTTCTGTGTGGTGGATTAGGTACTCGTCTCCGGGAAGAGACTGAGTTTCGTCCGAAGCCGATGGTCGAGATCGGTGGCCGGCCCATCCTGTGGCACATCATGAAGATGTACGCCCACTACGGGATGCGCGAGTTCGTTCTTTGCCTCGGCTACCGCGGCAACATGATCAAAGACTATTTCCTGAACTACGAAGCCATGAACAATGACTTCCGTATTTCCCTGGGCCGCAAATCCCAGATTGAGTTCATGGGCGCGCACCAGGAGCAGGACTTCACCGTTACCCTGGCGGACACCGGCCTCGAGACTATGACCGGCGGCCGCCTGCAACGAGTCGCGCGCTACCTGAAGGATGACGATACCTTCCTACTGACCTACGGCGACGGGCTCAGTGATGTGAATATTGACTCGCTGATTGAATTCCACAAAAGCCACGGCAAAGCTGCAACCGTCACCTCAGTTCCACCCATCTCGCGCTTCGGCGTGCTGGAGGCTGATGCGGGCGGGAAAGTTCAGCGATTCGCGGAAAAACCCAAGGCCAACGGCCTGATCAGCGCGGGCTTCTTTGTGCTGAACCGTCGCATCTTCGACTACCTGACCGGACCCGAATGCATTTTAGAACGCGAACCGATGGAACGCCTGGCGCGCGAGGGCGAACTCATGGCCTATCGCCATGACGGATTTTTCTTCGCGATGGATACCTACCGCGAATATCAATATCTGAACGAACTATGGGCCAGCGCTAACACGCCGTGGAAGGTCTGGTCGGACGAAAGTGATTCAAGTAAGAAGCGTATGGCCGCGGCCAAGAAGGCAGGGGCTCTATGACCTCATTCTGGAAAGATCGCCCCGTCCTGGTCACGGGTGGCACTGGCTTGCTCGGATCGTGGCTAGTTGCAGATCTAATAGAAGCCGGCGCGGACGTGGTTTGCCTGGTGCGCGACTGGGTTCCACAAAGCGAACTGGTACGCACGGGCAGCATTGACAAGGTGAAAATCGTGCGCGGCGATATCTGCGATCGCGAGCTCATTGAGCGCACGCTCGGCGAGTACGAGATAGAAGTTGTGTTTCACCTCGCCGCCCAGACCATTGTTGGCATAGCAAACCGCAACCCCGTTTCGACGTTTTCGACGAACATCGGTGGCACCTGGAGCCTACTTGAAGCCTGCCGCCGCTCTCCGAAGGTCGCCTCTATTGTCGTCGCCTCGTCTGACAAGGCCTATGGTGACCAGGAACACCTTCCTTACGACGAGAGCATGGCGCTCCAAGGCCATCATCCTTATGACGTGAGTAAGTCCTGCGCTGACCTGATCGCCCAGACTTACGCCGCCACTTATAATCTGCCGGTCTCCATCACGCGCTGTGGAAACTTCTATGGCGGCGGCGATCTGAACTGGAATCGCGTTGTCCCCGGAACCATCCGCTCAATCCTTCGCGGCGAGCGGCCGATAATTCGTTCCGACGGCCAGTTTGTCCGGGACTACTTCTACATTCAGGATGGCGCGGCCGCCTACATGCTCCTCGCTGAACGCCTGGCTTCCAATCTTGCTCTCCGTGGACAGGCATTCAATTTTTCAAACGAGAGTCAGGTAAGCGTGCTGGAGATCGTCGATCTCATCCTGCACAAAATGAATTCCTCGCTGCGCGCCGAGATTCAGAATCAGGCCAGCAACGAGATCAGGCACCAATACCTCAGCGCTGAGCGCGCTCGAACAATGCTCAGCTGGAGCCCGACATTCACCCTCGACGAGGGCCTGGATCAAACAATTGGCTGGTATCGCGAGTTCCTGGGCGTATCTGCAGCGCGAGCGCATACGGCGAAGGGATAGCAACAAGGTTTGCACCAATATGTTTAAATCTCCCCAACAACTGCGCGCGGAAATCGGTGGCCTGGTCAAGGAATATTATGAGACCGCACTTGCGCCGCAGCCGTTCAAGCCGGGCGACACCGCCGTACCTGTTTCCGGGAAGGTCATTGACTCATCCGAACTCCAGCATCTGGTCGAGGCGTCGCTCGACGGCTGGCTGACGACAGGCCGCTTTGCGGCTGAATTTGAGCGCGACTTCGCCGCCTTCATGGGTGTGCGCTGCGCATTATTAGTCAACTCGGGATCCTCCGCTAATCTTGTCGCGCTGTCCTGCCTCACGTCTCCATCGCTCGGCGAGCGCAGGTTGCGTGCGGGGGACGAAGTTATAACTCTGGCTGCCGGTTTTCCGACCACGGTCAACCCCATCATCCAAAACGGACTTGTCCCGGTCTTCGTCGACGTTCAATTGCCCACTTACAACGTCGACGTTACACAACTCGAGGCCGCGGTCTCTGACCGGACCAGGGCGATCGTGCTGGCGCACACGCTCGGCAATCCATTCGACATCGACGCCGTGATGGCATTCGCCGGCAAACACAACCTTTGGGTGATCGAGGACTGCTGCGACGCGGTCGGCTCGACCTACAAAGGTCGCTCGGTCGGAACTTTCGGTCACCTGGCCACAACCAGTTTTTATCCCGCTCACCACATCACCATGGGCGAAGGCGGATGCGTCCTTACCCAGTCGCCCGCTCTTAAGA
>JBAWAI010000448.1:0-6296 GCA_049589215.1 Terriglobales bacterium | reverse complement strand
CCCAATGACAGCCAATGAACGGCGGCGCCCTTCGACTCGATCTCCGGGAAGGCTTCTTCTTTGATCGCGGCGACCACGACCTCATAGCCCTGGGCCCGCGCCGCCTCGAGGACGAGGAAGGGAAACTTCCCATTGCCGGCGATGAGCCCGATCTTCCCCCTCCGCCCGACCTGGCCTCTCTGCTCCATGTGGAGCACAGTGTAAATTACCGGGGAGGGTTTGTGCTCCACGTGGAGCATGTGCAGATCATATTGTACGTACAAACGCGCGATCTACCCTGTCCTCAAGGGATTAGGGGGAATTTTGTCCTTGCCGGTTTTGGGCGGGTTATTGCGTGGAGCATTTTTGCGCAACCGTGTGGAGCATTAATCCTGGTATTCCGGCTCGCGCTTCCAGCCGGACAGCATGGAATAGAAATTCGACCAGCCGTGGAGGGCGACCATGATGAGGTGTCCGGGAATGAAGGCTACGAAGCCGCACATGGACGTGAAATGCCAGATGCGGGTCAGGTGAAACCCGCCGAAGAGGAAGGCCAGCCAGGAAAACTGGACGGGCTTGTACATGACGAGCCCGGTCAGAAGCGAGAGGACGCCGAATCCGACGGTCGAGGTGTAGGCGAGCTTTTGCAGCGGATTGTATTGGCCGGTCACCGGAGGCTTCGGTCCGAAGAGGAAATAATGGCGGACCATGGGCCAGACGCCGGGAATATCTTTGGGCGTGAAGAGCACGATGCGATAGTGGCCGCTCAGGAATTGATAGGCAAGATAGACCGCTCCGCTGGCGGCGAAGAGCCACATGAAGGTGAAGTGCCATTGGAGCGCGCCGCCCAGCCATCCGCCGAGCGTGATCGCCTTGGGAATGTCGACGAAATCGTGCTGCGGAATTTTCGGGCCGAAGCTTGGGAAAGCGCGGAAGATGCGCAGGCCGCTGGTGATGAGGACGAAGACGCAGACGGCGTTGATCCAGTGGGTGACGCGAATTGCGTAGGGATGCTCGTAGGCGGCACGGATGTAAGGGGCGCCGGCTTTGTCTGGGTTGGCTTTGGCAGCGACGGCCAACTCCGGCGGTCGGGTGGGCGCAGGCTTCCTGGCGACCGGCTCCGCGGACGGAACCGGCGTTGCGTCCTCGCGCTGCGCGAGCTGTTCCGACGGCGCCGATGGGCTCGCTGTTGGAGGGACTTTTGGCGCCGGCTGGCTCGATTCCGCCAGAGGCGCTTCCAGTGGGGGCGCTTGCGATTCCGGGCCGGGCTTGTTGTCGCCGTCTGGCATCACAGGCCTCCGAACCAGCTATAGCCCTGGTCTTCCCAATAGCCCGTCTTGCCGGGTTTGAGGACGCTGGTGACGCGCAATGTCACGAGGTATTTGGCCTGCTTGTAGCCGAGTTTGGTCGGCATCTGGAGGCGCAGCGGCGCGCCATGTTTGCGATCGAGAGGCTGGCCGTACATCTCGTAGCAGAGGAGCGACTGGGGATGGAGGGCCGACTCCATGTCGATGGACTCGTAGTAATCGTCAGCGCACTCGACCTCGATGAAGCGGGCTTTTGTGTTGGCGCCGATGAGGTTCAGAAAATCTGAAATGCGGGTTCCGCCAAAGGCTCCGATTACATCCCAGCCTTCCACGCAGATGTGGCGAGTGTTCTGATTGATCTTAGGCAGGGCCTGCACTTGGGCCAGCTTGTACTCGCCCGGACGCCGCACGTCGCCCTCAACTGTCAAAGTCCAGTTGGGCAGATCGACTTCAGGATCGAGGACGTCATATCCGTTGTAGGGAAATTTGGCAAAGGGCACGACGCTGGCATTCGAAAATGTGGGCGCCAGATGCTGGCGCTGAAATAACTTGCCCGCGGCCCAATCGCTGAAGCGAACTCCCTCACCCACCAGCCAATCACTTGCCTTGGGGAAGGCGAAGGCTCCGAGCGCGAGGACCGGGGCGAGCTTCAGGAGTTCGCGGCGGCTGCGGCGCTTGAGTTCACGGTCTTCGAATCGATCGATCATGGGGCTGGCTCGGCCGTCCTCAAAACTTACCACATGAGATGAGCGGAAGGCAGATAGGTTACAAGGTCGGTACGGTGTGGTGGCGGATCTGGATTTCGGAGCCGGGGATGGAGAGATCTCCGGGCTTGTGCCTGACCTGGCTGTTTGTTTGCTGTCGGCACGCGGACAGGAGTGTCCGCGCTACACGATCTTCGCTGGTCGTGATCAAGTCTGTGTGCTTGCGGACACGGACGGGTTGGGCTGACACAGCCGGACACTTCTAACTCTTTTTGTTTCAGCTAGCTACTTGTGGCTCTCCGGTTGCTTTTTGGGTATTGCGCGCCGGTCAGGCTGGGAGCCAGAGAGGGCCGGTGCGCCGGGAGGAATTATGGATGCAATGCTGCAGGGGCTGGTCATCATCGGCGGTCTGACTTTTTCTTTGGCGGCTTCGTTACTGGTTGAAGAACTGATTTTTGGGCGAATAGTGCGGCTGGCTTTTGTGCGGCGGACTTTTGTGCGGACTTCCAGTTCAGATGTCGGGCAGCGGGCTGGGGCGAAAGTCAAAGTTTGAGAGATGAGGGGCCGGGGTTCGTGGACTGGCAGGCAGTTTGTTTGCTGCCGGCACGCGGACAGGAGTGTCCGCGCTACACGGGCATGGGCTGCACAACAATCGGCCACATGGCCATGGGCTGCACAACGATCGGCCACACGACTACGGGCTACACAACCACGGGCTACACAACAAAGTTGAAGGGAGCATTGCCATGCTGTTCGTGAAGTATTTGCTGATGGGGTTGGGAGCGGCGATGTTTGTGATCGCGGCTGCCATTCTTGCTTATGACGCTTATCTTCTTATCGCGTATCGCCGGCGCGTTTTTCCGGAGGGTGCGGCTCCGACGCCAGAGCCCTCGGTGCGGTGGCGCACACCCTTAGCCCTCGTCATGCTGGCATGGGCTCCGCTGCTGGTTTCGGCGGCGATTGTGATTGTGCCTGCGGGCATGGGCGGCGTTCGAGTCAGCCAGACGCGGGGCACGCTAGCTGGAACTCTCTATCCCGGTGTCCATTATGTTATGCCGTTCGTGGAGCGCGTTGAGTTGTTCAATACGCGCGATCAGCTGTTCACTACCGGCGTCACCGAGGACTCGCTTGGCAAGGGCGCCAAGGGCGAGCCGTTGCACGTGCAGGCCAAAGAAGGATTGACGCTCGGTCTGGCGATTACGGTGCGCTACCAACTCGACCCGAAGCGGCTTGATTATGTCGAAGCCAATCTGCCGGAGCCGCTGGAAAAAGAAATTGTGCCTCCGGTGGTGGCGACGGCGTGGCGCGAGCTGGTGCCGAACTATACGGTGCGGGAGGTCTTTTCGGCGAAGCGCGAGGAGGTGCGGCAACGGGCGGCTGAGCTGATTCGCGCGCGGCTGGGGGTGGATGGAATCGTGGTGAAAGAAGTGATGCTGCGCGACATTGAGTTGCCGGAGGAATATGCGAAGGGGCTGGAATCTCTGCTGGTGAAGGAACAGGAAAACGACCGCATGGGAGTGGAGACGGAGATCCACCAGAAGCAGGTGAAGGTGGCGGAGGCCGACGCCGAGGCGCAGAAGGTGACGGAGGTGAAGCAGGCGGAGGGGCAGGCGGCGGTGCGCGTGTTGCAGGCGAAGAGCGAGTCGGATGCGATGCAGTACACGCTGCCGCTGAAGGAGAAACAGATTCAGCAGTCGAAGCTGGAGGCGGAGGCGCGCAAGGAATCGACGGTGAAGAATGCGGAGGCGGCGGGCGAGGCGAAGCTGATCGACAGCAGGGCGGAGGGAGAACGGCGCAAGTTGCTGGCGCAGGCGGAGGCGGAGCGGATTCGGCTGACGGCGTCGGCGGATGCGGAGCGCATGACGAGCGAGGCGGCGATTTTGAAACAGAATCCGCTGCTGATTAATAAGATTGTGGCGGAGCGGCTGTCAGACAAGCTGCAGATCATGATGGTGCCGGCGGATGGGAAATTCTTTTTCACGAACGATGTGCTGCGCGGGATGAATGCTCCGACGCATGTCAGCCAGGCGGAGGATGCGGGGGAGGAGAAGTAGGGCGGGTCTTAGGTGTCAGGTGTCGGGCGTCAGGTCGGTTTCAGATGTCGGACCTCGGTTTCACGCGGGTGGCTGGCTTTTGATTTTCCTGAGACCTGAGAGCTGTTCTCGGGTGAACTGCGATGGAATATTGTCCTTTCTTGCCGCGCTATAATCGGGTCATCCGAAAAATGCTAGCGCGCATGCGACGCCGTTGGCGGCTGGGGTCGGAGATTTCGCTCCGGCATATTTCGTTTCCTGCGATCCGCTTTCTACCTTCTTTGTTATTGCCTGTTTTGTTCACTGCGTTGTTTGCGGCTTTGTTATCGGCGAATGCGTTGGCTTCGAATCTTGGGGACACGGCGCGGCAGTTGGCTGATCGCATTGCGGCGGTCACCGGGCCGGGGTCGATTGCACTTGAGGTGAGTAACCGATCGTCGCTGGACGAAAAATCGGTGCGCGAAGTTCGGGGCGCGCTGCAGGGCGAACTGCGCGCGCAGGGAGTGAGCGTGGTGAGCGCGGACCAGGCCATGGGCGCGGTGAGCGTGGTGCTCTCGGAAAGCCTGCGCGAATTTGTGTGGACGGCCGAGATCGCGATTGGCACCGATTCGCCGCGGGTGGTGCTGGCGTCGTTGGCGCGCTCGGCGGCGGGAGCGGGGTTGGCGGTGGGGCTGCCAGTCATGTTGAAAAAAAGTTTGCTGTTTTCACAGGCGGAACGAATTCTTGACGCGGCGCTGGTTGACAGCGGCGGTGGAGAGACTGGCGGCACGATATCGGAAGGAGTGATATCGGCATCGGCGCGGTTGCTGGTGCTCGACGGCACACGCGTGGCGGCTTACCGGCAGCAGGGCGGGCATTGGGAGCTTGAAGCGGCGCTGCCGATCTCGGTGGCGCGGGCGTTTCCGCGAGATTTGCGCGGACGACTGCTGCTGCGACGCGATCATCCTTTCGACGTGTATCTGCCGGGAACGTTCTGCCGATCGAATGCGGCGATGCCGCTGGCGCTGACGTGCGCGGCGAGCGATGATCCCTGGCCGTTGACGTCTGGGCCGGACGGATCGGGCACGCGCGCTTTTTTTGCGTCGTCGCGAAATTTCTTTACTGGCGCGCTCTCTCCGGGGATGGGAAAACTTTCCAACGCGCCGGCGTTTTACTCGGCGGCGGCGCTGCCGCGGCAGGGCTACACGCTGTGGGCGGTCGCGGCGGTTGATGGCTCGGCGCACGTGATTGACGGCGTTACCGACCAGGCGATTCGCGGGGCGCGATGGGGAAGCGATCTGGCGGCGGTGCGGTCGAGTTGCGGAACGGGCACGCAGCTTTTGATTTCGGACGAGAGCGCGTGGGGGCTGGATCGAGAGGCGGGCCGCGATCATCTGCGGGCGTTCGAGATTGCGGATCGCGAACCGGTGGCGGTGAGTCCGGCGCTGGAATTTGAGGGAGCGATCACTGCTCTGTGGCCCGACGCCGGCGGGGTGAGCGCGCTGGCCGTGGTGAAACGCGAAGACACGGGTTGGTATGAAGCGAGCCGCATTACTATTTCTTGCGCTAATTAGCGGAGCGTGCGCGGCGAGGGCGGAGACGCGTCCGCACTATGGCGGGACGCTGCGCGTCGAGATGCAATCGGCGCCGAACGCGATGGCGCTGCCGGATGCGTCGGACCCGGCGGCGTATTGGGATGCGGCGCGCGTGCTCGCGCTGGTCGGCGACACGCTTGTGCGCCTGGATGCGGAGGACCAGCCGCAGCCGTGGCTGGCGACGGCGTGGGAGCACGATTCGTCGGAGCGGCACTGGCAGTTTAGTTTGCGCGGCGGAGTCAAGTTTCACGATGGCGGACTGGCGTCGGCGGCGGCGATTGCGAAGGTGCTGGGAGAGCTGCATCCGGGGTGGAGCGTGCGGGTTGGGGCGGCGTTGTTGTCATCGTCGTCATCGTCGTTGTCGTCGTCGAACATGCCGGCTTCGGCGGGCGGGCGGATTTTTGGCGACGGCGCGGGCGCAGGGGACTTGCTGACGATTGATACCGATGTGGCGACGCCATGGATGCTGGCGGAACTGGCTTTGCCGCGGAACCTTATTCTTACGCGCAATGCGAACGGCGTTCCGATTGGGACGGGGCCGTTTCGCGTCACGGAATTTCAGCCGGGGAAAATGGTGAAGCTGGTCGCTTCCGATGAAAGCTGGGTGGGGCGGCCGTTTGTGGACGCGGTTGATATCGAATTTGGAAAATCACTTCGCGAGCAGTCTCTGGCACTCGAACTCGGCCGGGCTGATTTGGT
>JBAWAI010000447.1:0-14697 GCA_049589215.1 Terriglobales bacterium | reverse complement strand
ACCTGGAGCTTGTCGCCATTTTTCACGATGCGCTTCGACTTGAACTCAATCGTCGGATATTTCTCGACTTCAAAAAAATGCGGGCTCTTCAAATCTTTGTCGCGCGCCTCAACCCGCGTGTCGACGGAGCTGACATCAATCGAAGCGGTTACCTGCGACTGGGTAATATCCTTTTCGTTGAGCGAGACTTCCCCGCTCACCTTCGTAAAAGAGCCGTTAACGTTCGAAATTCCCAGATGGCGCACCGTAAACTGCGCCGTGGAGTGCGCCGGATCAATCTTCCAGTCAGAAGTTTGCGCGAACGCGGAGATAGTTGCGAGAATAGAAAGCGCGAGAACTACACTTACCTTTTGAGATGCCTTCAGCATTGACGTTCCTTTGTATGAATAGTTTTGGAAAACGGACGAGCGGCCGCCCAGCGAAACTTCTTGCGAAGCGACACCCGCCGGACAGAAACTAAGATGTAAACGACTGTGCAAAGATGCAAAAATCCAGCCAGGCCACGTCCATTCGGCGATCACCAAATTTGCTCGCTTCCAGCCTCAGAGATATAGTGATTAGTCGTCTCGCCGCAATATGTTCAACAACTTCACCGCCACCGACCGCTGGACCAAGAAGAAAGTGCACGTCCTCTATCAGGCTCTGATCGTGGCCATCGCAACCCGCCACGCTGACGCCGTGGATATCAAATTCCTAGTGGACGGCCGTCCCGTCTGGGTCGCTCTCCCCCACCCCGCCTGGGTCGAATACCACGCGCGCACCGGGAAGATGATCACGGATCCGCTCGCCATCGAAATCGCCGGCCGTTTTCTAAAGACCGCGCTTGAATCCGGCGAAGGGCTGGGGCGCGAGATGTATTCGCTCACGGTCGACGAGACGCTCAAACACCTCGATGCCATCGCCGCCCAGTTCGATACGCCAGTAGCAGCCGCTCCTTAGCCTTAGGCGCTTCTGTTATTCAGCGCGGTCCAGACAATGACAAAGACCCTGAATCCTTCACCTCGACCCAATGCACCCTGATCTCTGGGACACATTGCGTTGTGCGACCGGGAGGCCAATGTACCAACCGTCCATCCGGTCAGCACGTACCGCTGGAAACAGCTCTCAAAATGAGGGAAAATAAAAGCCTTGTCGTCGGAGTAGGGGCAGACCCCTCCATTGGCCATGCGATGCTGATCGCAAGTGCCCTGTATGTGGCGGGTGCGGATTGAAAAGTTCGGCGTTCCACCCACCTCGGGGAAAGGATGTAATGGCCACGCATATTCTGGATCCAGAGACAATGACCGATGCGCCCAGCGGAGGGCGGCACAAAGCCCTCGCAGCCTGGGTCGAGGAAGTCGCCAAGCTTTGCAAGCCGGATCGCGTCTCCTGGTGCGACGGCTCCGACGCCGAATATCAGGCCATGATCCGGCTCATGGTGCTCTCCGGTACCGCGATTCCGCTCGACGAGAAGAAACGCCCGAACAGCATCCTGGTCCGCTCCAGTCCGGCCGACGTAGCCCGCGTCGAGGATCGCACATTCATCTGCGCGCGTACGAAAGAAGAAGCCGGGCCCACCAACAACTGGGAAGATCCCGCCCGCATGAAGGACCGCCTTCGGCAGCTTTACGCCGGCTCCATGACCGGGCGCACCATGTATGTGATCCCCTACAGCATGGGGCCCATCGGCTCACCCATCGCCAACATCGGCGTTGAGATTTCCGACTCGCCTTATGTCGTCGCCAACATGCACATCATGGCCCGCGTCGGCAGCCGCGTTCTTGAGGTTCTCGGCTCGACGGGCGAGTTCGTTCGCGGATTGCATTCTCTCGGTGCGCCCCTTGGTCAAAATGAGCAGGACGTCACCTGGCCGAATAACGCCAACGAAAAATACATCTGCCATTTTCCCGAGACACGCGAAATCTGGTCTTACGGCTCCGGCTATGGCGGCAACGCGCTGCTCGGCAAGAAGTGCCATGCCCTGCGTATCGCGTCCGTGCAGGCACGTGACGAAGGCTGGATGGCCGAGCACATGCTCATCCTCAAGTTGATCAGCCCCGCTGGCGAGGCCAAATACATCACGGGCGCTTTTCCGTCAGCCTGCGGCAAGACGAACCTCGCCATGCTGATCCCGACCATTCCCGGCTGGAGGGTGGAAACCATCGGCGATGACATTGCCTGGATGAAGTTTGGCGACGATGGCCGCCTCTATGCCATCAATCCCGAATACGGCTTCTTCGGCGTGGCCCCGGGCACGAGCCTGAAATCGAATCGCAACGCCATGCTCACGGCGACCAGGAATTCTATTTTCACCAATTGCGCGATCACACCTGACAGCGACGTCTGGTGGGAAGGCATGACCGAGCCGAAGCCGGACGAATTGATCGACTGGCTGCGACGCCCCTGGACTCCGCACTCGATGCGCAAGGCGGCCCACCCCAACGCCCGCTTCACGACGCCCGCGCGCCAGTGCCCGGTCATCGCTCCGGAATGGGAAGACCCGAAGGGCGTGCCCATCGACGCGATCCTCTTCGGCGGCCGCCGAAAAGGCGTTGTTCCGCTCGTGACCGAATCCTTTAATTGGCGACACGGAACATTCCTCGGCGCGACCGCCAGCAGTGAAACCACCGCCGCCGCATCGGGGCAAGTCGGCCAACTGCGCCGCGACCCGATGGCGATGCTGCCCTTCTGCGGATACAACATGGGAGATTACTTCGCGCACTACCTTAAAATTGGAGAGCGCAAAGGCGCGAAGCTTCCGAAAATTTATTACGTCAACTGGTTCCGCGCCAACGACCACGGAAGATTTCTCTGGCCCGGCTACGGAGAGAATAGCCGCGTCCTGAAATGGGTGTTCGAACGCTGCGATGGCAAAGCACACGCCGTGGAAACCCCCATCGGCCTGCTCCCGCAGCCCGCCGATCTGGATACCAAAGGCATGGACATTCGCGAAGAAGACCTTGCCCAACTGCTCAGCGTCGACATCGACGGCTGGCTGGAGGAGATCCCGCTCATCCGTGAGCACTTCGCGAAGTTCGGCAATCATCTTCCGGAGGGCCTGACCCGCGAACTCGAAGAACTTGACCAGCGTCTTCGCAAGAGCACGGCGCGCAATGGCAAGCCGCCCCGTTCCGTAAAGGTCAGCAAGCCCGGAAAGAAGTCCAACAGCTAGCCCGGCAAAATCCCTCGCTGGCGAACGACCCGCAGTCGCTTGTGCCCGGTCGCTTTGTTGACGGCTGCTTTGCGCGGCTGCATTGGATATGGCACGGCTTCAGCCCCACAGCCTTACCACACTTCGCAGCGCTTATCTGCTGGGCGAACCATGGCTGCGGTTGATTGGCAGCTAAACGCTTTCTGGAACTCCGGCAGATTCGAGAGTGGACCGATCACGCGATATTTTGCGATGGGATGTGGATCGCTCTGCACCATCAGACGCTGGGCTTCCGGACGAATCTCGTCGCCGCGGAATTGTCCCCAGGCAATGAAAAATTGTTGCTCAGGAGTGAAGCCGTCGACGTCAGGCGGGCGCGGTTTGCCCTGAAGCGATTTCTCGAACGCCAGAAATGCGATCTTCGCGCCTCCGAGATCGCCGATACTCTCGCCGAGCACGAGCTTGCCGTTGTGATGAATATCTTTCTCGATGTAGTAATGATCAAACTGATCGGCGACGCATGCGGCACGCGCCCGAAAGTTCTTCAGATCGGCGTCGGTCCACCAGTTTCGTAGGCGGCCGAGGAAGTCGAATTGCGCGCCCTGATCGTCAAAGCCATGCGAGATTTCGTGGCCGATGACGACACCGATAGCCCCGTAATTCACGGCATCGACCGCATTCATATCAAATGCAGGCGGCTGAAGGATGCCGGCGGGAAAGACAATTTCGTTGGCGAGCGGATTGTAATACGCATCCGAAGTTGGCACCGTTATTCCCCACCGCCCGCGATCGACCGGCTTGCCGATCTGCGCGCGGTCGTCCTGTTCCACGAATTTTCTTCCCGCGACCACGTCTTCGAAGAATGCGTCGCGGCGAATTTCGACGTGGCTGTAATCCTTCCACTTGTCGGGGTATCCGATCTTCGGATTAAACGTCGCGATCTTCGCCATTGCCTTCTCTTTGGTGTCGTCACTCATCCACGGGCGGCTGAGGATGTCATCGCGCATGGCCGCGAGCAGATTGCGCACCATCTCCTGCATACGTGCCTTAGCCTCGGGCGGGAAATACTTTTCGGCATACTTCTTTCCTAAAGCCTCGCCCAACAAGTCGTCGGCGGACTCGGCACACTGCTTCCATCGCGGCTTCAACTCCTTGACGCCGGCAAGATAGTTGCCATTGAAGGCGAAGTCCTCGTCCACAAACGGCTGCGAGAGATAACCCGAGACCGAATCCAGAAGCTGCCATTTCAAATAAACTTTCCAGTCCGCGAGCGGCGTTTGTTTGATTTGCCGCTCGAACTCCTCCATGAACTTCGGCTGCTCGACGTTGATGTCGACATCGGTCGGCAACTCTTTGTGCTTGAAATAGGCAGCCCAATCGAAATCGGGCACCATGGCTTGAAGCTGCGTGAATGTAGTGTTGTGATCGCTCGCAGCGGGATCGCGTCGGGCTACATTGTCGAGCGTGGCTTCCGCATATTTTGTTTCGATCCCCATGATCGTCTGTGCCGCGGCTTCCGCGGACTTCTGGTCCGACCCGGCAAGTTTGAACATGGCGGTCAAGTGAGCCACGTATTTCTCGCGCGCTTCCTTGAAACGGGGTTCCGGCTTCAGGTAATAGTCGCGGTCGGGCAGAGTGAGGCCGCTCGCCCCAAAATCGGCCAGCACCCACGAAGGCTTATGCGGATCCTGCTGGCTGTTCAGCGCAAAGGGAGTCTTCACATTGATGTCGTGCAAATCGGCCATCACGGCCTGCAACGCGGCCATATCGGAGGCCGCGTCGATCCTGCCAAATAGCGGTTTGATGGGTTCAAAGCCGCGCGCGTTGACGCGGGACATATCTACACACGCGCCGTAATAATCGCCGATTATCTGGTCGGTGCTGCCTTTAGTCGCGCTCCTCTGGGCCGCCGCCGATTCGAGAATTTCGTGCAGTCGATCTTTCGCGTTCTCACCAGCCTGCCATCGCCGGCTCCAGCGAGACATGGAAGCAGGAATAGCATTGTTGGCCCGCCACGTACCATTCGCATATTGGTAAAAGTCGTTGCAAGGATCGGCTTTGCGGTCAAGATCACCGATCTCAATGCCGTGCAGGGTCGATTGCGAAAAAGCAATTTGCGGAAGAAGGGAAAATGCAATTACTAAGACAGCGGCCTTCAATGAGCACATGGTTGTCTCCCGGACGTCAGGAAAATATGGATTTGATATGGCTCGCCATTTTAGAACAGCGGGGACTGTGCGTACACGACGTTCAGATCCGCTTCTTCAATAAGTATTCGCACTAAACATTTAGTGAATCACAGTGTGTTGTGCCCTCGGCAGCCCTTCCGAACCAACTCGGAACGTGCCCGCCGGCGTCTTCAACGCTTGGAAAAACGCGAACAATCTGCGCGGATGGTGCTGAACTTGAACCTATTTTCCGATGCAGAACGAGGAAAAAATCAGGTTAAGGATGTCGTCAGTCGTTGTCGCGCCGGTGATCTCGTCCAGTGGGCGCAGCGCGCTATAAAGATCGAGCAGCAGCATCTCATGCGGGACGTGCGCCGCAACCGCGCTCTCAGCCGTGGCCAGCGCGGACAATGAATCGCTGACAAGTTTCTGGTGGCGCGCATTCGTCAGAAAGCCAGCCTCCATCTGCGCCCCCCCTTCTCCGCCGATCTCGCGCAGAATGGCCGCGCGCAGTTCTGGAATGCCCGCGCCGGTCAGAGCCGAAGTCTCGACCCTCGTCAACCTGAAACCGGACAACTGAGAACCGGGCACTGAGAACTGCGGACTCTTCAGATCGTATTTGTTCACAACAACCAAAGCGGCGCGGCCGTCAACTTGCCTCAGCAGTTCGTGATCTTCACTCGACACCGCCTGCGATGCGTCCAGCACAACCAGCACCAGATCCGCGTCCGAAAGCGCTTCCATTGACTTCTTTATGCCGATGCTCTCCGCTTCATCGAGCGCTCGCCGGATGCCTGCGGTATCGACCAGCCGTACAGGAATTCCGCCAATGGCAACGGTCTCACTGACCAGGTCGCGCGTGGTGCCGGGTTGCGCAGTAACAATGGCGCGCTCGGATTCCACCAGACAATTAAAGAGGCTCGACTTGCCAACGTTCGGCCGCCCGACAATAGCCAGCGTCAGTCCTTCGTGCACCACCTTGCCGTAAGCAAAGCTCGCGGCCAGCGCCGCAAGTGGCGCGCGAACGTCGGCGATGTGCTTCAGAATGGTGCCATCGGGCGCGATTGAAATATCGTCTTCGGCGAAATCGATGCCCGCCTCGAGCAGTGCGATCAACTCGATCAGCTTCTGCTTCACGGGCTGCAAGCGTTTTGAGAGCGCGCCCTCCAGTTGCTGCGCGGCAACCTTCGCTTGAAACAAAGTCTGGGAGTCGATCAGGTCGCGAACGGCTTCGGCCTGCGTCAAGTCAAGTCGTCCATTCAGAAATGCCCGCATGGTAAATTCGCCGGGCTCAGCCAGGCGCGCTCCGCGAGCAAGCGCGAGTTCAATGATGTGGTGCAGAACAACGGGCGAGCCATGCGCCGAGATCTCAACAATGTCGTCGGTCGTGTAAGAGTTTGGCTTCTGAAAATAAGTAACCACGACTTCGTCAATGCGATGCTCGTGCTCTATCAACTCGCCGAAAACTGCCCGCCCCGGCTCCAATTCATGTTTCAACCGCAACATGGGCGCGGCGATCGCGTGCGCCTCCGGCCCAGCCAGTCGCACAACTCCAATCCCGCCACGTCCCGGCGGAGTTGCGATGGCGACAATCGTGTCATCGAGGTTCATAAGTCGAGGTTCATAAAATGAAGGGGTTCATAAAATCATTCGGCAACGACTCAGCGGGAATCCCACGCGCGTCAAGCTCCGCCAATCCTGCGCTAATCAACAATAAATAAACGGGCACCCGTCCGAGTCGAAGAGCGGTGCCCAGGTTCACCATCCGGAGTCTGATAACTCTCGCCGGGCCTCAACGTGAAGCGCCTTCCATCGGCAAGTTCGGTCTCCAACTCACCATCCAGGCAAAGAATCACGTGCCCCTTCGAACACCAATGATCCGCCTTGTATCCGGAAGAGTATTCCACTAGCCGCACGCGTATCTCGCCAAAGTCTTGTGTTCGCCAGCGTGCCATGCCAGACTCGCCAGAGTGCTCGGCCGGTGCCAACTTCGACCAGTCCGTCGTGCTGAAGGGAAAGCCGCTCATCTTCATTAGGGGAGTATAGGCAGATCAAACGCACGCGACCCGCTTCGCTCCGTTTGCCGCCTAACCTTGCCGTCGTTTATACTTACCGTTTGCCTTAATCCAGTTGTCTCAATCAGGAGCAGGGATTTTCGATGCCGAAACGTACATTTCAACCCAACCGGCGCAAGCGCTCGAAAAAGCACGGGTTCCGGACTCGCATGAAGACCAAAAGCGGGGCCAAGGTGCTGTCGCGTCGCCGGGCCAAGGGACGCAAGCGCGTCTCAGTGAAACCGGGTTTCCGCGAATAGCATCCCCACACAGGGTAGTAATGCCGTTTGTCGAGGATTGCGAGGTTGTGATCGCCGACGCTCCCAGCCGGAGTGAAAACGGGCGCGCCAAACCGGGAGCGGAATTTCCGCCGGGCGCGCGTCTGCTCAAGCACTCCGATTTCGAACGCGTGTATAAGCAGGGGCGGCGGCACTTTTCTCCGCACATGACAGTTTTTTATCTGCCGCAGGCGGACGCATTGCAGCACTCGGAAGTTAATAAGGAAGCTAAGAAGGAAGTCACGAAAGATGTTCAGACGGCGCGCGTCGGCTTTACCGTGGGACGCGTGCTCGGCGGCGCGGTGCAGAGGAATCGGATCCGGCGCAGGCTGCGCGAAGCGGTACGGCTGCGGCGCTCCACCTTTAAGCCGCTGGTCGATATCGTGATCAATCCCAAAAAGTCGATCCTGACTTTGGAATTTACGACCGTCCTCGAAGAAGTTGGCCGGGCGTTTGATGTGATTACAAAAAAGTTGGCGGAAAAACAGAAATAGAGATTTTAAAAAGACTTAAAGACAATGAAGACCTTCGCGCTCTCGATCTTGCGGCTCTACAAGCGATGGATCTCCCCGTCTCTCGCCCCCTCCTGCCGGTATGTCCCAACCTGCTCGGACTATGCGATGGAGGCGATCGACCGCTACGGCGCGCTGCGCGGCGGGACCATGGCAGCCTGGCGCCTGTTGCGCTGCCATCCTTTTGTGAAGGGTGGATTGGACCCGGTGGTCAAAAGCGAAAGTCATTCCGAGGCGACTGCGATTTCAAATATCCAGCACCAAGGTTGGTGCGGGCACCCTGCGCGATCGACGAACGACGGACGACTAAGGACGAGTTACTAATTTGCCTGATTTTCAAAATCCCCAACAAGAACCCGGCATGGAGCGCAGACTGCTTCTGGTCTTTGCGCTGACTTTCCTGGTCATCCTGCTCTTTCAGCCAATCCTGAAGAAGTACATGCCGCAGTCGCCGGCAACTCAGCAAACAACACCAGCCAACCAGCCACCGGCCCCGGCTGCGAACGGCAACGCCGAAGTTCCCCCCCCCGCAACAGCAAATGCCCCGTCCAAGCGCGCAGCCACAAATGCTCCGGCCGCAGCCACCACCAGGCAAGCCGCCACCGAATCTGACACCGTAATCGAAAATGAACTCTACCGCATCGTCTTCACCAATCGCGGCGCGCAGGTAAAGTCGTGGGTCCTGAAAAAATGGGACGACGAAAACGGCAAGCCGCTCGACCTGGTAAACCACGTCGCCGCCGAAAAATATGGCTATCCCTTATCGCTCTGGACTTACGCAGGAAATCTTGACGACAACTCCCGCAACAAACTGAACTCGGCGCTCTATGTCGCTACGAGCACCGGCACGACCGCGCCCGCTGACATCACCTTCGACTATTCCGACGGCGACCTCACCGTCCATAAGAGCTTTCACTTCGATCACAGTTACGTTATCGGCGTGAAGACCTCAGTCCAGCTGAAAGGCTCGAACGTCACCGCGTTTCCGATGTGGCCCTCCGGCTTCGGCGATCAGAGCACCGCTCCTCAATACGCCGCCAGCCAGATTGCCTACCAGGAAGGCAGCAAGGTTGAACGCCTCGCCAACAGTTGGACGGTGCTCCCGTCGATCCATGTCGTCGGTGGCGCCACGGTTCCGGGGCCATTCCACTGGGCTGGCGTTTCGGAACAATACTTCTCCGTCGTCTTCATGCCGCAGGACGCGCTGAATGCCGCGCTCGTGACCATGCGCAGCCCGCTTGAACTTCCGCACAATCCGTCCGACCCGAATGACAAGCGGCTCGACAAGCTGGATGTCTTCGGCGCTGCGGTCGGCAGCATCAGAGGCTCGACAGACGAGCGCCTCTACGTCGGCCCCAAATCGCTCGCTGACCTCGAAGCCGTCCCGGTCCCGGGAATCACCGGCTCAGAGCCTGACTTGCGGGGGGTAGTCGACTTCGGCTGGCTTGGCCTGATCGCGCGTCCGCTCTTCCTCTGGCTGAAGTGGACTTACAATCACATTGTCAGCAATTGGGGCTGGGCAATCCTGCTCCAGACGCTGATCATCAATCTCGCGTTGCTGCCGCTGCGGCTTTCGCAGATGAAGTCGATGCTCAAGATGCAGCGCGTCGCGCCGCAGATCAAATCGATCCAGGAAAAATATAAGAAGTACACCATGCGCGACCCGCGCAAAGCCGAAATGAACACCGAAATCTCGGCTCTGTATAAAAAGGAAGGCGTGAATCCCGCGGGCGGGTGCTTGCCGCTGGTGATTCAGATGCCGTTCCTCTTCGCGTACTATCGCATGCTGGGCGTGGCCATCGACCTGCGTCACGCGCCCTGGCTGTGGATTCACGACCTGGCGGCGGCCGACCCCAAGCACATTCTGCCCATCGCCATCGTCGTCACCATGTTCGCTATGCAGCGCATGACGCCGCAGGCCGGCATGGACCCATCGCAGCAGAAGATGATGAACCTTATGATGCCGGGCATGATGGGCTTCATCAGTTGGAACCTGCCCGCCGGCCTCGGGCTTTACTGGTCCGCCGGACAACTGATCGGAATCGTGCAGCAAGCCGTCATGAACCGCACCTCGCTCGGCCGCGAAATGCGCGAGATGATGGAGAAGCGCGCCAGGAAGAAAGAGAAATAGCCCTCAGTCGTCAGCCATCAGTCATCACTCGCACCCGAGGCTACTGAGAACCGACAACTGGGAACTGAGAACTGCTTATGCCAATTACCGACAAAGTCGCTGCCGCCAAACAAATCGGCGAATTCCTGCAAACCATGATCACCAACGGCGGATTCAAACTCAAATACCGCATCACCGTCGATCCCCCGATCGCGCAAAATCGCGATTGGGAGCATCCCGAAATCCTGGTCGAGTTCGCCGGCCCCGACGCTGCGCTGCTGCTCGAGCGCGGCGGCGAACTGCTCCGCTCCTTCGAACTGCTCGCCTCTGAGATTCTGCATCTGCAGGGCAACGAACACGAGAAGATCTGGTTCGACTGCAAAAATTTCCGCTCACTGCGCATCGACGAGTTACAGCTCGCGGCGAGCACCGCCGCCGATAAAGTTCGCCGCACCGGCGAGCCCTACCGCTTCGGCCCCATGTCATCGCGCGAACGCCGCATCGTGCATCTCGCGCTGCGTGAAGAACAGGATCTGCGCACCGAAAGCGATGGCGAGGGCGGCCGGCGCTCGGTCGTTGTCTATCCGGGAAATTACAAATCGCCCGCAAGATCAGAGCGCAGCGAACGGCCTCGCAGTCCCAGACCCCATTGAGCGCTCCGCTTCATTCGGGTTCGCGTGCGTGTTAGTCCGAACCGCGCCGCTCGCCATCTGAAACTAAACTGCACTCTTCTCGTGGCAGTTAGTTTCTCGACACTTGACAGCTAAAAAAAATCTCGATGCAATGACGCATGCTCACGAGATTTTTTGTTACATGAAATCAACACTCCGATTTTTTTTGTGCTAGTATGCCGTTCGTCCCGTAATGAAATTCACCGATAACCCGTACTCAAAAATAGGCTGTACCCCGCAGCAAACGTAGACTCATATTTCAAGATTGGATTGATCCCGGTGCACCTCGCCGGGTGTTTGGTATTCATAAAATGTCTCTTTCCGGTTCGCCGATCATTCCGAATCCGTGGGTGCGCATCCTCGATGCGCTGGAAAAGAAAATCAATCGTCATTCCTACAACACCTGGCTCAAGCCCACCCGTTACAGTCACATCAGCGATGGCGTTCTGTTCGTCCGCGTTCCGAGCGATGAGTATCGAAAAGAAGGCGACAAGTATGCCGATCTCATTCAGGAAGCCGTTGACGACCTCGGCCTCGGATACGAAGACGTAAAATTCGTCACTCCCGAAGACGATCCCTCGAACACTCCCATTCGCCACAACGGCGGGCTCTCCGCGTTCCCCGTTTCCAGTTCGGGGCCGCAGCCCGTCTCCGGCCCTGCTCAGGGGCGCTTCGATTGGGACAGCGCCGCGCAATTGAATCCCCGCTACACCTTTGACGCCTTCGTCATCGGCAGCGGCAACCAGTTCGCCCACGCCGCCTGCCAGGCAGTCGCCGAGCGTCCATCCAAGGCCTACAATCCGCTCTTTCTTTACGGCGGAACCGGCATGGGCAAGACCCACCTCATGCAGGCCATCGGCCACGAGATCAAGCGCCGGACGCCGCAGGCGGCCATCTGCTACGTCTCCAGCGAGAAATTCACCAACGAGATGATCAACTCGGTGCGCTACGACAAGATGATCAGCTTCCGCGACAAATTCCGCACCATGGATGTGTTGCTGATTGACGACATCCAGTTCCTGGCGCAAAAAGAGCGCACCCAGGAAGAGTTCTTCCACACTTTCAACGCCCTGCACGAGTCGATGAAGCAGATCGTCATCGCCAGCGACCGTCCGCCGAAAGAGCTGGCCGAATTTGAAGATCGCCTGCGCAGCCGCTTCGAGTGGGGACTCATCGGCGATATTCAGCCGCCCGATCTCGAAACCAAAGTTGCCATCCTGCAAAAGAAGGCCGAGCAGGAACGCGTCACCCTGCCCAACGAGGTGGCGCTCTACATCGCTTCGAACATTCGCTCCAACGTCCGCGAACTCGAAGGCGCGTTGATCCGCCTCGTAGCACACTCTTCGCTCATCGGTGCCGAGATCACGCTGCCCTACACCCAGCAGGTGCTGAAAAACTTTATCGATTCGCAGGCTCGAAAGGTCACCATCGAGTCCATTCAAAAGGCTGTCGCCGAGCAGTTTGGCCTGCGTCTCGTCGAGATCAAGGCCAAGAACAACTCGCGTTCGATCGTCTACCCGCGCCAGATTGCCATGTACCTTGCCAAGCACCTGACCGAAGCCTCGTTGCCGGAAATCGGCCGCCAGTTCGGCGGTAAGCACCACACAACCGTGTTGCATTCGGTCCAGAAGATCGAAGAACTTCGCAAGCAGGACAAGGATCTGAACCGGCTGCTCAATAAGCTGACCGAGCAACTGGGGGCGTAGAAAGGCGTCGTTGGTTCTCGCTCGTCGGTCCGCAGCGTTCCCCGACCTATCCGTCGGCAATGCGTCGCGGACGACCGACGACCAGCGACCGTCAACCAATCCGCTGGTTTTCTTGCTTTTGCATTTGATATAAGAAGAAGAACAGAAGTATAGTCGGGAGACCCAACATGCCGGTAGAAGTCGCTTCTGCTCCTGCACCCGCAGCGGTTACGAGTATGGAGATCACGGTCAGCAAAGCCGAACTGCTTCGCGAACTGACGGCCACCCAGGGCGTCGTCGAGCGCAAGACGACCATTCCCATCCTTTCGAACTATTTGTTCGAGGCCGCCGCCGACAAGCTTTCACTCACCGCCACCGACCTCGACCTCAGCCTGCGCACCTCCTGCAACGCCAAGGTAAAAAAAGAGGGCGCCTGCACCATCCCGGCGCGCAAGCTCTACGACTACGTCCGCCTGCTGCCCGACGCCGACATCACCATCAAGCTGCTCGAAAATCACTGGGTCAGCATTCGCTGCGGACGCTCCAATACGAAAATGGTCGGCATGGCACGCTCCAATTTCCCCGGCCTGCCCGTTTTCCCAACCGCCGGAGTGATCAAAATTCCCGCGCCCGTTCTGCGCTCCATGATCGCCAAAACCGGCTTCGCCATTGCCAACGAGGAATCGCGCTACACGCTCAATGGCGCACTAATGGTCCTCAAGCCCGAGTCCATCACCATGGTGGCCACCGATGGCCATCGCCTCGCTCACATTGAGCGTTCTGGAGAGAAGTTCGAAGGCGTTTCGGGCGAGATGAAAACGCTCATCCCCAAAAAAGCCATGGACGAGCTCAAGTCCCTGCTCGACTCCGACATCGAGACCATCGACTTCGCCAAAGACGAGTCCACGCTCTTCTTCCGCGTCGGCCCACGCCTGCTCACCTCGCGCCAGCTCACCGGCCAGTTCCCCAACTACGAGGCCGTGCTGCCCAAGGACATCACCAAGTCCATCGTCCTGCACGGCGATGAGCTCGGCGCCGCCATCTCGCGCGTGGCCCAGTTCGCTGACGAACGCTCCAGAGCCGTCCGCATCCGCCTCGAGAAAGGCGAACTCAAACTTTCCGCCTCATCCACCGAAACCGGCGAGTCCGAAGATTCCCTCGAGGTCGACTACAACGGCGACGCCATGGCCATAGGCTTCAACGCCCAGTATCTGCTGGATTTCATCAAGGCAGTCGGCGCCGGCGAGGTCAAGCTAGAACTAAAAGACGCCCAATCCGCCGGCCAACTGCGCCCCGCCGAAAGCGAAGACTACAAGTACCGCTACATCGTAATGCCCATGCGGATCTGAGAGGCTGACTCGCGGGCCTACGCGCGCTTTCCGAGTGATCCTGCTCATCGCCAGGTCATCCTGAGCGAAGCGAAGGACCTACGTATTGTTGGTCGGCTAAGCGCACGCCCGCCATCGCCTCCGCCCTTGACCAAATCCCGCCCTCCATTTACATTTGACGGCCATTCAACATTAGGAGGGTCTTCATGCTATCCGGATTCAAACAGTTCATCCTTCGTGGCAATGTAGTCGATATGGCAGTCGGCGTGGTCATCGGCGCGGCCTTTGGCGGAGTGGTAACCGCCCTCACCAAAGATCTGCTCACCCCGCTCATCGCCGCCCTCGTCGGCAAGCCAGACTTTTCATCCGTCAGCTTTACCCTCCACGGGACGCCCTTCCCAGTCGGCGATTTCATCAACGCCTGCATCTCATTCTTTCTAATCGCCGCCGCCATTTACTTCTTTGTCGTGACCCCGATCAACGCCCTCGTCTCGCGCATGAGAAAGGCGCCAGCGCCGGCCGATCCAACCACCAAGAAGTGCCCGGAATGCCTGAGCGAGATTCCAATCGACGCCCGCCGCTGTGCCCACTGCGCCCAGCCGGTGATGGGCAAAGCCGCCTGATTCCAGTTCCTGGGCGGAGATTCGGGGGGTGCTGAGAGCTGAGAGCTGACAACTGGGAGCTTCCTCTGGCAGTTTTCCCCGCCATCCTGTAAAATTATTCTTTCGGCATCAGCCTCGGAAGGACTCCAAGAGTTATGG
>JBAWAI010000446.1:0-2564 GCA_049589215.1 Terriglobales bacterium | reverse complement strand
GAAGATGGAGCGCCAAAAAGAAATGCCAGCCTGATGAGGCTGGCATTCTTAAAGAGACAGCTGGTGGCTTTCCTAGTTGCTCAAAACCTTCTCGCGCTCTTCTGCGTCCTGCCGCTCTTCGCGCGGGCTGGAGGGCATGGCAAATTCGAGCACTTCTTCAACTGTCTTTACGTAATGCGTGGTCAGACCCTGCAACTGCTCGGGCGTCAGGTCTTCCTCCACGTTCGTCCGGTTGTCAGCAGGAAGAATAACGTCGTGCACACCCGCGCGTTTTGCGGCGAGCACTTTTTCCTTGATGCCGCCGACCGGCAGCACGTTTCCGCTGAGCGTGATCTCGCCTGTCATCGCGGTCAGCGGACGAATCTGCTTGCCCGTCAAGAGCGAGACCAGCGCGGTCACAATCGTCACACCCGCGGAGGGGCCATCTTTCGGAATCGCGCCCGCCGGAACGTGAATGTGAATGTCATGGTTGGCGAAAAATTCCTCATCGACACCTAGTTCGCGCGCATTCGAACGCACCCAGCTTAAACCAGCCTGCATCGACTCGCGCATGACGTCCTGAATCTGGCCGGTAATGGTAAGGCCACCCTTGCCTTTCATCTGGTTCGCCTCAACAAAGAGCACATCGCCGCCGGACGGAGTCCAAGCCAGGCCGACGACTACGCCCGGACGCTTCGTACGCTCAGCGATCTCGCCTTCGCTGCGAATCTTGATGCCGCCCAGGAATTCGTTGACTGTTTCTTTGGTGACAACAAGCTTGTCGTTCTTACCTTCCGCCAGGCGCCGCGCCTGCTTGCGGCAGATCGTGCCAATCGTGCGTTCCAGGTTGCGAACGCCAGCCTCGCGCGTGTAGTGGCGGATCACGTAACTGACCGTCTCGTTGGGGAACTCGATCTGCTCCTGGGTGATTCCGTTTTCTTCGATCTGCCGCGGAATCAGATACTGGAACGCGATGTGAATCTTCTCTTCTTCGGTGTAACCCTGTAGCTCGATAATCTCCATGCGGTCGCGCAGCGGCTCAGCGATGGGATCGAGCATGTTCGCCGTAGTGATAAACAGCACCTTGGAAAGATCGAAGGTCACGTCGAGATAATTGTCGCGGAAGGTTGAATTCTGCTCGGGATCAAGGGCTTCGAGCAAAGCCGACGCAGGATCGCCGCGGAAGTCGCGGCCTACCTTATCAATTTCGTCGAGCATGAACACCGGATCTTTGGTCTCAGCACGGCGAATACCCTGGATGATCTGCCCCGGCAACGCACCGATGTAGGTACGGCGATGGCCGCGAATTTCAGCCTCGTCATGCACGCCGCCGAGAGAGAGGCGAACGAACTTACGTCCGAGAGCGCGGGCGATGGATTTGCCAAGCGAAGTTTTTCCCACGCCCGGAGGCCCGACGAAACACAGAATCGGCCCCTTCATGTTGGGCTTGAGACGGCGCACGGAGAGATAGTCGAGAATGCGATCTTTGACCTTTTGGAGGTCATAGTGATCGGTATCAAGAATTTCTTTAGCCTTTGGAATCTCGATCTCCTGACCGGAGGTCTTCTGCCATGGAAGCACGGCCAGCCACTCGATGTAGTTGCGCGTGACCGAGTAATCGGCCGCCATCGGCGACATGCGCGCAAGCCGACCCAGTTCTTTAAGGGCTTCTTTCTTGACGTCATCAGGCATGCCCGCCGACTCAATTTTCTGCTTGAGCTCTTCGGTATCGCGTGCGCCTTCATCCTGCTCGCCAAGTTCTTTCTGGATGGCCTTCATCTGCTCGCGCAGATAGTATTCGCGCTGCGTCTGCTGTACCCGATCCTGCACTTCCGACTGGATCTTGTTGCGCAGTTGCTGGACTTCCAATTCCTTTGCGAGGTGCTGGTTGATTTTTTCCAGACGAATGCGAACGTCAGTTGTTTCGAGCGTGTCCTGCTTGTCGGCGGTGGAGAGTGAAGGCAGCGACGAGGCGATAAAATCCACCAGGCGTCCCGGCTCTTCAATATTCATGGCGACCGTCGACAACTCATCAGAGAGAGTCGGCGAGCCAGAAACAATCTGCTGAAAAATGCTTAGGACATTGCGCTGCAAGGCCTCGATTTCGGAATCCTTCGGTGGAATCGTCTCTGGAACCGTCACCACCTGCGCGCGCATGAAGGGGGAGAGTTGCGCGAACTCGGTCACCCGCACGCGTTCCAGACCTTCCGCGAAAACAAAAAGGCTCTGGTTTGGCATCTTCACGACTTTGTGAACTACGGCAAGCGTGCCAATCGAATAAAGATCCGTCGGTTGTGGCGTATCGACGCGGGCCTCGCGTTGCGCCACAACGACAATGGTCTTGTCGTCGCCGAGCGAATTGATCAGTTGCACCGAACTGTCGCGCCCAACCGTCAACGGCAGCACGGCATGTGGAAACAGAACCGTGTCGCGGACCGGCAGAATCGGCAGCGAACGTCCCGCTGTTTCGTAAGGTGGAGAAGTGGAGGAGGTACCAATAGTATCGCTCATGATTTGTCTTGAGTCACTTTCACTCAACTTTTGATGAACCGAGCCGCCAAAAAGATGCAGATATCATCCTAGGC
>JBAWAI010000445.1:0-2133 GCA_049589215.1 Terriglobales bacterium | reverse complement strand
CGTGTTTGGTCATTGATGTTCCTTTTTGATCGGAGGCTTTTTGAACCGAGCTCGTTTCAGTCGAACTCTCTTGCGCGGGTTTCGAGGCAGCGCTGGCCGTCGCACCCAGTTGCAGTTGTGCCCCGCAAACGGCGGGCCCACTACCCAGCACTACTGTGGCCACAGCTAACGTTAGAATCTTCATGCACACCGCCCCACGTTTCGATCGCGGTTTCTGTCGCGCCCGCGTTTCCGTCGCGATGGTTAAATGCTGAAAGGACTTTAGCCTCTCGCCCGACGCAATGATTGGAAAAACGCGACATACCGGAACCGCCAAAGTCGAAGAGCTCTTCGATCCCGAAGTCGAACAGGCGCGCGGTATGTTGCGGCGCAGTCTGGCCGCCGGAAACATGCGGCACGCGCGCCGTCGCCCGGCGGCCGATCTTGCGCTGTGGATCGCACATTACTGGATCATTCATTGGGATCTTCGCGGTTGCCCGCCGCACATCGCCGAGAGCCTGCCTCATCCCAACGTGCATCTCGTTTTCGAAAATGAAAGCGCAGTGATTGCCGGAGTGCAGGTCCGCAAATTTCATCGCGTCCTCGAAGGCCAGGGGCACGTCTTTGGCGTGAAGTTCCGGGCGGGCGGGTTTCGCCCGTTCTTCAACGCGGCGATCTCAACGCTCGCCAATCGCACCATTCCCGCCCGTAGCGTCTTCGGAAAAAATCTTTCAGCGCTCGAAGAGATCGCCTTCACCGTCGGCAGGGAGAAAGAAAAAGTCGCGGCAGCCAACGAGTTTTTTCGTGCGCGCATGCCCGATGCCGATCCGAACGTTGCCCGCGCCGCGGAACTCGCCGATCGCATTCTTCGCGAGCCGGAGATCAAGACGGTCAACGACCTGGCCAGCCGCTCCGCAATGGGTGCGCGTTCCCTGCAACGCCTGTTCAGCGATTACGTCGGAGCCAGTCCGAAGTGGGTCATCCGGCGTTATCGTCTGCACGAACTGATCGAGAAACTCAACTCTGGAGCCATGCTGAATTGGGCGCAAGTCGCCCTCGATCTCGGGTATTTCGATCAGGCGCACCTGATCAATGACTTCAAGGCGATTATTGGTCTTTCTCCCGTCGAATACCGGAAGCTGATCTCGACCCTTCCCCAGCCATGAAGTCTCTACAGTAATCCAGCTACTGCCTTCTCCCCACTCAGCCAACCGTCTGTGAAACCCCGCATCATACAGCGGGCAGAACTATGGCGCGCGACTGGTGTTTACATCCCTGAGTTCGCACGTAATAAAGCTTGCGCCATTCAAAAAGGACCTTATGAAAACAACACGCACAACTCGATGGGTAATATTCGGGATCTTCATGCTCTCCCTTACTGCGGTATCGTTCGCACAAATCGGCATATCCGTGCGCTTCGGACCGCCCGCGCTTCCTGTTTACGAACAGCCGGCCTGTCCCGGCTCCGGCTATCTTTTCACTCCCGGATATTGGTCCTGGAGCGACGACGGCGGCTACTACTGGGTGCCCGGCACCTGGGTGATGGCGCCGGTGGGCCTGCTTTGGACGCCCGGCTACTGGGGATGGAATGACGGTGCCTATCTGTGGAATGCCGGTTACTGGGGCCCGACCATCGGATTCTATGGCGGCATCAACTATGGCTTCGGCTACACCGGAGCCGGTTTCTATGGCGGCGAATGGCGAGGTCGATCATTTTTCTACAACAGCGCAGTGATGAATGTACGGGGTACGCGCATCACGAATGTCTACGAGCGTACTGTCGTTGTCAACAACAGCCACGTCGCATTTAACGGCGGCGAAGGCGGAATCGAAGCGCGTCCTTCTGCGGAACAGGAACGCTACATGCACGAGCATCACACCGCCGCGGTCGCCGCGCAGCGGCAACAGGAGCGTGATGCCAGCCATAACCGGGCGCTGTTTGCCTCCTCGAATCACGGGCGTCCCCCGATTGCAGCCACTGCTCGTCCCGGCGACTTCAAGGGACATGTAGTTGCGGCCAGGGAAGCTGGTGGCGAGTATCGTGCGCCGGCCATGACCCCGCGCGAAGCGCGAGCCAAGGCGGGCGAGAATCGCGAAGCCGGACGCGCCAACGAGGCTGAGCACAAGCAAGCTGAGCGAAGCGAAGCACGGCAC
>JBAWAI010000444.1:0-13056 GCA_049589215.1 Terriglobales bacterium | reverse complement strand
GAGCAGAGCTCCGTCCCCATGTTCATCTGTCCCGTTCTAGTGTTCGTAGACGAAGTGCGCCCGGCGATTCTGCTGCCAGCAGCTTTCGTTCGACTCCGTGCAGAACGGCTTTTCCTTGCCGTAGCTGTACGTTTTGATGCGGTCCCCGGCGACTCCAGCCTGTATGAGCGCGGCTTTTACGGAGTCAGCCCGGCTGGTGCCAAGGGCCAGATTGTATTCGGTTGAGCCGCGTTCGTCGCAGTGCCCTTCAACAGTGATGTGGATTCCTGCATGCTGCTGGAGGAATTGGGCATCGCCCTGAATGGTCGCCTGATCGCTTGGACGCACGTCCGACTTGTCGTACTCGAAGTAGATGTCCTTCACGTTTTGAGCGAAAAGTTCTTCCTCGGTTGCCGACGTGGTTGGCGGAGGCGGCGCCGGTTCGGCGTTGACGGTGACGCGCGCGGTCGCATCTTGTGTTCCGCCCGGGCCTTTGGCAACCAGATGATAGGTCGTCGAATCGGCGGGCGTAACCTGGCGCGAGCCGCTGGAATCCACCGCGCCAATGCCGTCAATGCTGACGTCGGTCGCGTTGGTGGTCTGCCAGGTCAATGTAGTCGGCTGACCTTGATTGATGGTGTTTGGATTCGCCGACAGCGAAGCCGTGGGCGAGGTGGGCGAAGGCGGTGGCGTTGGTGGAGGCGGAGCCACTTTCTTTGCGCATGCGCCTAAGAACATCAAAGCGCCGATCGCCGCTACGAGGCCCCACATCCTCATCTGGTGCTTCACTGATTCCTCCAAAGTTTCCGTGCGCCCGAATTGTGGCGTGTCATGTACGGAATCGCGGCGGAGCGCACTATTGGCCGGCCGCGAGTTCGTAACTTTTCTTTCCCAACTTTATAAAATCTTTCGCACTTCAAAAATCGAATGTACTTTTCAAAACCAAAACTTGCCAGTCAAAAAAAACGTGCGTTGCTCAAATCTACTTCCAACTCCAGTTCGGCTGCGTGTTGTTGCCCTTCACCGTCAGTTGTTTCACATTTGTGCCGTCGGCGAGCATGGTAAAAATCTGGTCGGTGCCGCCGCGGTGCGATTGAAAAATAATATGCCGCCCGTCGGGAGACCAGCAGGGGTAATCGTTGCGTCCTGCGTCATGCGTAAGCTGCACCCACTGCTTGCTGGCGACATCCATCAGATAGAGGTCGTTCGACCCAGGCTCGCCCGGGCCGTACTTGCGCATCCATGAAAACGTCAGAAACTGCCCGTTGGGCGACCAGTTGGGCGAGACTGCATAGCCCTGATCGGTGACTCGTTGCAGGTTGGTGCCGTCGGATTCCATGGTGTAGATCTGCGGCAGGCCAGTGCGCCCGCTCACAAACGCGAGCTGCGAGCCCGTTTTGCGATTCCACGTCGGAGCCACATCGGGGCCCTTGTCGTTAGTCAAGCGGTGAATATTTCCGCCGGAGGCGTCAACCACAAAAATATTCGGGTAGCCGCTGCGCGACGAAGAGAATGCAATCTTGCCGTCGGGCGACCATGATGGCGAAAAATTCATGCCGCCGAAACGCGCGAAGGCCACCATGCGGTTGAGATCGAACGAGTACATCAGGGTTTCCCAACCGCTTTTTGTGGCGGAACTGAAAGCCAGCCGCGAACCGTCGGGTGAAATGCGCGGCGAGAGCGAAATGCTTCCGAGGTGCGTGACCTGCTGCTGATTGGCGCCGTCGTAATCCATTGACCAGATTTCTTTATGGCCAGTCCGGTCGCTCACAAAATAGATTTTTGTCTCCGCGATGCCCTGGATTCCGCCGCCTAGCCGAAAGATAATTTCGTCGGCGAACTTATGCGCGATCATCCGCACAGCGTCGCTGGTCGCCGCGTCGTTGTACTGCTTGCCAAGAACCTGCGGCGAGGCCTGATTCTTCAGGTCGTACAGCCAGCCCTGGACCGTGACCTTGTCGGCTGTGACGCCCAGGTTGCCGAAGGCGAGCATCGACGCGTTCGGAGGAGGCGATGCCCAGTCCGCGAACTTGAGGTCTGCGGGTTGTCCCGGAGATTGCAGCGGGTAAAAACTCTTGGACACGAGCGTGAAGATTCCTGCATTGTCGAGATCGTTCCAGAACGTGCTGTCGAAAGTCTTTTGCAGATCGGCGTTCTTGGGATCCTGCGTGGTAGCTTTGAAGTCGGAAGCGGCCAGGCGTACTTTCTCGACACCGAGTCCGGTGCCGGTGCGAATCCAGTCTTGTGCGGAGCTGGTAGCGGCCAATGCAAAGAATATGGCAAACACTAACGCGGGGCACTGGCGGCGAAGCTGGGATGTTAGATCGTGGCGCGACGTAATCCCCTTGCCGAGCGAGCGAATTTGTTTCTCACGAATAGGATGTCGGATGGGGGATGTGGCGTTGCTCAATTTTCTTGCTCCCTTTTATCGGTCGTTCGTCGTTGGTCGTCAGTCGTCGGCGACCGCGGTACTAAGCCCGTTGCTCGATCCCTTGACGCTTATCGAAAACGCCGGACGACTGACGAACAACGACTAACAGCTACCTCTTGTAATCAAACCAAAACTCTACCGAAACTTTGCTGCCCGAATATTCCGGGGGCAGCGGGCCGAACGTATCGATGCGCTGAATTGCTCGCGTTGCCGAGATGTTCAGAGACGGCACATTGCTCGGCTGCTCGAGCTGCACATTCGATGGTCGCCCGTCACGCCCGATGTCGAATGTGATGTAGACGCGGCTCGCTTCCTTAACGCCGGGATCGACTTCGTACCTGAGCCAGTTCTCGGAGACCTTGCGCTGCACTGCCTGCACGTACCAGGAGAACCGGCTGCCGAAATCTCCTCCGCCTCCGGTGAATCCAAAGCCGCCCTTAGCGCCACCGGCGGTGAACATTGCATACGGTCCGCTGACCGGGCCGCCTTCGCCAAATGGAATCTGATTCGATTCGGTCTCTTGTGGTTGCGCTTTTCGCTCCGTGGCGGTGGTCACTGGTTTGGGTTTCTTTTTCGCATTCTTGTCGGCTATCGGAATCGCATCCGGTTCTTTTTCCACTTCTTTGGGTTGCGACTGCGCGAGGCCTTTGGATTCCGTGGCGACCACATTGGTGGTCTGCTCGGGGCTGGCCGGCAGGGGCACCGAATTCACCAGAGTGGCTCCCATCGCTTCTCCGCCGCCGCCGCTGCCCCAGCCTTGACCTCGAATGCCGGTGATGAACGTGGCCCACAGCACCACGAATGCCGCGAAACCCACATGCAATCCCATCGACCATGCGAGCGGCCGCTTGAGCCTGCCTTGCACGAGATCACCGTCGATACCTGCACTAATGCTTGCCATGGGCGTCAATCGGTTGCGTCACGATGCTTACGTTCGAGATGCCGGCCGACTTAACGGCGTCCATCACGGTGGCGAAGGCGCCAAAAGGAACGTCTTCGTCGGAACGCAGATAAATCGCCTGATGCCGTGGATCGCGAATCTTCTGCTTCAACGTTGCTGCAATCTGGTTGATATTGATGGGGTCATTGCCGAGAAAGACGCGCTGCGATTTGTCGATGCTGATCACCAGGCGCTCTTCCGTAATCTCTTTTACTGTGCGCGTGTGCGGCACGTTGACCTCGATGCCCGATTGCAGCACCGGCGCGGTCACCATGAAGATGATGAGCAGCACCAGAACGACGTCGACGAGCGGGGTGACGTTGATATCCGCGAGTGCGGATTGAGTGCGGCCGTTGGCGGTGGTGAAGGCCATCAGCGGCGAACCTCGTTGACGGTTGTTGCCGGCTGGCGCTCGATCATGTTGAGCATCTCGAGCGCGAAATCGTCGTTGCGCGAAGCCATTTCGCGGATCGAGCCGATGATGAGGTTATAGGCGATGACAGCGGGGATAGCTGCCGCCAGGCCCGCCGCGGTTGTAATCAACGCTTCGGAGATCCCGGGAGCGACCGCGCGCAAAGTCGCAGCGCCCGCAGTGCCCAGGCCGTGGAAGGCGTCGATGATGCCCCAGACCGTTCCGAAAAGACCGATGAACGGCGTGACCGCGCCTGTGATTGCGAGCCACGGCACGTTGCGTTCGAGATGCGTGATCTCTTCCGAGGAGGAAATCTGCATGGCGCGCTGAATCGACACCGCGCTGTGAATTCCGCCGGTCGTCCCCATCTGGCGCTTGAACTCCGAAATCGCGCTCTCAAAGACGCCAACCAGCGGGCTCGGACGGAACTGTTCGGCGACCGAGGCAATGTCCTGAAGCCGCTGCGCTTTCCGGAACGCGCGCACGAACCGCTCACTCTGCGAGCGGGCGCGCTTAATGATTCTCCATTTGGAAAGGATTACGGCCCACGAGAGCACGCTGAAGATCAGAAGAATCAAGAGTACGGTTTTGGCGACTGCGCCAGTTTGCAGGACGAGATCGACTATTTCGCCGCCAACAAAAGCCAGGAGGACGGAAGGCAGGTGCATTGAGATTGTGCAAAACCCCTGAAAGAATTATAGACCCTGCGCCCCGCACACCGAGTTGAGGTACCGCATCGGTCACGGGCAATTGGAGCGAGCGCTGCCCGTCTGACGAGGTCAATGCTGAGAGTGCTTTGAATCGCCGGCCAGCAGCGGCTAATCAGGAATCGTCGCCTGCGCGATGTTGGAATACGCGCTCTCTTCGCCTTGCGCGTTGACCTCGGTTGCGCAGTAGTAATAAGTCGCTCCGCCTTCGACCGTTGTATCCGTGAAGCTCGCCTCCGGATCGAGCGAAGAGTTGAGCTTGGTGTAAGGGCCGCCGTCGACGGTGGAGCGGTAGATGTTGAAGCCGACCCAGTTCTGGTCTCCCGGCGTCCAACTGAGAGCGACGCTATGGGAGCCCTGGTCGACGCCCGTCCCGGCGAGTTTAAGCTCGAGCTCGGAATCTTCGCCCGTATTCGTGAGCGTGATACTTCCCGTGACACGCCCCTCAGACGTGGGGGTGAAGATGACCGGCAGTTGGGCGGTCTCACCAGGAGTGAGCTTCAAGGGCAGAGGAAAAGTGCCAAGGGAGAATTCGCTTCCCTCGATCGAATCGGCGGTGATTCGGAGCGTTCGATTGCCGGTATTTCTGAGGAGCACGTTAAAAGAGCTGGAAGTGCCGGTCGGAACTTGCCCGAATGCGTGGCGGCAAGGTTGACACTGCAATTCCTGCGCGGAGAGCGGCATTGCGAGGCCCAGGAACAGACATACGGGTAGATAGATGGTCACAAATCGGGGGAAGGACCGCATGGTCCGATTGTCGCGAAGTGCTTTTTTGAGGGCAAAATCAGTAGGGCATCTTCGGAACTCACTTGTGCCTTAACGTCGCCCTCGCAACGGTGTACGCTGTGCTATGCGGCGCGTGGAATTGGACGCGCATCTGTCGTGCGTTTTTACGTTTTTGTTTCAGGTGAATCGTGCTCTCTGAACTGCGGCTGGAAAACTACGCGGTGATCGACAATGCTGCGATCGAATTCGCGTCAGGCCTCAACCTTTTGACGGGCGAGACGGGCGCGGGCAAATCGATCCTGATCGATGCCCTCGGATTGCTCCTCGGCGATAAGGCCTCTGCGGATGTGATTCGGGCGGGCGCGGAACGCGCGGTCGTAATGGGCGTGTTTGAGAGCGAAGGCGCTGCCCAGAAGACAATTGAAGAGATTCTTGAGACGAACGGCCTGGACGCTGATTCCGGCGACGGGTCGGCGGGAGACGGATCGTCAGGAGAAAGATCGCTGATTCTGCGCCGCGAGATTGCCACCGGTGGAAAAGGCCGCGTCTTCATCAACAATCAGCCGGCCACGGTTGCGGTGCTCAAGGCGCTGGCACCGCACCTGGGAGTGATTCACGCGCAGAACGAGTCGATTGCAAACTTCGATGCCGCCGCGCGCCAGAGCCTGCTCGACGCCTACGCGGGAATCGAGTTGGAAGAAGTTGCAGCGGCGTTCGCCGGTTGGAAACAGATTCGCGAACGGATTGCAGAACTCGAGCGCGACGAGCAGGACCGCATGCGCCTGCTTGATCTCTGGAGCTTTCAGGCGAGCGAGATCGACGAAGCTAGGATGGTTGCTGGCGAAGACGAACAACTGGAAGCTGAGAAACTCGTGCTCGCGAATGCGGAAAAGATTTATGGCGCGGCCATGAACGCGTTCGATCTGCTTTATGAGGGCAACGCCTCCACGTCGTCGAGTTTGCGCGCGGCACAAAAGCATATTGAAGATCTGGCGCGATACGAGCCGAAGTTTCTGGAGGCTCTGGCGGCGCTCGATTCGGCGCGCATCAGCGTAGAAGACGTCGGCGCCACGCTGCGCGACTATGCCGGCGGAATTCACGCCTCGCCGGAGCGGCTCGCCGAGATCGAAGAGCGACTCTCTGGGCTCGATCGCCTCAAGCGCAAATATGGTCCCGAACTACGGCAGGTGATCGCATTTGGCGAAGACGTGCGGCGAAAGCTTTCTGAGATGGAAAATAAGGATCAAGTTCTAGCGGACCTGCGTGCTCAGCTTGCCACGGCGGCCGAACGCTATCGGAAGGGCGCGCGCGGCATTTCGCGCAGGCGCTCCGAAGCAGCGCGCAAACTGGAAAAGCTGGTGGAAGCCGAAATCAACGATTTGGCGATGCGTGCTTCCTTCGGCATTTCAGTTGAAGAAAACGAACTGGAGGAGCACTGGACGTCTTCCGGCATCAATCAGGTCATCTATCGCATCGCGACCAATGCAGGCGAACCGATGCGCCCGCTCGAGCAAATCGCATCGGGAGGGGAATTGTCGCGGGTCATGCTGGCTTTGAAAGCCAGCGTAGAAGCCGGAGCGAATTCGGCAGCTAATTTAACAAAGAAGAGTGGGGCGCGCTCGTCGTCATTGGCTTCGTCGCAACGCACGCTGGTGTTCGACGAAATCGACACTGGCATTGGCGGCCGCGCGGCCGAAGCGGTGGGCAAAAAGCTCAAGGGGCTAGCAAAGGGGAATCAGGTTTTGTGCGTCACGCATCTGCCGCAGATCGCAACCTTCGCCGACCAGCATTACCTCATTGAAAAGAAGGCAGCTGGGAGTCGAACTAAGACCACTGTCCGGCAGATCACAGGCGAAGAGCGCACCGAAGAAGTGGCCCGGATGCTCTCCGGAGCCAAGCTGACCGAGACCTCACGCAGACATGCCGAGCAGATGATCAAGGCGAACAGGTAAAAACACCAGCCAGTCGATGCCAGATACCCGTTCGATCTCAGCGTCCTTAAGCCCCGCTCCTGCAAAGGCTTACCTCGAACCCTAGGTGTATTCCGGGGTACCCATTACAATAACTAAAAGCATCTTTTTCGGGCTAGCAGTACCCTAATACTGTTAGGTTACTCGTCGCAAGGGCGAACTCGTTCTTGGTACGGTTCATGGCTTCGCCCTTGCGGTTTATGAGGGTTGGGATTAAGGGGGATGGCATTGTCGGAGAGGAAACACATGTCCAGTGGCAAGAAGCTCTTGCTGCTTAAGCCGAGGGGGTTCTGCGCCGGCGTGGTGCGCGCGATCGATATTGTGCGGATCGCGCTTGAGGCGTTTGGGCCGCCAATTTATGTGCGCAAAGAGATCGTGCACAACCGCTTTGTCGTCGAGGAGCTCCAGCATAAGGGCGCGATTTTTGTCGATTCGGTCGACGAGGTGCCGGAGGGCGAGCGCGTCATCTACAGCGCGCATGGTGTCTCACCCGAGGTGCGCGACCACAGCCAGCTCCGCAAGCTGCGCGTGATTGACGCGACTTGTCCGCTGGTCACCAAGGTCCATGTGGAGGCCGTTAAGTTCGCCAAGGAGGGGTACTCCCTCATTCTGATTGGACACCGGGATCACGATGAAGTGATCGGGACGCTTGGCGAGGCGCCAACGGTGACGCAGGTTGTGGGATCGCCCGAGGAAGTGGCCGCAGTCACGCTGCCCGATCCCAATCGAGTGGCCTACTTGACACAGACCACGCTTAGCCTCGATGAGACCCGCGACATTATCGCGGCGCTGCGGCGCAGGTTTCCGAATATTAAGGGGCCGGCTGCGCAAGACATTTGTTATGCAACCGAGAACCGCCAGGTAGCCGTGAAGCACGTCGCGTCAGACGCAGACTTGCTACTCGTAGTGGGATCGGATAACAGTTCCAACTCGAAGCGGCTGGTGGAAGTGGCGAGGAGTTTGGGAACCGAAGCGCATCTAATTGACAATTACAGCAACATTCGACCGGAGTGGCTCCAGGGTGTGGGTACGGTGGCCTTAACGGCGGGTGCCTCGGCCCCGGAACACCTGGTTCGTGAAGTAGTGGAGTTCCTAACTGGCAAGGGATTTGGCGATGTGCAGGAGCTCGAAATAATGCCGGAGAATGTCCGCTTCGGATTGCCTCCAGAGATCGTGGAGACGATAGCGGCAGCCCCGGCAGGTGGAGCCGCGGTTTAAGACGTTGGAGATTTTCAGGAGACTGAATGGACGATTTTTCCTCCCCTCATAGTCCGGCCTCAGCGCCGCAGATGCGATTTGGAAAGATTGACGACCTGGGAAGCCGGGTTGCGGTCGCCGTCGATGCGGCGCGGAAGTTCCTTTTCTCAGAGCAGCGCGAGGAAGGCTACTGGTGCGGCGAGCTCGAAGCCGACTCCACCCTTGAGTCGGATTACATTCTGCTCCATACGCTGCTTGGGACGGGCAACGCGGCGCGCTTTGAGAAGGCCGCACGCTACGTTCTGAATCATCAAAATGAAGATGGCGGCTGGGGCATCTATGCGGCGGGGCCATCGAATATCTCGGCGTCGGTGAAGGCTTATTTCGGACTGAAACTGGCAGGGTTCAGCGCCGACCACCCGGCGATGGCCCGGGCGCGTAAAAAGATTTTGGAAATGGGCGGCGTCACCGGGGTCAATACATTTACCAAGATTTATCTGTGCTTTTTCGGGCAGTACGATTATGACGCGGTGCCGGCTGTGCCCCCGGAGATTGTGCTGTTTCCGAACTGGTTCTGGTTCAACATCTACGAAATTTCTTCGTGGTCGCGCGCGATTCTTGTGCCGCTTTCCATCTGCTACGCGAAAAAGCCGTTCAAGAAGATTCCCGACGAGATGGGCGTGGAAGAGTTGTTTGTGGGCGGACGCGACAAGTCGCGCATGCGCCTGCCTTGGGCGAAGAAGCTCTTCTCGTGGCGGAATTTCTTTCTGGTGCTTGACCGGGTGACGCATTGGTTTGAGGCGGTGCACGTGCGGCCGCTGCGATCGGTCGCCCTGAAAAAGGCCGAGAAGTGGATGCTGGAACGCTTTGAGATGAGCGACGGATTGGGCGCAATTTATCCGTCGATGATGAACGCGATTATTGCGCTGCGCTGCCTGGGGTATTCGCTCGACGATCCGCAGGTGATTCGCGCGACCGATGAGTTCGAAAAGCTGGGGATCGAAGAAGACGATACATTTCGCATGCAGCCCTGTATGTCGCCGGTGTGGGACGCGGCCTATGCGTTGTTTGCCCTGGGCGAGGCGGGAGTTCCTGCAACCGATCCGCGGCTAGTAAAGTGCGCGGACTGGATTCTCCAGAAGCAAGTGCGAAAGCCCGGCGACTGGAAGATCAAGAACCCGAAGGGCGAGCCGGGCGGGTGGTATTTCGAATTCAACAACGAGTTTTATCCGGACGTGGATGACACCGCCATGGTCTGCCTGGCGCTCAGCCGGGTCGAGCATTCGAACGGCCGCTATCAGCGTGAGTCGGTGCAGCGCGCCATCGATTGGGTGCTGTCGATGCAATGCAAAAACGGCGGCTGGGCGTCGTTCGATAAGGACAACGACCGCATGGTGTTTCAGTATGTGCCCTTCGCGGACCACAATGCGATGCTCGATCCCGCGACGGTCGATATTACGGGTCGCGTGCTCGAGTGCCTCGTAACCTATGGATTCGATCAGAGCCATCCGGCGGTGAAGAAAGCAATTCAGTTTGTGCGCGATGAGCAGGAGGCTGATGGCAGCTGGTTTGGACGGTGGGGCACAAATTATATCTACGGCACCGCGCTCGTGCTGCGTGGCCTAGAGGCGGTCGGAGTAGACCGCAACGAACCCATGGTGCAGCAGGCTGCGGAGTGGTTGCGCATGGTGCAGAACTCGGACGGTGGCTGGGGCGAGACGATGGCCTCGTATGACGACCCGAATCTGCGCGGCCAGGGTGAGAGCACTGCTTCGCAAACGGCGTGGGCGATCATGGGACTTCTGGCGGTCGGCGACACGCGGAGTGAGTGCGTGGCGCAAGGCATTGCTTACCTTCTGAAGACGCAGAAAAAGGATGGAGCGTGGGAAGAGGCGCTCTATACCGGCACGGGATTTCCGTGCGTGTTTTATCTCAAGTACAACCTGTACGCGCAGTACTTTCCGTTGATAGCCCTGACCGCATACGCCAAGGTAATGGCGGAGAAAAGCTAAGTGTCTGTTATCAGCTGTCGGTTACTGCTTGGGGCTTGTTTGAAGGCAGCTTGGATTTTACTGAGAGCGGACAACTGAGAACTGTTTTTTGAAAGTTTTTGTCACTGGCGCCACCGGCTTCCTTGGCAGTCATGTAGCCCGCGTTCTTTCCGCGCAAGGAGCCGGCTTGCGGCTGCTGGTGCGGCCTTCGAGCGATCTGCGGAATATTGCGGATTTGAATGCCGAGCGCGTCGTCGGAGATTTGCGCGACCCGGCTTCGATCGAGAGAGCGGTCTCGGGTTGCGAGGTTGTATTCCACGTCGCGGCCGATTACCGGCTGTGGGTACGCGATCCCGAGGAGATGTACCGCTCGAATGTGGAGGGTACGCGCGGTCTCTTGGAGGCGGCACGAAAGCAGGGCGTTCGGCGCGTGGTCTATACCTCGAGCGTGGCCACGATGGGTTTTGGTTCGAACGGTCACGCGTCTGGCCCTGCGGTCGGGCGTGAGTCGCCAGCTTTAACTGGTAAAGCTTTGACCGTTCGAGCATCGACTGATCGAGCGTTGGCCAACGAAGACAGTCCGGTATCGATCGGCGACATGATCGGGCACTACAAGCGGTCGAAGTTTATGGCCGAACAAGTTGCGTTCGAGGCCGCAAGATCGGGCGTCGACGTGGTGATCGTGAATCCGACTACGCCGATAGGCGAGCGTGATGTGAAGCCGACTCCGACGGGGAGGATAGTGCTCGATTTTTTGAAGCGCAAGTTTCCCGCCTATGTGGAGACGGGACTAAATCTGGTGGATGCCACGGAATGCGCCCGCGGTCACGTTCACGCACTTGAAAAAGGCAAAACAGGCGAGCGCTACATTTTGGGCGGAGAGAATCTTACGCTGAAGGAAATTCTGGACCGGCTGGCCCTGATCACCGGGCTGAAGTCGCCGACGGTCAAACTGCCATATGTGTTCGCGCTGGCGACTGGCGTGGTTGATGAGATGGTAACCGGGCGGCTTTTGGGGCGCGAGCCGCGGGCCACGATTGATGCCGTCCGCATGGGGCGGAAGATGATGTTCGTGACCTCGGCGAAGGCGGAGCGAGAACTGGGCTGGCGGACGGTTCCGGTGGATAACGCGCTGCGGCGTTCGGTGGAATGGTTTCAGGCCAACGGATATGTCTGACGTCATTCGGACCGAACCGGCGCGGCGAGCGCAGATCGCGCTGGTTTCGGCGATCAAAGAAGAGATTGCTCCGCTCGTTCGCGGCTGGAAGGCGAGTCAGATCTGGCACGACGGGCGCAGCTATCCATTTTTTGACAACGGAGATGACAAAGCGGGCAGGGTGGTCGCGGTCTGTAGCGGAATCGGCGCCGAACACGGCCGGCGGGCGACGGAAGCGGTGATTCAGCAGGCACGGCCTGCGAAGATGCTCTCGGTCGGATTTGCGGGAGCTTTGGATGCATCGCTCAAGGTCGCTGACATCGTGGAGCCGCGCGTAGTGGTGAACGGAGCGGACGGTTCACGCACAGATACCGGCTGCGGCAGTGGAACAGTGGTAAGCGCGCTATCGGTTGCCGGGCCGGAGCAGAAGCGGCGCTTGGCTAGCTCCTATGGAGCGATTGCCGTCGATATGGAAGGCGCGTCAGTGGCGATGGGAGCACAGGCTCACGGACTCGAGTTCGCGGCGTTAAAGGCGATCTCGGACGAATTTGATTTTGCGATGCCGCCGGTTAACGAGTTCGTCTCGGTGGGCGGGCAGTTTCGCCACGCGCGCTTCGCAATGCATGTTGCGATGCGTCCGTGGTTTTGGGGAAGGACGATTGCCCTGGCGCGGAACAGCGCGCGAGCGGCCCGGGCGCTCTGTGGAGCAATCGAGAGTTATCTGGAGCGTGCTGCGCTCACGCCCGCAGGCGTGAGTTCGGGGCGCGAGTCATAACGGACTTATATGGCAATGGTTGGATTATCAGCGATGGAGCGGGACATGGAGCGAATTCCCGCGACCATGAAGGCTGCTGTTTATCGCGGCATTGATGACGTGCGGCTGGAGGACGTTGCGGTGCCCGAAATTGGCCCCGGCGAAATTCTGGTCCGCGTGCACACTTGCGGAATCTGCGGAACGGATCTGAAGAAGATTTCGACCGGGTCGCACTCAGCGCCCAGAATTTTCGGGCATGAGACTTCGGGCGTGGTGGCGAAGGTGGGCGCGGGCGTCCGGGAATACACTCCAGGCGATCGCGTGATGGTCTTCCATCACATTCCCTGCCGCGAATGTTACTACTGCCGTCACCAGACTTTTGCGCAGTGCGTCACCTACAAAAGAGTTGGCTGCACGGCGGGATTCGAGCCTTCCGGCGGAGGCTTCTCGGAATTTGTCCGCGTGATGGACTGGATTGTTCAAAAGGGAACAGTCCGGATCCCCGATGACGTTTCCTTTGAGCAGGCGAGTTTTGTCGAGCCCGTCAACACTTGCATCAAAGGCATCGAGAGCCTCCGGCTCAGGCCCGCAGAGACCGTTTTGGTCATTGGGCAGGGGCCGATCGGAACGATTTTGGCGGTGCTCGCGAAGCGGGCGGGTGCGCGCGTGATTACTTCCGATTTGTATCCGGCGAGGCTTACAATAGCTAAGAGCTTCGGCCTCAGCCAAACTATTGATGCTTCGAAGGCCGATGTTGGGCAGACTGTGCGTGAAATGACCGAAGGACGCGGTG
>JBAWAI010000443.1:0-27409 GCA_049589215.1 Terriglobales bacterium | reverse complement strand
GTGTCCCCGCCGGACGCAAATCCGTCGGCGGCCACGATGGTGGTTCCAATCAGGCCGACCGAAGGCTCCGATTTCGCAACCGCTAACGGCGCTTCCTCTGTCCACGTATCGGTCGCCGGATCGTAGCTTTCGACATTGGCAAACCGGCTGCCATTGACCTCCCCGCCGATCACGTAGATGATGTTCTTCTCCACGACCGCCCCGATGCTGTCCCTTACCGTTGGCATCGCGGCTTTCCCGGACCACGTCTTTGTCTTCGGGTTGTACGCCCACACTGCGTTGGTCGCTCCTCCACTCGTGTCCCCGCCAATGACGTACAAGATGTTCTTCACCACCGCGGCCGCGCCGTCTGCGGTCGCCGTTGGCAGAGACACGCCCGTAGTCCACGTATTCGTGGCCGGGTTGTAAATCTGGGTGTCCGCGATCACCGTCCCAGAGGAATTCTGCCCTCCCACCAAGTAGATCTCTCCTTTGAGAACGCCCGTACCAGCTGGCTCTACGATTCCTGTAGGCATGGCCGCGCCGCTCGTCCACGTGTTGTGCGTAACCTCGGGACTTTGTTCGACACTCTGGGCCTTCACTAGCGACGCCATCCCGAAGAACGCGAGCGATAGCAACATCAATCGAAATGCAGTTTTCATTCTTTCTCTCCTGGTATTGCTGCGGGATACGCTCCGAAGTTGTCGGAACCAGTTTCAGAGCGCCCGATGGTTCCGAACTCGGTGCCCAACCTGTCATCAATGCGGTGAGTTGTCAATGCTCCGGGCGTGTTCGCTTCGTGCAGCGCATGTGACGCGCTAACGGATTTAGTTGTAGTCGGATGCGCAGAGTTGTTGCCTGAGGAATCATGCCATCTTGGCAGACTTGGAAACGTCCGCGAAGCAGGCAACTGTCCTAACCCGGCGGTTTCACTAACTGAGAATTACCAGGGCCAGCCGGTGAAATGTCGACATCTCTGCCCCGAAAGGTCATCCTCGACGATTTTGAAACGAGGGGCAAAGCTCCCCGAGACAAAAGCGTGGTCCGCGGACCGCAGTTTTTAACCGGCCTTAAGTACTAATTCAGTTTGTTATAATCGTGGTCTGTTCGCCGGAAATTCGGCCAGATACCTCTTGTGGCGCTATCGTCTAGGGGTTAGGACGGAAGATTCTCAATCTTCAAACCCGGGTTCGATTCCCGGTAGCGCTACCATAAAGTCTCGAGTGCAGAGAAATCCGCCTGGATTGCCCCGTAAATTGCAGGAAATGGGTGGACTTTCGCGATTTTTGCTCTCAAACCGGACTGGAGAAAGCGTCCCACCACTTGCTTCTGGCCCCCCGGGCAGCCTTCTTCTCCAGAGGGAAGTCACGCTCAGCGGCACCGTATCGAGTGCGGAGAAGGGTTAGCGCAAGACTCCTCTCTCTACCAACTCACCAAATCGCATAGCCATTCACAATCGTGAAGCGGCAAGTCTCAACTCTCATCATCACCTTCCCGCCGAAGCCCCATTCCTTCTCGGTTCCGCGCCCTTTTCAATCACCCTCACATTTGACGGAAGATGATCCTCCAGGCTGGCCAGCAGTTCCTGTGCATTAATCGGCTTTGAGAGGTAGCCGTCCATCCCCGCGGCGATGCAGCGCTCCTGATCGCCTTTTAGCGCATGCGCTGTCATGGCAAGAATCGGGATATGCGCTCCAGTCAGTTGCTCCTTCGTCCGGATCGCGGCAGTCGTCTCGAAACCGTCCAGCTCAGGCATCTGAACGTCCATCAGCACAAGGTCAAAGTTGTCCTGTTCAAGAGCGGCAAGTGCTGCCCGGCCATTCCCCGCCACGTTGACGGTATAGCCATGCTTCTCAAGCAGGCGCACGGCCACGGTCTGGTTCACCAGATTGTCCTCCGCCAGCAGAATCCGAACTCTGTTCCGCTCCTCGCGCAGACTCTGCCGCGCGACCACCGGCGTCTCCTTTGTCGGGAGCCTCTGCAGAACCCGGCTGATCCCTTCCAGAAGTTCAGATTGGCGGATGGGCTTCGGCAGATAGGCGGAAATTCCCAGCTCCCGGCATTGCGCTCCATCTCCAGCAGAGCCGCCAGAAGTCAGCATCATCAGCATCGTGCCTTGTAACTCCGGGTTGTCCCGAATTTGCTTGGCTAAAGCGAAGCCATCCATCCCGGGCATGTGCGCGTCCAGCAGCGCAAGCGCAAACGGATGTCCAGCGCTCTTCGCCTGCCCCAGCGCCTCAAGAGCCGGTCGACCGCCATCCACGACCGTCGGTCGCATCCCCCACCGGCTCAGCATTGACTTCATAAGTTGCCGGTTGGTGAAGTTGTCATCCACGACAAGCGCCTCAACTTCCTGCAGCTCCTCGCGTTGAACAGGCCGCGCCCGTTCGCCCGCTGTCTTCCGAACCTTCATGCCCAGGGTAAAGTGAAAAGTGCTTCCCTCGCCCGGCTCGCTCTCTACCCAGATACGCCCGCCCATCAGCTCCACCAGCCGCGAGCAGATCGTCAGCCCCAGCCCAGTGCCCCCATACTTCCGCGCTGTCGAGCCGTCGGCCTGCGAGAAGGCCTCAAATATCTTCTTCTGTTTGTCAGCGGGAATCCCGATTCCCGTGTCTCTCACCGAAAAATGCAGCCGCGCAATATCCGGCGACTCACGTCTCTCCTCCGCCGGTCGTTCCTCCTCAACCGTGACCGCAATCTCCCCCGTTTCGCAAAACTTCACCGCATTGCCAATCAGGTTGATCAGAATCTGCCGCACCCGCCCCGGATCTCCCAGCAGCCCTTCCGGAATTTCAGGGTCCACATCGTAGATAAGTTCCAGCCCTTTCGCATGCGCGCGAAAGCCGAATGACTTCATGGTTTCGCAGAGGCTGTCTCGCAGATCCACAGGAATCAAGTCGAGTTCAAGTTTCCCCGCCTCGATCTTGGAAAAATCCAGAATGTCGTTGATGATCGAAAGCAGTGACTCGGCTGAAAACTTGACCATGCCAAGTTGATCCCGCTGCTCTTCACTCAATTCACTGTCGAGCACAAGGTCGGTCATCCCGAGTATGCCGTTCATCGGAGTCCGAATCTCATGGCTCATGGCCGCCAGAAACTCGCTCTTGGCGCGATTCGCGTCCTCCGCGGCCTCCTGCGCCAGTTTGCGCTCCGTGATGTCGACCATCACGCCGCCCAGTTCATCTTTCCCGCCCGCTCCCGCCATCACCCGCACCGAAGTCCGTAACCAGAAAATTTTCCCGTCCGCGCCCACCATGCGGTGCTCAAACTCCTGCGCTGATTTCTCTTCAATCGCCCTCGCACACGACGACTCCACCTGTGCCCGATCCTCCGAATGAATGTGATCGAGCCAAAAACTCGATTCGCCCATCCATTCACTGACCTCGTAACCGACCAGAACCTTCGCTTCCTGGTTCACGTAGCTGAAATGCGATGTCTGAATATTCCTGCGCCACAGAATCACCTGCGCCGATTCCACCAGCTCGCGGTACCGTTCCTCGCTCGACGCCAGCTCCCGCGCCTGCGCCGAGAATCGGCGGTCGATCAGCGAAGTCAACACCGCCAGGCTCAGCACCATGAACGCGACGATCGCAACTCCCGCCGTGCCGAGCGCCGAAACATCGATGGCATGACTCAAATCCGGCGCTTCCATCGTCGCCCTGAAACTCGCCGCCGCCATGCCCGTGTAATGCATCACCGGAATCGCCGCGCCCATCACCAGCGCGCTCGCAATCTTCTGCCCGCCTGAGGATTGCCGCTCGTCTCGAAAACGAAAAGTCAGCCACAGCGCCACCAGCGAAATCGCGACCGCCAGCGCCACCGACAGAATCACCAGCGTCGTCGAATAGCTGCACATCGCCGGCATCCGCATCGCCGCCATTCCGATGTAGTGCATGGCCGCTATGCCCGTTCCCATCGCCACGCTGCCGGCCAGCGCCTCAAACCACAACATGCGCGAACGGCTGACCACAAACAGCGCCACGCCCGAGGCAAAAACCGCCGCCATAAGAGAAAGCAGCACCGTCGGCCAGTCGTAGAGAATGCGGAAGGGAAGGCTGAATGCCAGCATGCCGATGTAGTGCATCGACCATATGCCGATGCCCATCGCCGTCGCCCCGCCCGTCAGCCACGCGAACCGTGCCCGGCCATGTGCCGCCGTAACCCGCGCCGCAAGACCAAGCGCCGCATAAGACGCCAGCACAGAAATCAGCACCGACACCGCGACCAGTCGGTAATCGTAAGACCCGGCCAGAGCGGCTTGTGGCAATGTCATCGCATTCAATCCTCAGGAAATCGATCCTCGTCCTGACTGCTGCGTCGAGCGGCCGCGCCTAAGGCGTCAGACCACCTAGAACCTTTTTGATCGTGTAAAGAAGCGGCCCATTGCCTCTCTGCAATTGCTCTTTTCCTACGAAAGCGGCAGCCCCATCGTTCAGCAGCCTCTCTTCGTTATTTCGCGAGAGGCCGGTCACCACAATCACCGGGATTTGCGCCGTCGATGCGTCGGCTTTCAGCGCGCGCAGCACAGATGGACCGTCGAGTTTGGGCAGCATCATATCCAGCAGGATCAGGTCGGGTTGATTGTCACGGGCAACACTCAGAGCCTCTAGGCCGTCAACCGCGACGAACACCTGATATCCAGCCTTATTTAGGCACTGCCTTCTCTCCACAATCGAGATCTTGCTGTCCTCGACCAACAAGACTGTTTGCAAGGCAATCACCTCTCAACGTAGGAGTCTCAAACAACCATATCGGCAAGAGTGGGGAATACTTAACTTCCCACTTGCGCGGCAGCTACGACCTGCGCGGGTCGCTCTGAGGAATGTCCCGAAGAATAGACCTGGGGCGGGAAAGTGGGACGTTTTTCGGTAGTGGTGCAGCTTGAATTTCCACACGGGTAGCAATCGGGTTCGGCGTGTGGGAGACTGTCATTATGTTCAAAGAAGGCCAGACAGTGCTCGCGCAGGGGTACGGGGCAACCCCATTTAGAATAACCAAGCTCATGCGGGATGGCCAGTTCGCCACAATTGAGGCCTTCAATTTATCGGCACAAAAGTTAAAGGGCTCGCCAGTCGCCAACGTCCCAGTCAGAAAACTTGTTCCGTTCAAAGAAGACGCCAGTCAAGCCGCTGCTCGGATCGTGAGAGAGGCGACGGAAGATCGCTGAATCTGTGGGGGCTGTAGCCCGCACCCGCTTTTTCTTCTTAAGAGTAAGCCAGCTTCCGCGCATTGTGCCGCAGCGAGCGTCCCTCCGCCAGCCCGTACACTTCCTCCGCCAGATTCTTCGCATGATCGCCGATCCGCTCCAGCGCCTGCGCCGCCAGCAGAATGTCAAAGTTCTGCGCGCTCCCCCTGGTGGCCGCCGTAGAACTCCTCGCCGCCAGGTGCCGCTGAAACAGCGCATGGCACAGGCGATCGACCTCCGGATCCGAGCGCAGCACGCTCTGTGCGTTTTCCGGATTGCGCGTCAGAAATCCCTCATGCACCTGCTCCAGCATCTCGCACAGCAGCGACGCCATCTCCACCAGTTGCCGTGAGTCGGCCGCCGGCAGCTTCTCCCGCCGCGCCTCCAGTTGCATCACCGCGCTGTAAGCCAGGTCTCCGATCCGCTCGAGGTCGGTAATAAATTTCAGGCAGGCCAGCAGCTCGCGCGCCTTCGCCTCGCCCACCCGCGTAATCGCTCCCGGAAGCTTCTCGTCAATCTTGCGCTCGATCTGGTCCAGCTCTTTTTCGCAATCCTTGATCGCCAGAATCGCCAGCTGCGATCCCGACGCAATCGAGTCCCGCACATTGAACACCGCATCCCGCGCAATCAGGCAAGCCCGCAGCACCATCGCCGAAAGCTCATCCTCCGAAAATTGCTCAGCCGCCTCCGCAGCTGCAATCGCCCGCCCCTCAACCGCCTTCAACGGAGATGCCGGAGCATTCCGTTTAGCGCGCGCAACCGTTCGAGCCTTAGTGCCCATCGCAATCAACTCCAACCTAAAAGCATAAACCGCCCAGATGAAAAGAACATGAAAAATGGGTGCGGTGCAGTTTGAATCGAAAAATGGCCGTGGTGCAGTCTGAACCCGCTTTGTAGGTGTACAAGGTTTTGAAAGGGCACGATGGGTGCCCCATGTCTCGTGGTTTTCGAGACATGGGAACCACAACGTCAACGCCATGGGTTTTTAGTCATCGTCTGATGCTCAACTGACCATATCCCGAAGCCCATAGTGCCAATCCGCCCCCGTGCCCGTCTAACCAGACGTGGCGAACTGAAATCAAACCGGAGAAACTCCTCAATGTCGACAGACCCCACAATCCACGCGGCTCCCCGTCCAGCCCCGGCAATCCTCGTCGGAGGTCTCATCGTCGGAGCCCTCGATCTTCTCTACGCCATGATCGTCTACAGCCCGCATCACCCGCTCGTGATTCCCCAGCACATCGCCACCGGCGTCCTCGGGCCCAGTTCCTACACCGGAGGCGTTCCCACCATCATTCTGGGAGTCATCCTGCACTTCGTCATCGCCATCGGAGCCGCCACCGTCTACTATCTGGCCAGCCGACGCCTGCCTATCCTGATCAATCGCCCCATCCTCTGCGGCATGATCTTCGGGGGCCTAGTCTACTTCTTCATGCACCTGATAGTCCTTCCGCTCTCCGCTGTCCCCCACCGCCACGCCACCCCGTTCATCTACCAGGCAACCGAGTTCGTGGAGCATTGGTTCTTCGTAGGCCTCCCAATCTCCTTCTCCGTCCGCCACTATTCCCGCTGATGCAACGCAATCCGTCATGGAGCACAAGCAAAGCGCCCCCCGCCGAAACGCAAGCTCTCCAGTCAAAACCAGCTAACCCCAGGCAGCGCCAGAGTTTATCAGCACATTCAATATATTTATGTAAGTACAATAAAACCTGCACATGCTCCACGTGGAGCACATGTACACATGCTCCACAAGGAAGCATCTGCTCCAATGCTTCCCGTGGAGCACTGCCTACTTTTTTTCCAGGGAGGCGGCTTTGGCTTCCGCCTTGGCGGCGTCGGCCTCGCGGTGGAGGCCCTTGTAGGCTCGGGCCAGGAGGCGCCAGGCCGGGGCGTTGGACGGGTCGGACTTGGTCAGCTGCTCGAGGTCGGGGCGGGCGGCGGCGAAGTCGCCCTTCATGACCTGGGCCTCGGCGAGGCCGAGGCGTCCCTCAACGTTGTCGGCGTCGGCGAGGAGGGCGGCTTCGAACTGGTCGTCGGCGCTGCGCGCGTCTTTTAATTTCAGGTAGACCTGACCGAGGAGGAGACGGGCGTTGGTCTGGCCGGCGTTTGACTTCAGGCTGGCTTCGAGGGCGGCGCGGGCGCCGGCGTAGTCTCCGGTCTTCTCCAAGGCTTGGCCGGCTTCGAAGGCGGCGACTGCGTCGTCGGGGCGGAGCTCGATGGCGCGCTTGAGATGGGTGGCGGCCGGCGGGTAGTCGGCGGCGGCGAGTTCGAGTTCTCCGAGCTGGCGGAGGGCGGTGGCGGAGGTGGGATCGACCTCGACCGCCTTCTCTAAAAATTTTCGGGAGTCGGCGGTGCGGCCGTCATCGGAGGCGAGCATGGAGTTGTGGAGAAGGTTCTGGACTTCGACTTTATCTTTGGGGTCGGGGAGATTGGCGGCGGACGCGGGCGTCGCGGGGAGCTTTGATTTCCATTCGACCATCTCGGTCTGGAGCTCCGCCTGAGTGCCGCGCGCCGCTGAATTGCCGCTCTGGGCGGGGCTTCCGGCGGCATAGAGGTTTTTCAATTCGTGGGGATCGGACTCGAGATCATAGAACTCGGGTTTGGGCGCCTCGATCAGTTTCGCCTTTTGTTCGCGTAGAGCTTTGATCGGCGCCCAGCCCCAGCGGAGGGGATAATCGGTCTCGCCGAGAAGTTCGCGGGCGGGATCATTTTCGCTGTTGATTAGCGGGACGAGTGACGCGCCGTTGAGTTCAGGAGGCGCGGGCGTGCTGGTGAGCGCGAGGACGGTGGGAAGGATGTCGGTGGTGCGGACCAGCTTTTCGATGACTTCGCCGTGATGGGCCCCGGCGGGGAGCTTGACGATGAGCGGAACGTGGAGGGTGGAGTCGTAGAGAAAGAGGCCGTGAGTATCTTCTCCATGCTCGCCGAGACCCTCGCCGTGGTCACCCACAATAATAATGATGGCTTTGTCGTAGACGCCGGACTTTTTCAGGGTGCCGATGAAGTGGCCGAGCTGAGAGTCGGCATAGGCGATCTCTCCGTCGTAAAGGTGTTTGGCGTATTTTTCGGAGAACGGTGGCGGCGGCTCGTAGGGATCGTGGGGATCGAAGAGATGGACCCACATGAAGCGTGGGGCGGTCGGGTGCTGGGCGAACCAGGATTCGGCGTCCGTGATGACGGCCTGGGCGCGGCGTTCGACGCGGCCGAAGCGGTCTTTACTTTCGGTTTTCGCGGGGAAGTTGTCGTAGAAATCGAAGCCGCGATCGAGGCCGGGCGCGAGCTGATTGCTGTCGAGGATGACGGCGCCGATGAAGGCAGCGGTGGTGTATCCCTGCTTCTTGAGCAGTTCGGCCCAGGTGACGTGACTCGGCGCGAGCGGGACACCGAAGTCGGTGACACCGTGCACGCTGGGAAGCAGTCCGGTGAGGATGGTGGTGTGCGAGGTGTTGGTAATCGGGCTGTGGGTGAAGGCCTGGGAGAAGCGGACGCCATCGGCGGCGACGGAATCGATGGTGGGAGTTTCGATGTCTTTGTATCCGTAACAGCCGAGATGATCGGCGCGGAGGGTATCGATGGTGATGAGGAAGACGTCGGGATTTTGGGCGGACGCGGGGAAGACGAAGAGCGCCGCGAGAGTCAGGAACAGGGCCGCGAATTTCATGTTGGGGTCAGGCTACCACAGGGGCGGGTCACACCGTGAAAGCTACGACGGCGACGGTTATTGCGCTGATAGCATCGCGGAACCCGTTGGCGGCTGACAAAAAACACTTCACCAGTATGGTGTGTTGTCGAGAAGGGAGAAAAAAGTAAAACCTGGATTTCGAGCCGGGTTGCTTACAGATTGCTGGTTGCTTGGTTGCCGCTTGTTTTGTTGCCGTTTGTTTTGTTACTAGTGATTTCCAAATTCGGGAGCTTCCCGATTGTTTTTCTATGAGGCGCCATAGTGGCGCCAGTGACGGCAGTGCGGAACGCTACGATAAACGCTGTACAAATAGGACTTCACAACGGTTTGTCTAGCGCCAGTTAGAAGTTATGACTAACTGTTGGTTAGACTAACTGTCATTGTCAAAGTATTGTAAGTCAACTTAGTAACTCCTACCTTGTTTTGATTTGTTGATCCCGACGGAAACTTTTCCGGAAATATTCGCAAGGGCCGAGCGGTTTGGCTGGCTACGTGCTTTTTGTATCGCAACGAGTTGAGGTTTGTTTGCGGAGTGAAGCTCTTCCTGGGTCGCACCGATAGCGGTTGGGTTTTTCCGACAGAACGCTGACGGCTGCGAGTCTGAGCGAGAAAAATGTTTCTTCACGCTGACAGGACACGTGTGTCTACCCGGATTGCCTGAACTCGAACCGAAACAGGAGGCAGCAATGAGCGGTTTGTGCGTGCGGAAATTCTGGCGGACGATGGCAATCCTGTCCGTGGTGTTGTTGGTGAGCGTATTCGGGTTCGCGCAAGGCGAACTGGGAACGATTGCCGGGGTGGTGACGGACACAACGGGAGCAGTGGTGGCGGACGCGAAGGTGCAGATCACCAATACCGCGACCAATGGCGCTCGCAACACCGCGACCAACAACCTGGGCGAGTACCAGATTCCGCAACTGCCGCCCGCGGTCTATTCGGTGGTGGTTTCGAAGAACGGATTCCAGACGTTCAAAGCGACGGTTGAAGTCGCCGTGGGCGGACACTCGACGGTGGACGCGCACATGGCGGTGGGCGCGGGAAATACGGTGGTCGAAGTGACGGCCGCGGGCGCGGCGACGGAGGTCAACACGCAGACGCAGGAATTGTCGCAGTTAGTGGATACGCAGCAGATGGCGCAGCTTCCCAGCCTGACGCGCAACCCGTACGACTTTGTGGCGATTTCCGGCAACGTCAGCAACGGTGACTCGACCTCCAACGGCACCGGACAGATGGGCGGGCAGGAGACGACGCTCCACGGCGTGGGCTACACCATGAACGGGCAGCGCAATACCGGCACGGAAATTCTGCTGGACGGGATGGAGAACTTTGCAGTTTTTGGCGCGCTGATTGGCGAGGACGTTCCGATCGACGCGGTGCAGGAGTATAGCGTCGTCACCAACAACTTCGGCGCGGAGTACGGTCGAGCCTCGGGCGGGGTGGTGAACGTAACGACCAAGACGGGAACGAACAGCTGGCATGGATCAGGATGGGAGTTCAATCGACTGTCGGCTTACACGGCGAATACTTTTAACAATGATGCGAACGATCTGCCGAAGGGCACTTACACGCGGAATCAGTTTGGATTCCAGGTAGGCGGGCCGATCGTAAAAAATAAGCTGTTTGTTTCGGGCAGCAACGAGTGGATCCGGATCCGGAGCGACGCACCGCAGATTGAAGACGTATTCGATCCGGCATTCGCGGCGATGTTGCCGGCGAACGCGGCGGCTTACTTCTCGGCATTTGCGACTAACCCGGCGCCAACCGTGGGGACGATTACGGCGGGGCAACTGGCAACAGCGGGACTGGTGGTTAATCCGATCAACGGAGTGACGCCAGTGGCAGCGAGCCAGACGGTTTTCGACCAAGTAGCCTTTACCGCTCCGTATGACGCGGGTGGCGGCTTGCCGGGAAATTCCTACGATTGGGTAGCGCGAGCCGACTACAACCTGAGCGACAAGACGCAGATGTTCTTCCGATTGGGGCATGAACGAATTCTGCAATTCAACGGAACGACGACTTACTCGGCTTACCCGCAGTACGATACGGGCAGCCTAACTACGAACCAGATGTATCTTTACTCGCTGAACCATACTTTCAATTCGAACCTGCTAAGTGATACTAAGGTGAGCTTCACCCGGTATAACTCGGCCACGTCGTTCGACAACTCGCTGACGTTTACGCCGAACCTGATGTTTGTGTCGCCGGTGGATCCGGTGGACAACAACGTCATTCAGCTGCCTGGGCTGCAGAACCTGTCGGAGCCGGGAGTCGGCGGCGTGCCGGTGGGCGGTCCGCAAAATACGCTGCAACTCGAGCATGATTTTTCGTGGACGAAGGGCCGGCACAACATGAAGTTCGGCGGCCAGTTCACCTATATCCAACTGAACTACACGTACGGCGCCTACAACCAGGCGGTGGAGCAGTTGGGCACCGCACCGCAGAACAGCATGGACGATCTGGTGAACGCGGTGGGCAATCCGCTGGGAAGCCAGCTGGCCGGCAACGGAGGATTTTCGGCGCGCGTGAATGCAGAAGGCGCGCTGCCATGCCCGCTCGATCAGTTCGGCAATCCGGTGGTGCCCTGCCCGGCGAACAGCGTGGTGACGCCGCCATTGCCGCCGGCGGTTGCGGCGCGCAGCTACCGGTATAAGGACTGGGCGACGTATGCGCAGGACAGCTTCCGGTTTACTCCGCGGCTGACGTTGAATTATGGATTGCGGTACGAGCACTACGGCGTGCAGCACAACAATCACCAAAATCTGGACTCGAACTTCTACTATGGTCCGGGAAGCGGGCTGGAAGAACAGGTGGCCACGGGCGGAGTGCAACTGACGCAGCAGAGTTCGGTGGGGCAGTTCTGGGCTCCGAGCTGGGGAACGCTGGCGCCGAGAATCGGATTTGCGTATGACATTTTCGGGGACGGCAAATCGAGCTTGCGCGGCGGGTTCGGGATCAGCTACGAGCGCAACTTCGGCAACGTGACCTATAACGCGAGCTTCAATCCACCGGCGAGCGCGGTGTTGAGCGAGACGTGCTCACCGGACAATCCGGCATGCACGGTGGTGGTGACCAATAATGACCTCGGTCCGCTGGGGCAACCTGGTCCGCCATCGAACCTGACGCCGGTGGAGTTGCGCATGCCCGATCCTCAAATTCACACGGCGCAGACGCAATTCTGGAGCCTGGATCTGCAACGAGAGGTGGCACGCAACACGCTTGTTGAAGTTGGATACAGCGGCGCGCACGGGGTGCATCTGTATGACATCAACAACATCAACCAGCTCGGAGCGGGGCAGGTTTATCTGGGAGAGTCGGCGAACATCGGCAATCCGGAGTGCAACGCGAGCAATGTGACCGCGACGGGGGCGTGCCTGTCGCGCGCCAATTTGCAATATGCGGCGATCAACGACCGCGGCAGCCGAGGATCGAGCAGCTACAACGCGCTGAATCTTAAATTCCAGACGCAGAACCTGCACAACACGGGTCTGAGTATGGTCGGGAACTATACGTGGTCGCATTCGCTGGACGATGAGAGCTCGACCTTTTCGGACAGCCTGCAGGGAGGTTCGGGGGACATTGGAAGCCTGGGCTACACGGATCTGACGAACCCGAAGCTGGACTGGGGGAATTCGGATTTTGATGTGCGGCACCGCGTGGCGATTTCGCCGATCTGGGAAACGCCGTGGTACAAGGACAGAGGCGGGATCGGCGAAGCGCTTGGCGGATGGGCGTTTTCGGGGATATTCACGGCGCGGAGCGGAGTGCCGTTTAACGTCTACGACTACGACAACGTGTATGTGGGATACACGGTGCCGCGGCTGACGCCGGCGACTCCGATCAGGGATTATCATGTGAGCTCGAACGCCCCGGCGATCGGCACCAATAACTATGGACTGCTGAGCGTGCCGGTGCCGGCGAGTTTCGCGCCGTTGAATTCGACGCTCGGGATCTCGGACTTTGGGCCGTTTCCGGCGGGGATGACTGCCAGGAATGCGTTCCGCGGACCGGGAGCATGGAACTTTGACACGGCCCTGCAGAAGAAATTCAGGATCACGGAACGGTACGGGCTGGAGTTCCGGGCGGAGGGGTTCAACATTTTCAACCATCACAACATGTATGTGCTGACGCCGAACCTGCTGTATGACGGGGCGACCACGACTCCGCTGGAAGTCGTCGGTCTGAAAGGCGGGTTGAATACTTTTGCGACGGGTGGCAACCACGACGAGCGGCGGTTTGGACAGTTCGCGCTGAGGTTTACTTTCTAGACGGAGTTGGGTTAGCAGCCGGGCGCATCGCTGAGGGGCGGTGGGCTGAGGTTGTGAGAGGTTTTGGAGTCCGAGATTTCTCGGACTCCTTTTTTGTTGGTTGGCGTTTTTGGGGATGGCGATCGGGTTATGGGGCGCAATCTCGGGTGACAAATGACGAGGGGGCGAGACGCTGTCTTCTACGGATCGTTTGGTCGAAAAAAGTGGTAAGCGACTGCGGTGGATTCTATGGCAAATCATATGCTGGAAGTCTCCGGTGTTCCGATTTTCGGAGATTGATGCTGCCTCTCTTGACATAACATTTGTGTAATCAGTGTGATAGACATCGAGTGTTTTGGTTACCTGCTTGCACCTAGGCAGACACACGTATCTCAGTGTGCTGTGCGGTTTCTCTCAAAGGTTCGATTGCAAAGCGGGTCTGATGCGAAGTTTGCCACCGCTCTGAAATCCGGGTTACTCAAGCGCGAAATTTTGTTGTGAGGAGGCAGGGAATGAGCAAGATATTTAGCCAGGGAATTTGGCGGACGATTGGAATTTTCGCCGTTCTTCTAGTGATGAGTGCGTTTGTCTTCGGACAAGCCGAGCTCGGAACGATCGCGGGCGTCGTGAAGGATTCGACCGGAGCGGTGGTGGCCGACGCGAAGATCGTGGCCACGGACACGTCGACGAACGCGACGCGGTCGGGGACGTCTAACAATTTAGGCGAATATCACCTCCAGAACCTGACCCCCGGAACGTATTCGGTTGTGGTGTCGAAGTCAGGCTTCCAGACCTACAAGGCGACGCTTGAAGTCGCGGTCGGTGGCCATACCACGCTGGATGCGCAGTTGACGGTCGGCAGCGGAAACACGGTAGTTGAAGTAGTGGCGGGTGCGGCGACGGAAGTCAATACGCAAACCCAGGAACTGTCGCAGCTGATCGACTCGCAGCAGTTGGCGCAACTGCCGAGCCTGACGCGCAATCCGTATGACTTTGTCGCGATCTCGGGCAACGTGAGCAACGGCGACAGCACGTCGAACGGCGAAATGGCGGGACAGGAACTCTCGAGCCGCGGCGTTGGATTTGCCATCAACGGTCAGCGCGAGTCGGGCACGGAAATCCTGCTGGACGGCGTGGAGAACGTGAGCGTATTCGGCGCCAGCATCGGCGAGAATATTCCGCTGGACGGCGTGCAGGAATACAGCGTCATCACCAACAACTTCTCGGCTGAATATGGCCGCGCGTCGGGCGGCGTGGTTAACGTCTCCACGAAGTCGGGATCCAATAACTGGCACGGTACGGCATGGGAATTTAACCGTCTGTCTGCCTACACGGCGAACACTTACAACAACGTGGCTCTTGATGAGCCGAAGGGCCAGTACACCCGTAACCAGTTTGGATTCGAGGTGGGCGGGCCGATAATGAAGAACAAGCTCTTCGTTTCGGAAAGCACTGAATGGACGCGAGTACGAAGCAACGCGATTGAGGATCAGGAGGTCTTTGATCCGGGGTTCGTCGCAGGCAACTCGACGTATGGCTGGGCCGGTTTGCCGGCGAATTCTCAGTCTTATTTTAGCTCGTTTGGCACAGGGGCTGTGCCTGGCAACGGAGTTGTGACGACCGCCGGTGCCCTCGCGGGTGCAGGCCTTAACGTTTACGTTCCGGGTTCGGGCGCGGGTGGTGCAACGCCGGTGTTGGCGAATGGCTCCTTGCCGGTGTTTGACCAGGTGGCCTTCGCGGTGCCGTTCAACGCGGGCGGCGGCTCTCCGCAGAATACCTACACGCTGGTCGGACGTCTCGACTACAACCTCAGCGATAAGACGCAGATGTTCTTCCGCGCTGGGCGAGAGAGAGACGACTTCTTCAATGGAACGGCGTCCTACTCGGCATACCCGCAGTATGACGTGGGAAGCCTGAACACGAACCAGAGCTACCTGTTCTCGATCAATCACAACTTCAACGCGAACCTGCTTAACAACACGAAGGTCAGCTTTACCCGCTTCAACAGCATCAACTCGTTCGACCAATCGCTGACGTACATTCCGAACCTGATGTTTGTATCGCCGACCGATCCAGTTACGAACGGAACGATCCAGATGCCAGGCTTGGAGAACGCGTCGGAGCCTGGGTTGGGCGGCTTGCCATTTGGCGGTCCGCAGAACACCTTGCAGATTGAACATGACATTTCATGGACGAAGGGCCGTCACAACATGAAGTTCGGCGGCCAGTTTACTTACATCCAACTGAACGTTGCCTACGGCGCTTATGCACAGGCCGTCGAACAGTTGGGCACAAACGGACAGGACAGCATGAACGACCTGGTCAACGTGATCGGCAATCCGCTGGGGAGCACGCTCGCGGGTGACGGTTTCGATGCTCGCGTTAATCCGCAGGGCGCGTTGCCGTGCCAAACGGACATTTACGGCAACCTGATTCAGACTCCAGCCTGCACGATTACGCCGCCATTGACCTCGGCGAATTTCGCGCGCAGCTACCGGTATAAGGATTGGGCCATCTACGGACAGGACAGCTTCCGGATCACGCCGCGGTTGACCTTGAACTATGGCTTGCGGTGGGAGCACTTTGGCGTGCAACACAATAACCACCAGGATCTGGATTCGAACTTCTATTTTGGAGCAGGATCCGGGATAGAGGAGCAGGTCAGAACAGGTGGCGTGCAGCTTACGCAGCAGAGCCCGATCGGTCAATTCTGGCAGAACCAGTGGGGCACGCTGGCACCGCGTATCGGTTTCGCCTATGACATATTCGGCGACGGAAAGAGCAGCTTGCGCGGCGGCTTCGGTATCAGCTACGAGCGCAACTTCGGCAACGTAACCTACAACGCCAGCTTTAACCCTCCGGCGAGCGCGGTGTTAAGTTCCACCTGCCCGGCTGAGAGCCCGACCTGTACGACAGTAGTCACGAATAATGACCTCGGCCCTCTAGGGCAGCCTGGTCCAGCGGCAGCGCTGCCACCATCCGAACTGAGAATGCCGGATCCGCAGATCCGGACTGCGCAGACTCAGTTCTGGAGCTTGGCACTGCAACGCGAAGTGGCCCGCAATACCATCGTTGAATTGGGTTACAGCGGTGCGCACGGCGTTCACCTGTATGACATTGAGAACATCAACCAAGTCGGCGCGGGTCAAACATTCCTAGGCGATCCGCTGGTATTCAGTCCGAATTGTCCGTATGCAGGCTTCAATGGTGTGGCGGAAGGCGGATCGCCCACCCCTGAGTGCCTGACGCAGCCGAACAGCCAGTACGCTGCGATCAACATGCGAGGCAGCTTGGGCGAGAGCAGCTATAACGCGATGAACCTGAAGTTCCAGACGCAAAACCTGCACAATACCGGGTTGAGCGTCGTCGCGAACTACACCTGGTCGCACTCGCTGGATGACCAAAGCTCGACGTTCTCGGACAGCTTGCAGGGTGGATCGGGCTACATAGGCAGCCTGGGTTACACCGATCCTTTCGATCCGAAATTGGACTGGGGCAATTCCGATTATGATGTTCGGCACCGCATCGTTGTTTCGCCGATTTGGGAGACACCGTGGTTCAAGAGTGGCCACAGCGCGGAAGCCCAGGCGTTCGGCGGTTGGTCGCTTGTGGGAATCTTCACGGCACGGACTGGCGTACCGTTCAATATCTACGACTATGACAACATCGAGATTGGGTACACCGTGCCCCGGTTGACTCCGGCCACGACTCCCGATTTCCGTGTCAGCTCGAATCCCGCTGCTGTCGGTGCGAACCAGTTCGCGTTGCTCAACGTGCCGGTTCCGGCCAGTTTCGATCCGCTGAACACAGTAACAGGCATCTCGGATCTCGGACCGTTCCCAGCCGGCATGACGGCCAGAAACGCGTTCCGTGGACCTGGCGCCTGGAATCTGGATTCGGCTGTGGGTAAGAAGTTCCGAATCACGGAGCGGATGGGAATGGAGTTCCGCGCCGAGGGCTTCAACATCTTTAACCACCACAACATGTACACGTTCACGCCTGACCTTTATTACGCAGGACCGACAACGACTCCGTTGCAGGTAGTTGGTCTGAAGGGCGGTTTGAACAACTTTGCTTCTGGCGGCAACAATGACGAGCGGCGGTTTGGACAGTTCTCGTTGCGCTTCACGTTCTAAGTACCGAGAGCAGAGCAGATACAAGTGAGGAGCCCGATTACTCGGGCTCCTTTTTTTTTGCCAGGATTTTTTTGGACGCGGGGTGAGGAGATGGAAGGGATGGATCGTGGGGCAATTTGGCGGGTCTGGATTCCGTTGATTTTGGGGGCTTGGGTTCTGGCGATCGTGTTTGCCAAGGGGCCGGGGCCGCATGGCGCTGCGCGGTGGGTTGGGATGGCGCTGGCGGTGCTTGGATTCAGCGGAGTTATTCTGGCGCGGCGAACGCTGGGAAGGTCGTTTTCGGTGCGGGCGAAGGCGACGGCGCTGGTGACGAAGGGGATCTATTCGAAGATCCGGAATCCGATTTATGTGTCGGGAGTGGTGTTGTTGACTGGCGCGGCGATCATGGTGTGGAGGCTGGATTTTCTGCTGGCGCTTTTGCTGATTATTCCGCTGCAGATGGTGCGGGCGCGGAAGGAGTCGCGGGTTCTGGAGGAGAAGTTCGGGGAGGAGTATCGCGAGTACCGGCGGCGGACCTGGTTTTAGGAAGAAGTCTCGAGACTCGAGCCGCGAGCGCTGAACGTCGAGCCTGCAGTTCGCATCGCTTTTGTTGGCCGGCTGCTGGATCGGGAGGGCTGCTATCATTTCAGGCGATGAAATTTTATCTCTCTCTTACGTCTGCGGTTCGCGAATCCGCAGTTTGCAACGCTGCGCTGGTGGTGGTTCTTCTCTCCTTTTTTCTTCCTTCCAAATTACAGGCGGAATCGGCGGACAAGATTGGGGCGATGCCGGCTGCGGTTTCCGGTAATGCGGTTGCTACCTCTTATGCGGGCGAGGTTGGGCAGAAGATATTTTCGTTCATGGGGATTGGTCAGAAGAAGACTTGGGATGCGGTTACGGCTCGCGCTTACGAACTGGATTTGAAGACGGGGAAGTGGGCGGAGAAGCGTCCGGTGCCGGGAGTGGCGGGGAGATTGGGGGCGTCGGCGGTGGCGACGGGCGGACAGGTTTTTGTTTTTGGCGGATACGTGCTGGACAACGATGGGCACGAAACTACGCTTTCGGATTTGAACGTGTATGTGCCGTATGAGGATCGCTATTACCGGGGCAGGGATATTCCGGTGCCGGTGGATGGGGCGGTGGTGGGGCTGTTTCGCGATCGCTACATCTATTTGATTGGGGGGCGGTCAAAGGGCGAGGCGGTGCACAATGTGCAGATTTACGATACGGAGAAGGATGCGTGGACGCAGGCGACTCCGCTGCCGGGGACGGCGGTGTTTGGACATGCGGGGGGGCTGGCGGGAGACACGATTATTTATGTGGATGGGGCGTATCGGAATCCTGATGCGAAGGGGCCGAAGTATGTGGCTTCGAGCGAGTGCTGGATGGGGAAGCTGCCGGATTCGAAGAAAGGCGATATCACCAAGATTGAGTGGACGAAGCTGACGGCGCATCCGGGGAGCGCGCGCTTTCGGATCGCTGCGGGCGCGGGGCATCCGGAGAAAAAAGGCAGGATTTATTTTTCGGGCGGAACCGATAATCCTTACGACTACAACGGGGTTGGGTATAACGGGCAGCCGAGCGAGCCATCCTCGATGACGTTTGCGTTTGATGTGAAGGGCGGAAGTTGGGAGACGATCAATGAGAATACTGGCGATCCTACGATGGATAGTGGCGGGCTGGCAGTGACGGGCGTCGGACTTGTTATGGCGGGAGGGATGGAAAAGGGCCAGCATGTAACCGCGAAGGTAACGATTGTCAAGGCGAGGGGCAGGAAGTAACCTTTATAGGGTTTGGGCGGGTAGCGCGGATTGCTTGCTCGCTCTCGCCGCGCTGGACGCTGCGAACGACTTGGGGCGACCCGATTGACAAGCGAGTCGAGCTTTTAAAAACCGGAGGCAAATTTATGAGTGCAGTGATGGAACCGCCCAAGAAGCATGCGGCGGGCGATTATATCGGCCAGATTCTTAACCTTGTTAAAGCGAAGAATCCGGCTGAGCCGGAATTCCACCAGGCCGTGCTGGAAGTGCTGGAGTCCTTGCGCGTCGTGCTGGAGCGCCATCCGGAATATCAGGAATCGAAGATACTGGAACGCATCACGGAGCCGGAGCGGGTGTTGATGTTCCGCGTGCCGTGGTTTGACGACAAGGGCAAAGTGCAGGTCAATCGAGGGTTTCGCATTGAGATGAACAGCGCGATCGGACCGTATAAGGGCGGGCTGCGTTTTCATCCGTCGGTGAACCTGGGCATTCTTAAATTTTTGGCGTTTGAGCAGGTGTTTAAGAACTCGCTGACCACGCTGCCGATGGGCGGCGGAAAAGGCGGATCGGATTTCGATCCAAAGGGAAAGAGCGACAACGAAGTGATGCGCTTCTGCCAGAGCTTTATGACCGAACTTTCGCGGCACATTGGGCCGGACACGGATGTGCCGGCGGGCGACATTGGAGTGGGCGGGCGGGAGATCGGGTTTCTGTTCGGGCAGTACAAGCGGGTGCGGAATGAATTCACGGGCGTGCTCACGGGCAAAGGGCTCGGATGGGGCGGGTCGCTGATTCGTCCGGAGGCGACGGGTTATGGCTGCGTTTATTTTGCGCAGGAGATGTTGAAAACGAAGAAAGACAAGCTGGAAGGAAAAGTATGCCTGGTTTCCGGGAGCGGCAACGTTTCGCAATACACGGTTGAGAAGCTGCTGGACCTGGGCGCGAAGCCGGTGACGTGGTCGGATTCGGACGGCGCGATTTATGACGCGGACGGTATTGATCGCGACAAGCTGGCGTTCGTGATGGATCTGAAAAACAACCGCCGCGGTCGGATCAAGGAGTACGCGGAGAAGTTCAAGAAGGCTGTTTATAACCCGATCGACAAGAAGCTCGATCACAACTGGCTGTGGGACATCAAGGCCGATTGCGCGTTTCCGAGCGCCACGCAGAATGAGATCAACGCGAAGGACGCGGCGAACCTCATCAAGAATGGCGTGAAGGTGGTGAGCGAAGGCGCGAACATGCCGAGCACTCTGGAAGCGACGAAGGTGTTTGTCGAGAACAAAGTGCTCTATGGGCCGGCCAAGGCGGCGAATGCGGGCGGCGTGGCGACGTCAGGGCTGGAGATGGCGCAGAACAGCGCGCGCATTTCGTGGACGCGCGAAGAGGTGGATGATCGTCTGCACAAGATCATGATCTCGATTCACAAGAGCTGCCTGGAAGCGGCCGAGAAGTATGGCACGCCGGACAATTATGTGAACGGCGCGAACATCGCGGGCTTTTTGAAAGTAGCGAACGCGATGCTGGATCAGGGGCTGGTGTAGGCGAGACGGTTTACACGGGCGCGGGAGGGACGGTTGTCTCTCCCGCGTTCTTGTCTCTGGATGCCTTAGTTAAGCGGTGAAGACTGCATTACTCATTTCCTCGGACTCCCGGTAGGACTTCTCTTACCATTTGTAATCGGGCGGCTTGATGCCCTTGAGACGCAGGTAGACTTCGGCCTGCCCTCGATGATGCGCCATATGTATCATCAGGCCGAGCATGACGTCACGGGCCTCGAAGTGGCGATCAGCGGTGCCGTGCACTTTGGCTAGGTCTGCTTCTGTGAGAGTGCCGAATAGCTTCGAGCAATAATCGAAAGAGTCGCCGAGATCTTTCACGATCGTCTCCTTCTTCACTGTTTTAGGGTCTTTCGGTTCTTCGTAGGGAGGCTTGGCGTCGGCGATGAAGGCGCAATAGCCAAAGTTTGACTGCGTTAGGTGCATCATCTGCTCGCCGAAAGACATTTCTTCGCTAACGGGCTTGAACGCATAGTTTTCTTCGGGCATGGCATTGGCCACGGCGAGCGTAAGAGTCTTCGCCGTTGCCCAATGCTTGCTGAAATCAGCGATAAACCCGGTCGCAGGCGTGGCGGCGGTTTGCGCGAGCGATGAAATGGTGGCTATACAGAAAATCAGAACGGCGACGTACTTTCGCATTTTTATCTCCAGTGAGTAGAATGCTGTGGGGTGGGGAACGAGTACCAGCAAGCCGATCTGGCTCTCTACGTTAGACGTGTGAAGTCACAAGATGTTTTGTTCGGACCGGGCGTTTTTTTCGCACCGCTCGATTCATCTGGTTCAAATCTAATAAGCAAGGAAAGAGATAATGAAGAATCTTACCTCGAAGTGTGCGATGTGGCCGGCGGCATTTTTACTGTTGGCCGGGGCTTTGACCCATTGCGCGCGGGCCGATGAGGGCATGTGGACGTTCGATAATTTTCCGTCGAAGACGGTTGCGACCAAGTATGGATTCACGCCTTCGCAAGCGTGGCTGGATCACGTGCGGCTGTCGTCGCTGCGGATTGCTGGCGGATGCTCGGCGTCATTTATTTCTCCGCAGGGGCTGGTGATGACGAATCACCATTGCGTGGTGGACTGCGTGGAAGAGCTATCGACGCAGGAGCAGAATTTTGTGGACGAAGGATTTGTGGCAAAGACGGCGGCTGAGGAGAGGAAGTGTCCGGCGTTCGAACTGGATCAACTGGTCGAGATTCGCGATGTGACGGCGGAGGTGATGGGCGTGACCGCGGGCAAGACTGGGGACGCGGCGAACAAGGCGCTGCACGCCAAAGAGGCGGAGATGCAGCAGAGTTGCGGATCGGATGCGAGCGTACGCTGCGACGTGGTTTCGCTGTATCACGGCGGGGTCTACGATTTGTATCGCTACAAGCGATATACGGATGTGCGGCTGGTGTTCGCGCCGGAGTTCGGCGTGGCGCAGTTTGGCGGCGATCCGGACAATTTTAATTTTCCACGTTTTGATTTCGACATTGGATTGCTGCGGGCGTATGAGGGCGGCAAGCCGGTTGCGACCTCCGAGTATTTGAAATGGAGCACGGGCGGAACGAAGGATGGAGATCTGGTGTTTGTGTCGGGGAATCCGGGAGGAACGAGCCGGCAGTTGACGATGGCGCAGCTCGATTATCTGCGGGACACGGCGTTTCCGACCGTGCTGACGGAGGGTGCGGAGTATCGCGGCGAACTGGAGCAGTTTGTGGGGCGCGGGCCGGAACAGGCGCGCGAGGCGAACGAAGATCTTTTTTTTGTAGAGAATTCTTTCAAGGCAAATTTCGGGCAGCAGGGCGCGTTGCTCGATCCGCATTTTATGGCGGCCAAAGAGCAGCAGGAGCAGAAGTTGAGGTCGGCGGTGGCGGCCGATTCGAAGCTGGGCCCGGACGCTTCGGCGTGGGATGAGATCGGCGAGGTGCAGAAGGTGCGGGCGCATCTGTTCGCACGGGCATCGGTGGCCCTCAGCCGCTATCTGCGCGGCGGGCTGCTGGGATATGCGGTGACGCTGGTGCGGGCGTCAGAGGAGCGCACCAAGCCAAACCCGCAGCGACTGCCGGAGTACACGGATCAGGCGCTGGTGCACACGAAGCAGGTGATCTCGTCATCGGTGCCGGTCTACAAGGATATGGAAGAGCTGACCCTGGCTTATTTTTTTACGATCATCCGGCGGGATATGGGAACGGACGATTCGTTTGTGAAGAAGATGCTGGGACAGGAATCGCCGGAAGAGCTGGCGCACCGGCTGGTGAGCGGGACGCATCTGGAAGATGCGAAGGTGCGCGAGGAGTTGTACAACGGCGGCGAGAAGGCGATTGCGGATTCGCAAGATCCGATGATTCGCTTTATGGCGTCGATCAACGGAGATTTGCTGGCGATGCGGAAGGAATATGAGTCGCGGGTCGACGCGCCGACGCGCGCGGCTGCGGAGCGGATTGCAGCGGCACGCTTTGCGGTGTATGGGACGAGTGTCGATCCGGATGCGACGTTCACGGCGCGGCTGAGCTATGGGACGGTGAAGGGCTTTGAAAATGGCGAAGGCAAGTTTGTCGAGCCACAGACGACGATTGGCGGGCTGTTTGAGCGAGCGACGGGCGCCGCGCCTTATAAGTTGCCGGAGAGCTGGCTGAAGGCGAAGGGAGCGCTGAACTTGTCGCTGCCGATGAATCTATCGACCACCAACGACATCATTGGCGGGAACTCGGGGAGTCCGCTGATTAATAAGGATGGGCAGGTGGTCGGGCTGATTTTTGACGGGAACATTTATTCGCTGGGCGGCGATTACGGGTACGACGCGGCGCGGAATCGCTCGCTCGCGGTGGACAGCCGGGCGCTGATGGAAGGGTTCAGGAAAGTGTATCACTTTGATCGCGTGGTGGAGGAGATTGAGGCGGGGACCAAGTAAGAAGAACAGAGGTTGGAAGGCATTGGGCGAACTGGCGATGGCCGGTTCGCCTTTTTTTATGTGCGATGGAGGCTTTAGCGGGCGCGGGCTAAGACTAGCGTTACGTCGTCGGGCTGCTCGTTGTCGCCGATCCAATCGTCGACGGCGGCGGTTACTATCTCGGTGATACGGGTAAGGGGGAGATGGCGATTTTCGCGGATGATCTGGATGAGGCGCTCCTCGCCGAATTCGCCGTAATCGCTCTCGGGCTCGGTGACGCCGTCGGTGTAGCCGACGAAGATGTCGCCGGGGCGAAGCTGGACGGTCGCTTCGCGATAGTCCATGTTATCGAGGAGGCCGACGACTGAGCCGCCGCAATCGAGCAGACGCGTGGTGCCATCTTCGGAGAGAAGGATGGGAGGGAGATGGCCGCCGTTGGAGTAGGTGAGGCGGCGATTGATGGAGTCATAGATACCGAGGAAGAGCGTCGCGTACTTTGAGTCGGGCGTGCTTTCGTAGAGTTGATGGTTGAGCAAGCCGAGGAGCACGCCCGGGGAGACTTCAGCGCCCGGCGTGTCGCTGATGGCGACGCTGGAACTGGCGGCGATGCCTCGATCCAGGCTGAGCGCGGATGAGTCACGGCACTCGCGCGACTTTGCGGCGTCGGCTGACATCGACAATTCGCGAAGCAATGGAATGCCCTCGATGCTGTAGGCGCGGACGGCGGAGTGGATGGTTGCCATCATGAGGGCCGAGGAGATTCCCTTGCCGCTGATGTCGCCGACGGCGAGGATCATTTTGCCGGAGTTGAGAACGAGGAAGTCGTAGTAATCGCCGCTGACGGTGCGGGCGGGGCGGCAGAAGCCGTGCATCTCAAGCGATTCGAGCTGCGAGATTTCTTTGGGGAAGAGCTGGGCCTGGACTTCCTGGGCGATGGCGAGTTCGTTCTGGAGGCGCTGCTTTTCTTTTTGCTCCTGGACGAGGCGCTCGATGGAGGCCGTCATGGAATTGAAGGAGGTGGCGAGCGCGGCGAGCTGATCGCTTGACTTGACGGCGATGCGGTGACTGAAATCGCCGCGGTTGACGTGGGTGGTCGCGCCGTAGAGATCGGCGACCGAGGAGGTGATGCTGCGGGTGAGCTTGGTGCCGATCCAGAGCGCAAGCAGCTCGATGATGGCAAAGACCATGGCGATGGAGAAGAGAATGGATTCGATTCCGCGGGCGTAGTCGCCGAGCGCGCCGAAGAGACGGGCGTAGAGAACGGAGGGACGAGTTTCGACGCGCGCCAGTGCGCCTTCACGCTGGCGTTCACCGGTTGTCCAATCGACGACCTGGAGCGGGACTGGGAAAGCGATGCGCAGATCAGTGGCGCTGGTGGCCGGCGGAATATGGCCGGCGGAAAACGTGTTGCCGAGGTTGAGCTGGGCGGAGTTTGGAGTTGCTGACTGATTTGACTGCGTGGTCGAGCCGAGGTGCGGAGGCGCGGCGGCGGAATTCGGATTTGCGGGGCTTTCGGTGTTGGGGGAGAAAGTTATCTGTCCGAGATCGCCGGCGATCTGCTCGATGAGATTTTTATCGAGTGGCTCGCTGGTGATAACGCGGAGAGATTCGGGATCGGCGCTCACGGTGGCGACGCGCAGGTAGAGAATGCCGTGGTCGCGCACGATGTCGGCGAAATCCGAGGTGACGAAGGATGGAAAAGTAAGAACCGGAGAGCCTGCAGGGCCGGTGCAATTGGCCAGCGGCTGATCGCGATACCAGACGCAGACTTCGCGGTGCGCCCACTCGGGGCGGTGCGGGCGAATGGGCTCGACGATAGATGCGTCGGATTTTCCGGCGCGCTCGAACTGATTGACGAGCGAACGGGCGATGGCGCGGTTGGAGGCTTCCATGCTGCGCAGGTGGCTGGCAACGTCAGAGGTGACGACGAAGCCGGCGAACTGGCGCGCGAAGAGATAGACAGAGGTGAGCGAGATTACGAGAAGAAGGAAGACCGGGATGACGCCGATGAAAATGTAGGTGACGATGAGGCGGTTGCGCAGACGCCATAAGAGGTTGGTGCGCATCCAGCGAAAGCCCAGGATGGCGAGGAGAATGATGGCGAGGATGCTGAGGAAGATGACCCAGGCTCCAAGGCTGGACGAGACGCCGGGGCGGGCGCGGCTGGTGGCGAGTTGGGCGACGAAGAAGAGCAGGTCGAGCGCGATGATGTAGAGTGACGCCCAGGCGACGCGCGTCTCAGGCCAGAGGCCCTTATCGCGAAGCTTGCTTTCGAGTTCGAGGGAGATGAGTCTCATGCGCTTGCGGGTAACGTGTCAGTGAAAACTTTGCCAATTGCCGGAACCAGCATTCTTAAGAATGAATGCTCTCAAGAATGAAAGTGCTCAGGCTCGGCTTTTTTCACCCCTGCGATCTGCGGAACGCCCCATGGCCGATTTGATGGCGCGGGACGGCGACGGGAACCGTGCGGTTTCAGATTTCAGGATAGAAATCAAAAAAAGCGGAGAGGCTGGTTTTGAGCTGCTTTTCGATTTCGTCCCTGCCGCCCTCGAGAACGTGCATGGTGACGCGCGCCTCGCGGCCATTCTTGAGCTTGATGGTAGCGTCGCCAACCTCCGCGAGTTCGTCGGAGGGCAGGAGGCGCAGACCGTAAACCAGGGTCAGATTTGCCATTTGTTGATTGTATGACAGGGAGCGAAAGAGGGCGTGGAGAATGAGGGCGCGGCGGCCTATTCATGAGCTCAGGGCAGGGTTTCGAGACAACCCGACGCCACGGTTAGGGCGTTTAACTTTATCCCGGGGGCCATTGCAGGTTGCGGCCGCCGATGAGGTGCACGTGCAGGTGGAAGACGGACTGGCCGGAGCGCGGGCCGACGTTCAATACGGTGCGATAGCCGTCTTCGATGGAGCGCTCGCGGGCGATATGGGCCGCGGTCAGATGGCAACGGCCCACGAGTTCGGCATCCTCGGGCTTGGCGTCTTTCAATCCGGCGAGATGTTTTTTGGGGATGATGAGAACGTGGGTGGGGCCTTGCGGGTTGAGATCTTCGAAGGCGAAGGTGTAGTCGTCTTCATATACTTTTTTGGAAGGCACTTCGCCGCTGATGATGCGGCAGAACAGACAATCAGGCATAAGGTTAGATTCCGGTCCGGGGAGGCGTTTGTTAGTGACTAAGTCGGAGCTTGCTGTCTTCCGACAGGAAACAATAACAGAGATACGCAGTAACTGCCTATTAGTAAGTTGGTCGCCATAGCGGTGAGAACTAATTGGGCGCTCTAATCCAGACGAACTAATTCAACGAACTCATCGAGGCGCGATAATCGTGGCGAACGAACCCAGACGAATTAATCCAGGCGAACTAATCCAGACGAACCAGGAAGACGGGAGCGGCGGCGATTTCGGTTTCGCGGACCACGGCTTGGGCGCGCTGTCGGTCGTCGTCGGGGACTCGCACGCGCACCCACCAGTTTCCGGTTGGACTGGGGAATTTCTGAACCTTGGCAGCTTGGTAGCGGCGCTGGAGACGGCTGGCTGTGTCGGCGGCGCTTTTCTCGTCGGTGAAAGAGCCGATCTGAATGGCCCAGCGTCCGCCAACGTCGAGGGCGGCGGGAGCCTCGAGAACTTCGAGGCGGACCCTTGCGGTGCCGGGGAGGTAGACGTCGATGGCTTTGGCGGCGGCCAGAGAAAGATCGAGGATGCGGCCTTCGACGAAGGGCCCGCGATCGGTGATGCGCAGCTGCGCGGAATGGCCGGTCTTGAGATTCGTAACACGCACGATGGAGCCGAGCGGCAAGGTGAGGTGCGCGGCGGTCATGGCATTCATGTTGTAGATTTCGCCATTCGATCCGCGGCGATTGTGATATGGCGGGCCGTACCAGCTCGCCATGCCGGTTTGTTCGAAGATGGGCTTGGCGCCGGCGGGGAGGCGGGTGTCGCCGGCGGATCCGGCGAGGGCGGTTTGATCCGTGGCCGTTTGATTTGGGGCCGGTTGTGCGAGCTGGGGGGGCGGCGG
>JBAWAI010000442.1:0-6715 GCA_049589215.1 Terriglobales bacterium | reverse complement strand
GGTAGGAAGACATTGTGCTCGACGCCAATCAGCCGTTTTTCTTTTCCAACTCGGCCCAGCGCGTATAGAGGCCGTCGAGCACCTCTTGAGCGGCGTCCAGAGCGGCTTGCGCGCTGACCAGATGAGGAGCATCGGTTGCGTTTGCCGGATCTTCCAGCTCCGCGCGTTTGGCCTGCACGATCTGCTCGGCCTCCTCGACGCGCTGCTCGATGGTCGCGTATTCGCGCGCTTCGAGATAAGAGAGCTTCTTTTTCGCCGAGGCCGGCGCCGCTGCGGAATCTGACTTTGGGGCGGTGGACCTTGCTGTGTCCGACTTCGAGCGCTGCGCCTGCCATACCTCCCACTGTGCGTAGTTGGCGAAAGTGTCAGCGCCGCCTTTTCCGTTTAACCCGAGCACGACTGTGGATACGCGATCGAGCAGGTAGCGGTCATGTGTGACGAGCACGAGCGAGCCGGGAAAATCGACCAGGCTCTCTTCCAGGATTTCGAGGGTTGGAATGTCGAGATCGTTGGTGGGCTCGTCGAGCAGCAGCACATCAGCGGGCTGGAGCATGAGTTGCGCGATCAGGACGCGAGCGCGCTCGCCTCCAGAGAGGCGGCCGACGGGCTGGCTCAGTTGTTCGCCGGTGAAGAGGAATCGCGCCGCCCATCCGGCGACGTGGATTACACGATCGCGATAGACGACGGAATCGCCCTCGGGCGCGAGCGCGCGGCGCAGAGTTACATCGGGATCGAGCGTGCGCGTCTGGTCAAAGTAGACGATGCGCAGCCAATCGGCGCGGCGAATCGTACCGGCTGTAGGAGCGAGATCGCCACGCAACAAGCGGAGCAGAGTAGTCTTGCCGCTGCCATTCGGGCCGACCAGACCGACGCGGGTGCCGGCCGTGAGCACGAAATTCAGGCCCTCGAAGAGCCGGCGATTTCCCATGACGCAGGTCACGTCTTCGAGTTCGATGAGGCGCTTGGTCTTGCGGTCGGTCGCGGAAAAATCGATTTGTGCGGTCGCGGTGCGGGTGCGCTGGTTCAGGTCGGCCAACTCGCCCATAAGTTCGCCCGCTTTGCTGATCCGGGCCTTCGACTTTCTGGTGCGCGCTTTCGCGCCGCGGCGAAGCCACTCGATCTCGCCGTGGACTAGATTCTCCAACGCTTCGTGACGCCGGGATTGGGCATGCAGGAATTCTTCTTTCTTCTCCAGAAAATTGAGATAGCTGCCGTGGACTCGGAGTGAACCATCGGGATAAAGCCGGTTGAGCTCGACCATATCCGTCGTGACATTCTCGAGAAAATAGCGGTCGTGGCTGACGACCACGCTGGCGAAGGACGCGCTTTCGAGCAACTCTTCGAGCCAGGTGATTCCGAGAAGATCGAGATGGTTGGTGGGTTCGTCGAGCAGCAGGATGTCAGGATGTTGTACGAGGGCCTCAACGATAGCAAGCCGCTTCTGCCAGCCTCCGGATAGTTCGGTGGCCGAGGCATCGACGTCGTCGAAACCGGCGCGGCCCAAGGTCTCGGCGAAACGCGCGCCACGTTCGGTTCCGGCGATGGCGCAGCGGTCGAGCGCTCCTTCTATCACCGAACGAATGGTGGCTCCGGGCTGGAACCTGGAATCCTGCTCAACATAGGCGAGGCGCGTGCGCTTGCGGAACGAGACTTCGCCGCTGTCGGTGTCTACCTGGCCCGCGAGAATGCGAAGCAGGGTGGATTTTCCGGAGCCGTTCGGACCGATCAGGCCGATGCGGTCGCCTTCAGAAATAATGAAAGAAATGTTTTGGAAGAGCGGATTTGCCACGAAGGCTTTGGTAATTTCCTGCGCGTTGACGATAGGCGGCAAACTTGCGGTCTCCTGAGGGCTTTCATTGAGAGTATCAGTTGGGGCGCTCTGCCCCAATTAGACGGGTGATGTTTGACAGTGCCAATAAAGCTTTTTAGACTGAAATGATGGAAGTACGATTGCAGCCCGCAAAGGAAGCTCAATTGGCGCAGATTGCGGAGCAGCGAGGGCTGAAACCCGACGAACTAGCACAGCAGGTGCTGAGCCGTTATCTGGAGGACGATAGCCGTTTCATTGAGGCGGTTAATGTTGGCCTGGCAGCAGCGGATCGGGAGGATTTTGTTGAGCACGACGAAGTAGGCACAAAGATTCGACAGATACTGCGGCCGTAATGCGCCTGCGCTGGACTACTCCCGCGACACAAGACCTCTACAACATTATCCGTCGCATTCAGCACGACAATCCCGATGCTGCCGCCAAAGTGGCGGAAACTCTCTACGAGGGATGTAGCAAATTAGTAAGTTTCCCGCGACGCGGCCGCAAAGGGGAGGATCGAGGGAACCCGCGAAATGGTGTTCGCGGGGTTGCCTTACATCGTCGTTTATCGCATTCAAGATCAAAAATCTGGAGATTGTGCGCATCTATCATGGCGCGCAAGACTGGCCTTAGCCCCCACCGAGGGTGCCCTACTTGAGATGATAGCGTTTGGAACGCCAACGCTGTTCTACGCCGGCGGCAGCGGCAGGCCGGCGATATTCCAGTTGATGTTATAGACCGCGCCAGTGGTGGCTAGAGCCGCGGATTTGTTGGGCGCGAAGGCGAGGCCTACCAGGCTTTGTCCGGCGAGTTCGAGATTCGCTTTGCCCTGCGGCGTTATCTTCACGATGCCGCGTCTGCCGGTCACCGAGGCGGCGACATACAGATTGCCCTCGACGTCAAACGCCATTCCTTGCGGACGTCCCAGGCCGCGGAAAAACACCGACACGCCGCCGTGCGGATCGATCTTATAAATTGAGTCGAAGCTGGAGGTGGTTGGGCCGGTGACGAACAAGTCTCCCTGAGGGCCGATCGCGAGATGATACGCAGAGACACTGGGCTCGAGCGTGGCGAAGACAAAGATCTGGCGGTCGCGTGCGATTTTGAAGATAGTTCCACTGCGGTCGCCGACATAGAGATTTTCAGCGCGATCGAAAGCGATGCCGGTCGCGACTCCCATGCCCTCGGCGTAAGTCGAGACGCTGCCGCCGGGCGTTACTTTGTAGATCGCCTCATCGTGCCGCGACGAGACATACATGTCGCCTTCGCGGTCGAAGGCAATCGCGGAAGCGTTCATCATTTCGCCGACGAAGGGCGTGACCCCATGACTCGCATCAATCTTGAAGACCGCGACCGGAACCTTCTGGCCGCGCGATCCTGAAAAAGTTACATAAAGGTTGCCTTCGCGATCGAACGCAGGGTTGGCGACGGGATGGAGGTCGCCGGCGATCGGCACCGCGACTTTAATCGCGTGAGCATTGCTGACATGTCCGTTGGTACCGACGACGACCGATCCTGAAGCTGCTTCCTCGGGAACCCGGGCGATCACAAATTCGTCGGAGCTGATAAGCACTGACGCTTCGATCTCCCCAAAACGTACGCTGGGACGACGTAGTTCGAGAGGCCGCAGACTCTTGCCGATGATGCGTACCTCGCCGCCCGGCAAAGCCAGGCTGGGAGCCACTGCTTCAATGTGCGGCTTGATGCTTGCGGTTTTTTTTCCCAGAAGACGGTCGGAGATGCTCATGAGTGCCTTGCGCGGAGAGAGCCGGGTTGATCGTAACCGGATCTATCCTTTTAGAAGACCAAAGTGGAGCAAGAGATGCATGACGGCGAGCGCATAAAATCCCGCGCCCAGATCGTCGACGACAATGCCGGTGCCTTCGGGAAGCCGCTCCAGACGGCGGATTGGAAATGGCTTCAAAATATCGAAGACACGAAAGAGTATAAGGCCCGCGAGAAACGTTTTCCAGACGAGGGGGACGGCGATGAGTGCGACGAGTTGGCCGGCGACCTCATCGATGACAACGAATTGCGGATCTTTCAAGCCCGAACCGCGCGCTACGCGAGTGGCGGCGGGGATGCCGATAGCGGTGACGACGGCCGCCGCGACGATAGTGGACCACATCCGGCTTGCCGGTGAGATTTCGAAACTCGCCAGCGCCCACAGGATTACCGTTGCGATCGAGGCCCAGGTGCCGGGGCCGGGCTTGAGGCGTCCGATGCCGAAGAAGGTGGCCACTAGTGTGGACCAGAGTGGGGTGTGGGGGCGGGAGAGTGAGGTGGTTGGCGGGACGAGGGTACCGGGGTCAAGCGGCGAGACGGCCTCGGGCATCAGTCGCCATCCTCTTCGTCGAGGCCGCGCGGCCGGATTGCGTCTTCAATCTCGTCGGTTTCGGTCGATGGAATCACATAGGCACCGGTTGCCCACTTGCCAAGATCGACGGAGCGGCATCGGTCGCTGCAAAAAGGGAAGTCGGCGTCGGCGGATTTCACCGGCTTTTTGCAGATCGGGCAGCGAAGTTTGATAGATCGTTTGCCGGGCATTTTGCGTTATTGCGTACGGGGCGTGCCCCGTCTTTTCGGGTTGCGACTTCGTTGCGGATGAGGCGCTGCGGGCCGCAACTCTGCCCGCATGTGTCAAATAATTTCGGCGACCAGATCGTAGTCGTGTGCCGCCGTTATGCGGCAGCGATAGAACTCGCCCTCGCGCGGCGCGGCCCCGTCAGAATCGATCTCCGGATAATCGTTGATGAAGACTTTGCCGTCGATTTCGGGGGCGTGCATGGCGGTGCGGCCTTCGAGCAGAAGATCGGATTCGCTGGATGCGCCTTCGAGGAGCAAGTCGAATTCGTGCCCAATGAGCGCTTTCTTTTTTGCCCGGCTGATCTTTTTCTGCGCTGACATCAGTGATTTGCGCCGGCTCTCGATCTCGCGGGCGGAAAGCTTTTTGCCGTCGGAAAATGCCGCAGCGCCCTCCTGGTCGGAGTAGCCGAATGCGCCCATCCAATCGAAGGCTGCTTCTTCGACAAACTCGCGCAGCTCTTCGAATTCTTTTTCAGTTTCGCCGGGAAAGCCGACGATGAAGGACGTGCGGAGCGTAACGCCCGGAATCGAGCGCCGCATTTTTTCAATCGAGCGCAGAAACAAATCGCTGCCACCGCCGCGCTTCATGCGCTTCAACACTCCGGCCGACGCGTGCTGCAAGGGCACATCGATGTAGGAGCAGATGTTGTCATGGGCCGCGATCGTATCGAGCAGGAGGCCGGTAATTTTGTTGGGATAGGCGTAGAGGAAGCGAATCCAGCGCAAGCCCTCGATGCCGCCCAGCTTTTCGAGCAGCAATGCCAAACCATCTTTCAGGCCGAAGTCTTCGCCATAGCACGTTGTGTCCTGGCCGATGAGCGTGATCTCGCGCACGCCGGATTGCGCCAGTCTCTCGGCTTCGGCGATGACGGACTCGAAGCGCCGCGAGCGAAACTGCCCGCGAAGCTGCGGAATGATGCAGAAGGTGCAGGGATGGTCGCAACCCTCGGCGATTTTGATATAAGCCGAATAGCCCGGCGTGGCCAGGACTCGCGGCGTGCGATCGTCGTAGAGATAGTTGGGAAGATCGGCGACAGCGCCGTCCCAGGCATTGCGCTCGAAGCGGCCTTGTTCGCGGCGATGATCGCCCTCGGGTCGGGAAGTCAGAATCTTGAACGGGCTGTCGGTTTGCGGAGGCGCGGCGATTCCGGCGGCGGCGAGAATGCCCTCCAGCTCTCCGGTGCCAACTACCGCGTCGACCTCGGGAATATTCTTGCGAATCTCATCGCGGAACCGCTCGACCAGACAGCCGGCAACCACCAGGCGCTTGGCGCGTCCGCCGGTCTTGTGGCGGGCCATTTCGAGGATGGTATCGACCGATTCCTGCTGCGCACTGCCGATAAACGAGCAGGTGTTGACGACGATCACATCGGCATCTTCCGCAGCCGGAGTAAGCTCGCCGCCGCCCTGCGCCAGCAAGCCCATCATAACCTCGCTATCGACGAGGTTCTTGGGGCAGCCCAGACTGACGAATCCGACTTTGGTCGGGCGCGTGCGGGATGTGGCCGTCGTTGCGACTGCTGCGGAAGATTCTACGATTCCTACTGCCGAGCCGCCGTTTGGCGCCACTTTGGCGGCCGAGGCGGGACGAGCCCCGTCTTTGCGAGATACGGTTGTCGCACGTTCTGCCGTCGTTACTGAGATATGTTTCCTGGTGGGCACTGGGAGTTGATGAGCAGGCTGTCGATCTCATCAATTCTAGCACCCCGCGGCCGCCCGACCCGGTCGGCGGGCTACTAGTGCACGCGTACCACGAGGGTAACTTCGGTTATGCGGCTGGCCTATGCAACGCGTGCTAGTCTGTTTGAAATAAAGTACTTCCTCGAAAATCTGGAGGAGTTGGATGTCTGCAAAACGACTATTAAGTCTGATTGTGCCGGCGATGTGGCTCGCGTGCAGCGCGTGGGCGCAAATGAGTTACTTCTCGCCTCGCAACGACGTGTCAGCCACAGTTGGCACGGAATTTGTGAGCACTCAGACCGTTTACAACACAGGTCTCTCCTTCGATCCAGGGCTTCACTTTGGGAACCCTATCGCCTTTGCGTTTGACTATAGCCGTCTGCTCAAAACGGCGAAGATTTTCGGCATCCATGCCGAGTTGCCGGTCGGCATCTATCCACGAATGGATCTGAATCTGGCCGCGCACGGCATTCCGAATGATATTGGAGCGCTGTTTGTTACTCCTTCGGTAAGGGCGAATATCTTTGCCAATGACAGTGTTAGCCCGTGGGTGAGCGTTGGTGGCGGATATGGGCGCTTTCGTTACGCGCCCCGCGACGAGTTTTATGGTGCGAACGCTGGCCCGAGCGGCACGAATACCGG
>JBAWAI010000441.1:0-13986 GCA_049589215.1 Terriglobales bacterium | reverse complement strand
CTTCAAGACTCTGGTCGCCCGCCCAGCCGGCAGCAAAGACCGCAACGGAATCGTGATGGCAGTCATTCCCGGCGACCAGGATCTCGACCTGAAAGCGCTGGCGAAGGCTGCTGGAGAAAAGAATATTCAGCTCGTGCCCGTGAAAGAGTTGCAGACGTTGACCGGCTACATCCGCGGTGGCGTAACTGCACTCGCCGCGAAGCGCGACTACCCTGTCTTCGTCGATGAGACCATTGAGCTGTTTGACATCGTGTCGATTTCCGCGGGTGTGCGCGGATTGCAGATTCTGATCGCGCCTGCGGACTACTTGCGCGCGACGAAAGCCACCAGCACCGCGCTTTCGCAGCCCAAGGAACCGGCGGCGGAGTAGCGCACGTGTTGCGGGCGGTCCAAAGTAGCAGAGACTGTTGGTGAAATCAGCCGACTATTGACCTATTAAGGTCTTTGATCCGCTCCAATGTTGTATATACCTCCAGTCGGCAGCGGGTGCCCCCAGAAATCCTGATTGCCTATGGAACACCCATTGATTCCGGAGCAAACGTCGGTGCCTCTTCCAATGGCCGGAGACCCCTGTAACAGATGAAACGCGGTCGCTGGCTTCCCGATCTCATGATAGCCAATGCTGTCGACCATCGGGTCCAGGTAATAACTGTGGATATCCTGCTTGGTTGCGGCTTGGTAAGCGGCGAAGCCTGTATAACTCGTGCTGTTGAATTCTAAGTTGGGCCCAGATGTCGAAGTCGTCCAGTAAATGTTGTTATCAAAGGTAAAAGCCGAGGTCGTGAGGATCAAATCTGGCACGACGGAATAGATAATATTGTTCTTGAAAAATCGGGGGGCATCCCCGGAGAACAGCGCGTCGCTGCTGTTAAAAACAGCTGAGTTAACGGCGGGGTTCCAGTAAAACGTGTTGTTGTAGATCTGGACGCCATCGAGTGACCCTTCGTCCCAGGTGTGAACAAAAACTTCTCCTTGCTTTGATAGGTCACTTCTGCGGCCGTTATTGGAGCACACATTGAATCGAAAAAGGTTGTTATGACTCGCCCTGGCTCCCGCGCCGAAGAAAGCTACACAATAACCCGCCGAGTCATGCCCGTAGTTATATTGCACAATGTTGTCATCGTTAAAGTAGTCGATGTCGAAGTCGCCGCCGTCTCCCTCCCAGCTTTGGTTCGCATAAGATTCATTGTATTGAACCGTACAGACGTGGCAGTACCATTCCCAAAGGCCCACAGGAGTGCTGCCGGTGCACCTCTGGCAGAGACCGCTCTTATAAACAACATTTCTCTGAAGCAAGCCGTTTGTCAGTTCGGCAATTAAGATTCCGTCGCCGCCAATATCATGTGCAGTCGAATCTTGCACGGTGACTTTGTTTCCCAGAGGCTGTGAGACACCGCTCCTCTCGATCCAGGCTCCTCCCGCGCTCACGAAAATGCCCTCGGAGACATGGCTGTCGTGGGCGTTTACATGATCGATCAAGACATCGTTCACAATCTGCGCTGCGCCCTTCGGGGAAATGAAAACTTCGCCCGAATCTGCACGCTTGCTCGAGACGAAAGTTGCGCCATGTACATCGAGGTTTTTCAGGTAGATATGATTGAGGGTTGAATTCGGCATGTCGCCGGAAATATAAAGGCCATACAGCGTGCCGCCTGTAAGTTCAAGATTGTTGATCTCCCAATATTGCTGGTTAAAGAGCTTGAGAGCTTCTTCATTGCTGCCGCCGTTGATCACAGGCTGCGCTCCCGTTCCGTACACGTCGATCACGATGGCGGCATTCGATGTGCCGGATCCTTGCGGCATTAGCGTTCCATTACATACCGTGCCTCGTCTGACCAGGATATGGTCGCCGGCGTGAAAGGTGAGTGCATTGACCGCGCCCGGCGAATTCCAGGGCGACGCTTCAGTCCCGCTGCCATTTTGTCGAGCCGAACAATCGAGGTAATAGGCAGTCGACCTTATCGGCGGTGGAACAGAGGCTGGATGGATCGATCGCGAGCATCCGCTGAGTGCGATCCATACTAGTAATGTTCCTCCGATCGCCCATGCCTTATTGCCCAGACCTCGTTGCTTCAGTCGCCGTGTTAATAAGATCATTACGATGTCGAAGCGTACCTGATAGCAGCTAATCATCTGACAACCGAGAATGTATAAGTAGTTTCGGTTCTATAAGTGTGACCCGGTCGCAGTATCACGGAAGGAAAAGTCGGATGATTGACCGTATCGGGATAATGCTGGGTTTCAAGGCAGAGTGCAGAATGCTTGCCGTATGCCACCCCGTGCTTACCCCGAAGCGTGCCATCCAGGAAGTTGCCGGTGTAGAACTGCACTCCCGGTTCGGTGGTCCAAACCTCCATTTGCCGGCCGGAAATCGGGTCGACGACGCGGGCAGCCAGCTTTAGCTTCCCGGGATCGCCGAGGACAAAATTGTGATCGTAACCGCCCGCTGTGCTCTCGATGCCAGCCATTTGTGCCCCGATAGCGACGGGATGTGTGAAGTCGAATGGCGTGCCCTTTACCGGTGCAATCTGGCCGGTGGGAATCAAAGTGCTATCGACCGGAGTGTAGCTCTCGGCTGCGAGATATAGAGTCTCTCCTAATATGTCGCTACCTCCGCCCAGGTTGAAGTAGCTATGGTTAGTCATGTTCACAGGAGTAGCTTTGTCGGTCGTCGCAGAATACTCAATCTTCAATGCATTGTCATTGGTCAATTTATAAGTCACTGATATCGATAAAGTTCCAGGATAGCCTTCGTCTCCGTCCGGGCTTACGTAAGTGAAGCGGACAACCGACGAGTCATGGTCATGCGACGGCTCAGCCTTCCACACTACGCGACTTAGATCGTGTGAGCCGCTGTGAAGATTGTTGGGGGGATCGTTGATCTCCAGGGAATATTCCTTCCCATCAAGAGTGAACTTGCCTTTCGCAATCCGATTTGCGACTCGCCCAACAGTAGCGCCGAACCAAGGATGCTTCCCTAGATAGCCCTGGAGATTGTCAAATCCCAGAACGACATCACCCATCTTGCCTGTGGGATCCGGCATCCAGAGCTCGGTCAAAGTTGCGCCATACGTGATCACCTTGGCGATTGCCCCATGGGCATTGGTGAGCGTGAGCATCTCAACCTTCGTGCCGTCTGGCAGAGTACCAAAGGGACTGGCTTTCACTGTTGCCTCCATCTGATGTTGGCCATGTTCTTGTGCCCGGGCTGTGTACGATACGGTGAACTGTGAAAGAACAGTGAAACGGCGACCCGGCGGTTCCCGGCGAGGCCAGGCAATCACGGCTATGACAAACAGGACTCCCAGCGCGATTCTGGTGAGGCTATATCGCATGACAGAATTGTAATTGTCGCACTGAACTTGACAGGTGCGCTTAGTATCGCCTGAGAGAATCCGGTCGCATCGGCAACCTGCCGATCAAACATGGTAGTCGACTCGATGCAAGGGAGTTTTCAAAATGTATTACAAGTTCGATCGAATTATTTTGCCTGCGTGCTGTGCCGCCATTCTTGCGGTCATCTTGTGCCACAGTCACAGGCTCGCCGCGCAATCGGCGACGACGACCACAGGGCGGCCACAGCTGGCCACCCAGGTTGGCGGTCCGATCGCCCGCGACCCAATCTTCGTCTACAACAACTGGTCTGCATATGACGAGCTTTCTGACAACATACCCCTGACTGAGCAACTGGCGATGAAGGAACTGGACGAAATTCTTCGATGGCGGCGTCTTGGCGTCCGCTTCGATTACTACACCATCGATGCGTTTTGGTTCGATCCCGATGGGGGCTATCGCACGTGGCGAAAGCCCAACTGGCCGAACGGTCCGGATGCGTGGATTCGCAAATGCCGTGAGAACGGCATCCTTCCTGGGCTGTGGTTCAGCACGAACACTCTAGTGAAGATCAATGCTGCGCCTGAGTGGCGCGACTCGCTGACAGAAAAAAAAGGCTCGATGTCGTTCTTTGAAGGCGGCTTTCTGCCGAATTTCTTGGACACGCTGCAGTACTGGTACGACCGGGGCATCCGCATTTACAAGTTCGACTTCGTCGACTTCGGCGCGGCCACTCCGGAAACCGGCAGGAAGATGAGTCCTGAAGAAATTCGCATCCGCAACGAAAGTGCATTTCGCGATGCGCTCAAAAACTTTCATCTTCGGAATCCTGACGCTGTACTCGTCGGTTTCAACGGCTTCGGTGGCGATGTGGAGTCCACGGCTGGCAAGTTTCCGTTTCACAATGTGGTCGATCTACGCTGGCTTGAGGTCTTCGATTCCATGTACTCCGGAGACCCGCGTCCCTCCGATGTACCCGAGATGAATTTCTGGCGTTCGATGGACATCTACAGCGACCACATGGTCCGGCGCTATGAACAAAGTTTTCTTCCGCTAGAGCGTATCGATTCGACAGGTTTCATGCTGGGCAACACGGGCACCATCTACTACCGCAAAACGCATGCCTGGAAGGGCGCGCTCATTCTGATGATGGCCCGTGGCGGCTGGGTGAACACGGTCTATGGCAACCTCGAATTCCTGAGCGACGACGAGGTGCGCTGGTTCGCAAAGGTGCAATCGCTCTACTTGCCGCTCCAATCCAAGGGGAGGACAAAAACCTTTGGCGGAATTCCTGGCGAGATCGAGCCTTACGGTTTTGGTTCGCTGGATGCCGACGGAGCTGTCTATATCGCGATGAACCCGGGCCAGAGCGTTCAGAAAATCCGGTTACCGCAGCTTTCGAGCGAACAGCGAGCTATCTCTAACGCAAGAATTATTTTTCGCGATGCGGGATTCGCGCCTGCGCTGGCGGGCGACACAATCGAACTCGGCCCCGGGCAGATGGCGGTGATCGGAGTCGGCAAATATGCGGACGAAAAATATGATCTGGGTGTGCAGGAGGATGTCCATATCCCACGGTTCATCGCGGCCGTAGCGGCAAAGTTTTCAGAGAGCGGAAAGAACTCGATTCACGCCCAGGTGATGCCTCCCGCGAAGGGAGGGCTGCGCATCATCATGCGGCAGCACTCAGCGAAAGATGGAAGCATCATGCGAAGCTGGAAAGGCGGACCTCCCAATGGCACGAATATGGGCAAGGTGTTCGTCATCAGCGCCTCGCAGAACGGCACGCCTCTGCCGGTGGAAATCAATTACGACAAGGTGATCTGGAGCGGTTTGTCATGGGCGGTTGGAGAAGTGCGGCAGAGCGCGCTGAAGCCGGGATCGCCGGTCGAAATTGATTGCTCGTCGGCCGAGGAATCACCCGTTCAACTGGAAGGCCAGATACTCGCGGTCGAATATTGAGGGGATTCGGCGGTTGATCGGAGGGTGACGGACGGAGACTCGGCCTCTAGCCTGTGTTTCGCGCTTGCGACCAAACATAACATCTTCGGAAAACGATTACGTAAGGCACCCGCAAGATCCGCCGATTCAGGAACCCCACGAATTACAGCTTGACAAGGCTCCGTGGATGGGAATATGTTTTCGGGCGGCCCCAAGTGTAGCGATGTGGATGACGTGTCCTGAGTCATTTGAGTAAACGTTTACTTGGATTATGGCCGAGTCTTCAGGAGGCATTCCCATGCGGCGGACTTCCAGGTTGCGGGCGTCGTTCCCCCTCCTTTTTGTGCTCCTCGCGTTTGTCGTTATGCTGACAAGCCAGCGCGCGGCAGCACAAGCCACCACAGGTTCCATCTACGGACGAGTGACCGATCCGTCGCAAGCCGTCGTTCCGGCGGCGCAGATTACGGCCACCGCGGAGAGCACGGGCGTCAAATATCCCGGAGAGTCGGATAGCGATGGCAATTACACAATCCATGGCCTACCGCCGGGCAACTATTCTGTGGAGGTCAGAAGGGATGGTTTCAAGAGCGCCTCGATCAAAGGCATTTTGCTGACGATTGATCAAAAGCAGCTTCTTAATTTTGAGTTGCAAGTAGGAACTGCCTCCGAAGTGGTGAACGTAACGGAGGCGCCTACCCTTCTGCAAACCGAAAATGCGGAAGAGGGTGACGTGATCCAGTCGCACGACATTCTGGATCTGCCGCTGCTGGGACGTAACTTCACGGAGCTTACCGCATTGTCTGCGGGAGTTACGGTCGCTGGGGGAAGTATCAACTCCTTCAGCTATTCGATTGGAGGGCAGCGCGAATATGCTAACTCCATTCAGATTGATGGGCTGGAAGGCACCACCAATCGCAGCGGCGACATCACGGTCACGCCCAGCGTCGACTCGGTGGAAGAATTTAAAGTATCGACCTCCGGATACGATGCCGAGTACGGTCGATCGGCGGGCGGCATCGTCTCGATTCAAACGAAGGCGGGCACCAACAAATGGCACGGTAGCGCCTACGAATTCTTCCGGCCAAACTTCACCACCGCCAAGAACTTCGGGTTCGACGGCGAGTACGTTCCTCCCTCGATCCTCAAGCAACACAACTACGGAGGCACATTCGGCGGCCCGATCTTCAAGGACAAGACTTTCTTTTTCGCCTCGTATGAAGGTCTGTACAGCTCGCAAGCGTATGACTATGTTTATGCCGTGCCGCCGGCCAGCCAGATTGTGGTCGACCCGGATGGAGCGGTAGACCTCACTGGGCTACTCGACCCAGATCTCGGCACGCAGATTCCAATCTATGATCCGGTTGTTTCGGAGAATTGCTACGGGGGGTGCTATCAGCAGATTTCTTACAACGGAGTTAATAACGTCATTCCGCCGGACCGCGTGAGCCAAGCCGGCTTGAATACGCTGATGAACTTCTTTCCCAAGCCCAACCTGCCCGGGACTCATTTTGGCTGGTTCGATAATTTCGCTGTCCACTCGCCCGTGACATTTCACAACAAGACCGCCGACGCGCGTCTCGATCATAACTTCTCGAGCAAGGATCGGCTTGCCGTGATTTTCCACTATAACAATGGCGATAGTTTGACGACGGATCCTTTTCACGGTGCGACCGTTGTGCCAGGAGCTGGAGATGCCGACCAGGCGAATAACCAGACCTCCGCTGCTCAGGAATATTCCGTCACCGAGACTCATCTATTCAGCAACCGCCTCATCAACGAGGCCCGGCTGGGCTATACCCGCTACAATCTGGCGCAATACAGCCTGCTCGATGGGCACGATTACAGCACAGAGTATGGCATGGCTAACATTGCGGTCCAGGGCTTACCGGCTACCGATGCTTATCCTTACATCTATCTCGGCGCTGGATATCTGACTGGAGGCTCGACCTACAAGCCGCTTTATTTCAAAGACCGCAACTGGCAGATCGCTGACAATCTCATCCTGAGCGGAGTGGGGAAACACGAATTCAAGTTCGGCGCTGATTTTCGTCGGCTTAAGTCAAATCCGAATTTCTCTCTCTTTCCGACTGGTTTCCAGTATTACGGCGGACCGTATCTCTCGATGACCAGCGATTGGAGCTACACAAGCCCGCTGGACAACTACAGCGCGTTTTATGGCACAGGCGGCAGCGACGTCGCCGACTTGCTAATGGGACTGCCGCTTGACTTGTATATGGGTCTCCAGCTGACCAATCCATATACGAAAAGCTGGGAGATGGACTATTACGCCCAGGACACATTCAAAGTAACTCCTCGATTGACGCTGAATTACGGCGTTCGTTATGAGTTTCAGGCACCTTACACTGAAGAACATAACTTCGCGTCGAACTATGTGCCAAACCCGAACGGCGACGCCGCTGTTGGTGGAACGATCCTTCTCGCCGGCCTCGGCGGAAACTCACGAAGTCTGGTCAACGCGCGCTGGAATCAGTTCGCGCCACGCCTCGGCTTCGCCTATCAGATCACGCCCAAGACCGTGCTGCGCGCGGGCTGGGGCATATTCTACTCGCCGGAAAATGACGCGCGCGAAGACTTGCTGACGAAGAACCTGCCCTTTGCGATTCAGCAGCAGTGGGGCAATATCCCTTATAACGGTCCCTGCACCGCCAGCGCATGCAATGGAGTATTCAATTATCAGATTGATCAGGGTTATACCAGAATTTCGAGCCCCCCGATTCCTGCTGGCGTGAGCAGTATTCCAGCAGCTTCCGTTCCGGCTTTAATTCCTAACGGTAACTCCGAGACGACTTTTTACGTAAATCCCAACCTGAAGACCGGGTATTCGGAGGACTTCAACGTCGCTCTGCAGCGCGAACTTGGATCGAACTTCACGCTTGAGACTGCATTCGTTGCTGCGCGCGGGCACAAACTGTCCTATGAAGTCGGCGATCTCAACATGAATTTCGCTACTCAACAAGACGGCCTGATCGACGCGAACCTCGGACAGATTCAAGGGCTGACTGACCTTGGCTTGAGCGACTACAACTCGTTGCAAGTCAAAGTTACGAAGCGTGTATCGCAGAATCTGAATTTTCTTGCGAACTGGACTTACTCGCACGCCATCGACAACGGCCCTGCCCCATTCGATCTCGGCCACGTCAACAGTGACACCCCGCAGAATCCTTACGACTTGGCCGCCGAGATTGCATCCTCGGATTTTGATGTTCGACATACCTTCAATTTCAGTGGGCTCTATCATCTCCCTTTCGGGCATGGTCAGCGGTTTCTGGGCAATGGGGGGAAGGCTGAGGATCTTATCGCCGGCGGCTGGCAGATGAACGGCATCTTCACGATGCGCTCAGGCACGCCGGTCAATGTGACTGCTAACGGATCAAACGAGTCATGCCCTGGTATTCGTCCGGACCTTATTGGGGATCCGACCATCCCAAGGGGAGATCGCACGCTGCAAATGTACTTCAATACAGCGGCCTTCGCGCCGCCACCTGGGGGCGGGTGCTCACCCGGCGACACACCCCGAAACGTTCTGAGAGGGCCTGGCTATGTGAACGCGGATTTGTCGATGTTCAAAGAATTCGCGATCAGAGAACGGGCAAAGCTCGAGACCCGGTTTGAGTTCTTCAATGCCCTGAACACACCGCACTTTGCCAACCCCGCTGCCGATCTGGGTTCGGGTACGAGCTTCGGGCAAATTCAGCGCGAGGCGGGTACCGGTAGAGATAATAGAATTCTGCAATTCGCAGCCAAGATTATTTTCTGAAGCATAGGTGGCAGTATTATCGCGGAGCGATGAAAGCTACCGTGTTTGGGAATAGGCAGCTCGGCATCTTATGGACATCCGCGAAATCGCTAAGCGTGCCAAGGTTTCTACGGCCACGGTCTCGCGGGCTATCAATCGCGTACCGACCGTAAACCCGACGCTTGCCCGCCGTGTCTGGAAAGTTGTCGACGAACTTGGGTACTATCCAAACACGCAGGCCAGAGCGCTGGTTTCGGGCCGCAGCCGCATTTTTGGCTTGATTGTTTCCGAGATCATCAATCCCTTTTTCCCAGAGATTGTTCAGGTGTTCGAGACGATTGCCGTCCAGCATGATTATGAAATTCTGCTTACCTCGACCGTGCATGATCCCAAGCGCATGGAAACTTCCGTTCGCCGCATGATCGAACGGCGGGTAGACGGCGTCGCGGTCATGACCTTCGGCATGGAAGAGTTGTTGCTCGAAGACCTGAAGGTACGCAATGTGCCGCTCGTGTTTGTAGACGTCGGCCCCTCGCGTCCCAGGGTGAGTAACATTCGCATCGATTATCTCAACGGGATACGGCAAGCGGTGCAGCATCTGGCTGCTTTGCGTCATGAGCGGATTGCCTTCATCACCGGACCGCTCGGTTTAAGATCTGCAGTCGCGCGCAAGACTGCATTCGCGTGTGCCATGAAAGAAATTGGACTCGAGACGGATCCCGATCTGATCGTCGAAGGGGATCACACGCTCGAAGGCGGCATGAGCGCTACCGCAACATTGCTGAAACACCCGCAGCGGCCGACTGCGATTATGTGCTCCAATGACATGACGGCCATCGGTGTTATGCGGCAGAGTTACGACGAGAAGATTTCGATCCCGGAGGAGTTGTCGATTGTCGGCTTCGACGACATTCGCCTCGCTCAGTTCATTCTGCCTCCTTTGACGACCGTGCAGATGTCGCAGCCTGAATTGGCGCGGCTCGCTTTCCACGCGCTCCTGGCGGAGGTGCAACGCCAGACGCCCGCTCCCCATGGCGCCGAATACACCCTGAAAACGAACCTCGTGTTGCGGGAGTCCACCGCCATGGCGCCGCGACTTCAAGCGCGAACCGACCGCGATGGAGGCCGCTGAGATGCTTCTGAAGAGTTTAAGAGAGCAAGTCCTCGAAGCGAACCTCGAGTTGGTGAGGCGGGGGTTGGTGCTCTACACATTCGGCAACGCAAGCGGAATCGCGCGCGACGAGGGTTTGGTGGTGATCAAGCCAAGCGGAGTCGACTATGACACGCTTGGCGCCGAACATATGGTGATCACAAATCTCGACGGTGAAATCGTGGAAGGTGATCTGCGCCCGTCTTCTGACCTAGCCACGCACCTGGAGATCTACAAGAACTTTCCCAATGTTGGCGGCGTTGTTCACACGCACTCCGAATTTGCGACGGCATGGGCGCAGGCGCAGACGCCGATCCCGTGCCTTGGCACGACTCACGCGGATTATTTTCACGGCGAGGTGCCGGTGACGCCGTCGCTCACGCCCGCAGAGATCGATTCCGACTATGAGAAGAATACCGGGCTCGCGATTTGCCGTTATTTCCGCGATCGCGATCCAGATGCGATTCCGGCCGTTCTGGTCGCGTCACATGGGCCATTCTGCTGGGGACCGACGCCGTCTGCCGCGGCGCACAATGCTGTGATTCTCGAAGCGATCGCGCGCATGGCGTACTACACGGTGACAATCGCGGACGCCAAGCCGATCGCCCGCGAACTGCATGACAAACATTTTCTGCGCAAGCACGGTCGCGATGCTTACTACGGGCAGGTGAAAGCGAAATGACTCTTACGCCCTTGCTGGCTGCAACCACGCTGGTTCATCTTTCGCCCGTCGACTTGGTCATCATCGTCTTCTACTTTGCGCTCGTCCTGGTCATTGGGTTGTACTTGAAGGGGCAAGCCAACACCGGCGAAGACTTCTTCATGGCCGGCCGCGAAATGACCGCATGGGTCGCGGGCCTGGCGTTCCTCTCGGCAAATTTGGGATCGCTCGAATTAATGGGATGGGCCGGCAACGCCTACAAGTACGGCATTCTCGCGGCTCACTGGTATTGGATCGGCGCCATTCCGGCAATGCTTTTCCTGGCGCTGGTGATGATGCCGTTCTACCACATCTGCAAAACGCATTCCGTTCCCGGCTACCTCAAGCTGCGTTTTGGACCGGCCAGCCAGGCGCTATCTTCCATCTCCTTCGCCTTCATGACCGTGCTCATGAGCGGCATCAACATGTATGCCATGGCCGTCGTAATGCGAGTGGTGCTGGGTTGGGATCTCAACTTCAGTATCCTGGTTTCATCCATCACGGTCGCCGTCTATGTCGCACTGGGCGGCCTGCGCTCGGCCATTTTCAATGAAGTACTGCAATTCTTTTTGATCTGGGCCGGCGCGATCCTCATCCCCGTGCTTGGTCTGGTCGAGGCCGGGGGATGGAGCGGCCTCAAGCTCCGCATCGTGCAGAATCTCACGGAACAGCATGTAGCCAACCCCGGCGCGTACACCCACCTGTGGTCCACGCTCGGTGACTTTGGAAATAACCCAATGGGAATCAACTGGGTTGGCATCGTGTTTGGCTTGGGCGCCGTGATTTCCATGGGTTATTGGACTACGGATTTTCTAGTCGTCCAGCGGGTTCTATCCGCGAAAGATCTACGCTCGGCCGAACTGGCTCCTATCATCGGTGCGGCCTTCAAGATGATGGTGCCCTTCATTGTCATTTTGCCGGGACTGTTAGGGATCGCACTGCTTCGCGATCCGGCCGGCCATCTGCTCAGGCTGGTGCCCGGCGATGTTGCCTGGTCTGACACGGGCCGCGCTCAGGGATTGCACGGCTATGACGAAGTCTTGCCCCTCATGCTCGCCCGCTACTGTGGCCCCGGTCTCTTGGGGCTCGGCATCACTGCGCTCATTGCCGGCTTCATGTCCGGCATGGCTGGCAACGTGAGCGCCTTCGTCACCGTCTGGACATACGACATCTACGGCGCGTTGATCAATAAGAATGCCTCCGACGAATCGAAGGTCCGCATGGGCCGCTGGTGCACCATCATTGGAGTGATCATCAGCATCGGCACGGCATACCTCGTGATGCATGCCCAAAGCATCATGGATTACGTTCAAGCGCTGTTCAGCTTCTTCATTGCCCCGCTCTTCGGCACAGTTTTACTCGGCATGATGTGGAAACGAGCTACGCCGGCGGGAGGATTCTGGGGACTATTCGCGGGCACGCTTTCGTCGGTCGGCATGTACACATGGGCAAAACTCGATCCGAGCGCGGTGCGCTATCTGGCGCTTTCTTCCCGCGCGCAGGATCAGGCGCAGAACATGTTTCGCGCGCTCTGGTGCTGGCTGGTCTGCGTGCTGGTCTCGGTCGTCGTGAGCTATTTCACTCAGCCGAAGCCGGACGCCGAGCTAACCGGCTTGGTCTATGGGTTGACGCCGATTCCGCGAACCGAAAACGTTTCACTCTTTCACCGGCCGCTTTTCTGGGGAGCCGTGGTGGCAGTTGTGTTTGTGATTCTAAATATCATTTTCTGGTAGGAGAGCATGAAATCTGGCGGATCGCTGTCCATCTGGCTCTTCATTGGCGTGTCGATGCTGGTGAATGGAGCCCTCATCTTCGGGACCGGAATTTACGAGTTGGCGTCGCCGCCGGAAAGTCGCGTCGTGCTTTACGACGTGCATGCCAACATCTGGTGGGGTGGATTTCTCTTTGTCGTAGGAATTTTTTATTGTTTCTATTTTTCACCCGCGAGGGAGCGCTCGCGAATGGGTGATCATTCTTAGGCCTGGTGTTCTGATGTTTGGAGAGAGGCGTTTCCGATGTCGCAAAAGAAAATGACAATGGCCGTGATCGTTGGCAATCGCGGCTTTTTCCCCGATCACCTTGCCAAGACCGGTCGCGAGGAGATGATGCGCGCTCTCGAAAAGGCCGGGATGGAATGCATCGTCCTCGGCCCCGAGGACAGCAAGCATGGCGCGGTTGAAACTCACGATGAGGCAAAACTCTGCGCCGCCCTTTTTCAGAAGAACCGGGATCGCATCGACGGGGTCGTCGTGGCATTACCCAATTTCGGCGACGAGCGCGCGATTGCAGATACGCTCCGGCTCGCGCGCCTCAACGTCCCAGTGCTGGTCCAGGCAACTCCCGACACTCCCGGCAAGATGACGATTGCATCGCGGCGCGATAGTTTTTGCGGCAAGATGTCAGCCTGCAATAATCTCAGGCAATACGGAATTCCTTATTCTCTTACTACTCTTCACACCGTAAGTCCCGACTCAGACGGGTTTCGAAAAGATCTGGCCTGGTTCGCCTCTGTCTGTCGAGTAACCAATGGCCTGCGCAACCTGCGCGTCGGCAGTATTGGAGCCCGTCCGGCCGCGTTCAACACCGTGCGCTACAGCGAAAAACTTCTGGAAGCACACGGCATTTCGGTCGAAACACTCGATTTATCCGAGGTCTTCGGCAGAATTTCACGTCTTAAGGACTCCGATCCAGCGGTCGAAGCCAAGCTGGGCGAGATTCGGAAGTATGTAACGACGACTGGCATTCCAGATTCCGCGCTCATTAAGATGTCTAAACTCGGGGTTGTCATTGATGGCTGGATGAAAGCCGCGGATGTCGCCGTCAGTGCCGTACAGTGCTGGACTTCGATGGAAGAGTTCTTCGGTGTCGTGCCATGCACCATCATGAGCATGATGAGTAACAACCTCATTCCCAGCGCGTGCGAGGTCGATGTTTGCGGCACCATCAGCATGCACGCTCTGGCGCTCGCCTCGGAAACCCCCAGTGCATTGCTCGATTGGAACAACAATTACGGTGATGATCCCAATAAGGCTGTCTGTTTCCATTGCAGCAACCTGCCGAAACATTTTTTTCAGGAAGTCCGCATGGACTTCCAGGAGATCATTG
>JBAWAI010000440.1:0-11508 GCA_049589215.1 Terriglobales bacterium | reverse complement strand
CAACTGAAGGCCGCGGCGATAGAAGCGCCGAAAGCGATTCCTAATGTCGCGCCAAACGCTGGACCAAGATTATAGAGGCCGAGCGCAGTTCCCCGGCGGCCGGGCGGGAAATAGTCGGAAATAATCGAATAGGAAGGTGGAACGCCGCCGGCTTCGCCGAAGCCGACCGCCATATAGGCGACGACGAGCTGCGGATAAGTTGCCGCGAGGCCGCAGCACATCGTAGAGGCGCTCCAGATTGCGCACGCAGCCGCCAGCACCTTACACCTGTTCGTCTTATCCGCCATCCAGCCCACCGGAATAGAGATAAAGCAATAAAAGAGCGCGAAGTAGAGGCCACTGACCAACCCAAGCTTACCGTCGGAGACGTGGAGACTATCCTGGATCGGCTTGGCAAGGATCGCCGGAAGCTGCCGGGATAGGAAATTCAAGACGTAGACAAACCACAGCATGCCCAGGGCAACCCAGGCATGCCGTCCGGGAGTCGCGGCCTCAGGTTTCGCCTGCGGACCGACGTAGGCGAGGTCTATCGGCGCTTGCTGTTGGCGAGCGTCGCTCACGCTAACATTCCGCCAAGGGATCACTGGCCTTGCTGTCTGCGTTGCAGCCGACCACGCGGGATTTGGCGGCGAATAAATTCGCGATCATCACAGTGCAAGCCTCAGAACGCGAGCCTCAACGCCAGTTGAATCACTCTCGGATTCGTGCTCATCGACGTGATGGTCCCGAAAGCACCCGTGTTTATGCAGGTCCCGGAAGGGTTATAAGCCGAGCAATTGTAGGTATTATCCGGACCGGCAAAATTCGGGTGGTTAAGAGCGTTGAAGAAGTCAGCCCGCAACTGTACGCTGCTGCCCTCCTGCGGCCAATGAATCTTCTGGCTCTTGCTGAGGGACAGATCGACAACGGCCTGGTCGGGCTCGCGAAGGATGCCGTTCGGGGTGTCTCCGAAACCCGTGGCGATACCGTCATCACCGATCACTGCCGGGGCCGCGAAGCAGGCTGTGTTGATGTAGTTGGTGGCTGCTCTGTGGCTGAGCGATCCTCCGGTCGCTACATTCTTCGCGCTGCAGCCAGGCGCGTAGCTCGCCCGATCGGAGGTAATGCCGTAGGCGTTGTAGATGTTGTTGTAGAGAATGCTGCTCTGCTGGCCGTCCTGAACCACAGTAGCGGTTGCGATACTCCACCCGCCGAGCGCGTTTGCCACAAAGTGATTCGATTTCATCGGAGTTGGGATCGCATAGTACGCGGAGAGCACAAAGCGCTGCGGCCGGACATTGTAATCCGGCCCGTATCCGGGATTGTGAGTGCGCAGATTGGTCTGTTCGCCGATTGGTCCGAATTCGTTTGATCCCGTGGTGAAGCCCGGTACGGGGCTCAGCAGTCGCTGCCATGTGTAGGCAGCCTGGTACTGGAAACCGTGTCTGAATTTCTGCGTTACCGATGCTTGCAGTGAGTTGTACCAGGCTTGGCCATCGGTCCCAAAGTAATACATCGTGTTCGCTGTCCATCCGAGATAGGGTGCGCGAAGGGGAATGTTCGCAACCGTGTTTGTGGTCTGGCCGCGAATCGGGTTTTCGGGAGAGGCAAGAGCCGCCTGGTTGATCGTCCTGCCCAGAATTGCGTGCAGGTCGCGCGCTCCCGCATACGCGACTTCTAAGATGGCCCCGCCCGGTAGTTTGGACTGGAGGCCAAGACTGTAGTGATAGATAGTCGGGGGACGCCAGTTCATAGCCAGCGCCGCCAGTGTGAATTCGGTTGAGGGGGAGTAAGGCGTGAATACGGGGAAGGCCGGAGCCGCCGGGAAGGGATTGGCATCGGTTGAAGCTGCGTTATACGTTCCTGTCAGCACACTCCATATGCCGGTGGGAGCTTCCGCGCACAGCAGAAGATTCATCTGGCCCTCGGTCGTAGTGTGATAGACCCCTATACCTCCCCGAACCACAAACCGCTCCGTTCCAGGCACGGCCCAGGCAAACCCGAAACGCGGATTCCACGTATTCTGCCCGTCGCCGTTAAACCCGAATTTGTTTTTCCCCTGTATCACTCCGGGCGGCAGAGCCGGGCCGTTGTAATTGGAGTTAACGATGTAGCCGTTCAGACTGCCCGACGCAGGTGGATTGGGATTAATCTGGGACACATCCACATTTCCCCCACCATTGGCGGACCCAAGATCGCCTATGCGCTCGTAGCGCAAGCCCAGGTTGAGCGTGAGACGCCTCGCTACTCTGTAATTGTCTTGAATGAAGGCGTTGGCATCTTTGTATCGCCAGTCGCGCTGGAAGTCGCCAATACCCTCATACGTCTCGTAGATATTGCTGTATGGAACTCCGTACGGCAAATAACTTTGCCCCAGCAGAAAATCTGCCCAGGTCAGCGGAAGCACATAGGCCTCGAAGTCAAATTTCGACATATTGTCCCTGCCGGAGGTAAATCCGCCGCCGAAGGTGAGCTGATGTTTTCCCGTGACCCACGACAATGTGTCGGCAAGCTGGTACTCCTCCTGCAAAAATCTCAACGCCGAAGTTGTGCCCGTCTGGAAGCCATCGTCTACGATCCAGAGATTGGGGTACGCGTTATCTTCTGCCGGAACGTTCATGCCCAGGCTTGAGAAGGTGAACGCATTGCCATAGCTCTGGTTCGAAGTCGACCTATGAAGACCGACCACGAATTGGTTCACTAGAGTGGGGCTCAGGGTGTAGGTGTCGGTAATGGAGGCGACATCGAAGCGCTCCGGCTGAAAGAGTGGAAATCCTTCTGTCTGGTACAAACTGGTCCACTCGACGTTACTAAGCGCGCCGAAATAGCGAACCGCGACCTTGTTGCGGTCGGACACAAGGTAGTCGCCGTTGACCATCCATTGATTTTCATTGAAAAAGCCGGGCGAATTCAGATATGCACTGCCCTGCACCTCAAGTGGGAGGGAAGGGTTGATGGTTTGCGGCGTCGGTATTACGTATTGGCCGTTCGGCAGCTTAGCCTGGAACAACGCCAAAGCCTGCGATGAGATATTTGAGCCATCGGGTAAGATCGTGCCGAACAGTGGGCCAAGGTAGCCGTAATCGCCCGCGAAAACCGCGCCCAATCCCGCCGCCGATCGATCGTTCGTAAGGGGAGGAAGTAAGACAAATTTGTGGTTCGATGGGTCGGTGGAATTGTACTGCTTGGTGCCCTGCCAGGAACCGAAGAGCAAAAGCTTGTTCTTGACCACTGGACCGCCCGCAGTAAAGCCATATTGATTCTGCCGCAGAATACCGCGGGGCACACCAGAACGATTCGCAAACCAGTCATTGGCATTGAGATCTTCGTTCCGGAAATACTCGAACATCGATCCGTGGAAATCGTTGGTGCCCGCTTTCGTAATCACATCGACATTGGCCCCGGCATTCCGACCTGTCGTGGCATCAAACATGGTCGTCTGCACTTTGAATTCCTGGATGGTGTCGGGATTGGGAGCCGGAATTCCCGACGAGTAAATCCATGAGCCCTGGATGTCGTTGATAGTGAGGCCATTCATTTGAAAGTTGTTGTCAGTCGAAGTGGCTCCCTGGCTCATAATGCTTCCGCCCTGGGGATTAGCGTCCTGGCTGCCACCGCCTCTTCCGATCTCGCTCGCGTTGTTGACCTCCTGTGAGACGCCTGGGTTCAAGCCGATGACCTGGGTGAAATTACGCGCAACCAAGGGAAGATTCTCAAGCATCTCGGAATCCGTCACCCGGCCCAGTTCACTTGATTCGGTCTGCAAATCCACGCTTGAGGCAGCTACGGTGATCGTTTCGGTCACCGCGCCCGTTTCCATGCGTATGTTGAGTACTGTCGTCTCCGCCACAATCACCTGCACGTCCGACGCCGAGGCGACTTTGAACCCTTGCTTCGTGACTTCGAGCGTGTAGTGCCCGGGCGGAAGAAGAGAGACGAGATACAGTCCGTGGTCGTTGGATTGCGAGGTTCGCGTGAAGCCGGTGGCCACATCCCTGACCTTGACCTGAGCATCCACCAACATTGCTGTGCTGGAGTCCGTGATAGAGCCGCTGATGGCGCCTGTTCCGCTTGTTTGCGCAAACAGCAGCCCACACGCTGCAATTAGCGTGTATGAGACGAACGCCATGAAGGCGCAGCGGTAAGGCGAGACAGTTTGGTTTTGTTGTAAGTCACGCATCGGTTTCCTCGTCTTAGAATTCGGGTTGTGCTTTCAACGTCGGAGCAATCCTCACGTTCTTACGGCAGTTACGGTCTACGAAGACTCCACATTTCCATCTACGCTGATGGCCTGTCCGGTAATGTTTTTTCCGGCCGGCGAACAAAGGAAAAGACACATCAAGGCCACATCGTCGGCAGTCACCATGCGTCGCAATGAAATTTTCTTGAGGTATTCCGCCCGCATCGTCGCCTCATCGATGCCTTCCATTTCGGCGCGGGCGCGGATTACACCATCCATCCTTGGCCCTTCAACAATTCCCGGCAGCACCGCGTTAACCCGTATGTCGCTGGGCCCAAGTTCGATTGCAAGCGATTTGACGATCCCCACGATCGCCCATTTCGTTGCGACGTAGGGAGTGCGCCACTGCACGCCCATTCGTCCGGCGATGGACGAAATGCAAACAATGTTGGCAAACTTAGACTGTCGCAGCATCGGCACCGCATGATGCAAACAGCGGTACTGGCCATTGAGATTTACGTCAATGGCGCGCCTCCACTCTTCTTCGGTAATCTCGTCTACCCCAGCCGTCGGTCCGGCGATGCCGGCGCAATTGATCAATACATCGAGACCGCCAAATTTCTCGCGCTGAGTTTCGAAAAGAGATGCGACCTGCTTTTCATCCGCTACATCGGCCTTGCTCACGTGATAGGAAGGGAATGACTTCTCGGATGCGGCGAGCGCACCGTCGTCGATATCGCAGATATGGATCCTGGCATCGGTTTCCGCGAATGCGGCTGCAATCGCACCTCCTATACCAGAAGCCCCGGCCGTCACCAGTACTCGAAGTCCCGGGGGAGGGTAAAGCCGGTCTTTGAAAGTGACAGTCATGCTCATCCTATTGCCCGCTGGGCCTCGCCTTGCTGAGTTGATTGCGCAGAAGACGAGAAATGCACGTTCTCCTTACCTTTCAGGTGCAACATCTCACGGACCTCAGACGGGGTGGCGATCTCGAAAGAGAGTTCTTCCAGGATGCGGCGGATCTTCCCAACCTGTTCGACATTGCTCTTCGCCTTTTGTCCGGGGCCAAGGAAGAGGCTGTCCTCCAGGCCTACGCGTACATTCGCGCCCAGGATCGCTCCCACGGTGAGCAGGGACATCTGGTGACGTCCCGCTCCCAAAATTGAAAATTGATAGTTCTCTCGGCCGAACAATCGATCCGCGGTGGATCGCATCATAAAGAGATTTTCTGGATCGGGCCCGAGTCCCCCGAGAATTCCAAAGATGGCCTGAATAAAAATCGGCGGCGCGATCAGTTTCCTATCCACGAAGTAGGCGAGGTTATAGAGATGGCCGACGTCATAGCACTCCAGTTCAAAACGCGTGCCTTCTTCTCCGAGATGTCGCACTATGTATTCAATATCGGCGAATGTATTTCTGAAGACAATGTCTTTGCTGCCTTCGACGTACTCCTTCTCCCAGTCATAGCGCCACTCGGTGATCCGCTCGGCAACGGGATGAAAAGAAAAGTTCATCGATCCGAGGTTCAGCGAACACATCTCGGGCTTGACCTTCAGTGAATAGCCAAGCCGCTCTTCGATGGTCATGCGGGCGCTGCCACCCGTCGTGATGTTGAGGATCGCGTCGGTGCGCTCCGCCAAAACCGGGCAAATCTGCTGAAAGTGCGCGGGATCTGCTGAAGGCCTCCCGCTTTCGGGGTGTCTGGCGTGGAGATGGAGAATCGCCGCTCCGGCCTGAGCAGCCTCAAGTGCGCTGTCAACTATCTGCTGGGGAGTGATAGGCAAATACTCCGACATCGTCGGAGTGTGAACCGAGCCAGTGATCGCGCAACTCAGGATAATTTTGCGATTCTTCTGTGCCATCGTCGCCCACGCAGCCCCGACAGATAATGGAGAGCAAACGCCGGAGGCGACAGGTTCCGAGCGGACAACTTGATGTCAGTTTTCGACACCGCACTCATAACCAGCTGATTTTGGCGTTGTCGGTTAAGGCAGTCCGGCCCGAGGAACATCGACAGTAATCATCCAAATCTCGGCGCGGTGGTTCGCGGATGCCTCGGCCTCGTGGAACGTTGGTGCAACGCACAGGAAGAGCGTTCGCCCGTCGGCTCCGCCGAGCATGCAGGCGAATACCCCAAGACCACCGGTCTTGAGTTCCTCAAGGATTTCACCGCCTTCCGCCATGCGGATACAGCGGCCGTTCTTTGCATCGGCCGCCCAAATGGCTCCGTCAGCATCGAGACAGATCCCATCGGGTGCAACATTCACGTGACTAAAAAGCTCAACGAAGTCGGTCGATGTTGGCGGATCGCCGAAGGCTGCCCAGGTCCGCCGCCCGCCCAGTGCACCGGAGGAGACTTCAAAAGCAGTAAGCCGATTCATCGTCGTTTCCGCAACAATCAGCGTCTTGCCATCTGGAGTCAGAACCATACCGTTGGGAAATCCAAGTCCAGCGGCAGCGACCTTCGCGGAACCATCCCGATCGACCGAGATCAAATTCGTTGTCGTAACTTCGGCGCCGCCCATCAGATCGAATCCAAAGTTACCCACCCATGCCCGACCGTCGGAATCGACCAGCATGTCGTTCAAATGCCCGGGGGCAAGGCCCGACAGATCGGCGTACTCAACAAGAGATGCGTCGAGTTCACGACGCATGATCTTGCGATCACGCATGGACACTATGAGCATTCTCCCGTCGGGCAAGAATCCAAGTCCCGAGGGTTGACCCGGCACTTCAGCAATAATCTCTTGCTTGCCATCCAGGGCAACAGCAAAGACGCGCCGCGTATAAAAGTCCGAGAAGTACAACCTCCCGCCCCGCCAACGCGGACACTCGGTGAACGACAGGCCACTGATTAAGGTTTTGAACGTTGGCATACGGTCGGCAGGAATCGAACGACGACGCGAATCAACCTATCACAGAAGGCGCGAATGTCCCGCGCTCGAACGAAGACTCGCGCGCCTTACTGTCGATAATGAGCCGGTGTGCTACCCGTCCATCTGCGGAACGCGTGGCGGAAGTTCGCAGCCTCGCTAAATCCCACAAGCTCTGAGATGTCCTCAATGCTGAGTTTCGTGGAGCCCAGATACTCTTTCGCCAGGTTACAGCGCACATCATCGAGGATCTGAGTAAAAGAGGTGCCCTCAGCGTTGAGCTTTCGATTGAGTGTGCGCTCCGTTGTGACGAGTTGCCTGGCCACGCTTTCCATGCTTGGTGAATGTCCAGGTGTCGATGCGATGATCTGATAGACCTCGCCAGCCACGCCCGTAGATGTTTTCACCTCGCCAAGAATCCGATCGCAGGTCTCCTGCATGATCTTGGAAGTAAGCCCGTGCGCCATGCGCGGCTTTGCGGAAAGAATTGATCTGGGATACGTGAGTTCAGCAATCGGTTGATTGAACCGGACTGCGCAACCCAGGTACCGCCGGTAAAGATGTGAGTGGGTCGGAGCCGAATACGGAAGCGACGCGCAAACCGGCAAGCAAGAGCCTTGGTCGACCACAGCTCGCAGATGAGTGCTAAGTTGAGTCAACTGTTGCTCGATTAGAAAACGCATCAGCGAGTCAGGATGCGTGACCGCTGGATTCATCGGGAGAACCCATGACACGCAATCGCCTTCCTCGCGCCACGACATGGAAAGAAGCGGCGTTGCGAGACGATGATACTTAACAGCTACCTGAAAGTATTCGCGAATTGTTGGACTGCATACTAGGGCGAATCCGTACATTCCATAGGCAGACAAGGGAATTCGGCTGCCGGTGCGAAACGGTGTCTCGCGGGTTTTCGAGAGCTGAAGAGCGTTGTGGCACACCGTGATGTACTGGCGAACCGAGGTGCGCGTCTCAGGATTTGCCAGACTCTCCGCCGATAGTCCGGTACCGGATAGACTCGCTTCCGAGGGAATTCCCTGCTCATTAAGAACTTCAACGAGGGCTATGAGTTTGTAGGGCGCGTACCGTTTTTCGTTCCAAAGAGGGAGTTCCATGATGCCAACCCTTGTCCGAATCGAACACTGTTATGTCCGAATAGAACCTGTCCCGCGACATAGTACATCCTTACCATTTCGCTTGGGAAGAGGGATTTTTCATCTTTTTAACGTTCTCGGCATCTCGGTACATGAAATCATGATTCCAGGTATCGGCCTGGGCGGGGTCCTATGCCCGGAGTTCAAAAAAACGATCGAGTCCGCGTTTCAGTGGGGAGCATGCGTAGATGACAGGAAAGGATTCCGCTCCACTAGAGTCTCCGTTCACGCTTAGCGGCAGAACGGCCATCGTGACCGGAGGCGGACGAGGGATCGGAAGAGCTATCGTGCAACGGCTCGTGTCGGTGGGCGCAAATGTGCTTGCCTGCGATTTGGATCAACATGCGTTGCGCGAGACGCAGTCTTCCATTAGCGTCCCCGGCCGAGTCGCAATCAGCCATGGCGATTTAATGGAACCGGAATTTCCACCGCAAATTGCGAACGCCGCGCTCGAAGCCTTCCATTCGATTGACATCATCGTTAACTGCGCCGGCTTTAGCTGGGACGGCGTTATCCAGAAGACGACTGACGAGCAATTCCTCGCGATGTTAAACATTCATGTGATGGCGCCCTTCCGCTTACTCCGCGCCGCTTCTGATTATCTTCGTGAAACTGCCAAACGGGAGATAGCCAGCGGCCAGCGAGTGATGCGCAAAGTCGTTAACATCACCTCCATCTCTGGGACAGATGGCAATCCCGGCCAGGCAGGGTATGCAGCGGGCAAGGCTGGAATCATTGGACTCACGAAGACTTTGGCGAAGGAGTGGGGCCGATACAACATCAATGTGAATGCTGTTGGCTTCGGCCTGATCCAGACTCGCATGACCCAGCCTCTTAAACCAGCGGGGACAATCAATGTGAGAGGGAAGGACATTCCGATCGGCGTCCAACCTGCGATGCTCGATTCCATAGCAGCCGCATGTCCGCTGCGCCGCATTGGAACCCCCGAGGAGGCAGCAGGCGCTGTGCTGTTTTTCTGCTCTCCGCTATCCGACTACGTCACCGGTGAGGTGCTGATTTGCAGCGGCGGATTTCATTTTTGACGTCACGTCTGTTTCGATCATGGTTTTGTCTCGGACTCAGTTTGCCAAGGACAACTGCTTTCAGTCGACCCACCGTGAAACGATCGGCAATTGCCGGATCGTAGGAAATATAAAATTGTGGTGATCTTCACTTCGGAAATCGCCGGCAGATTGAACGTCGGGCGTCGAGCCATTCGACAACGCTAACGATCATCGTTCTTGACCTCGCGTGGCAGGAGGGAGTGGCATAAGCTCCGGTGACATCAAGCCGACACAGGGTGTGCCAGTTGCGCTGGAGGGGGCGTGGTTCTCACCCTTGGCCCCCTTTTGTTCCAGCGCGACTGTGACTTGCCAATAGCACTTACTTCGGTTGAGTAACAACAGGTTCGACTGCGGCCCCCACTAACAGCGTGAATTATGGCAGCCGAGCCTTCACCGGATCTGGTTAGCCTTGGGTTAAAACGTCGCTATCGTGTCGACGTCCCACGGATCACCGGGAGTTGCATGGTAGTAAAGCAGCGAATTGTCGCTTGGCCCGTAGGCGACCACGTCTGCCTCACCGGCCGGGTGCGACTTCCGCACCGCAATCGCGGGAGCCGAAAACGTCGTTCCAGATCCAGCCAGCGGATAGGCGTTCCATGGATCGCCGGGACTTGCGTGATAATACAGCAGCGAATTGTCTGGTCCCTCTGCGACCACATCCGCCTCGCCGGCCGGGTCTACCGTGCGTACCGCCATCCCCGGCGCGGAGAACGTCGTTCCCGACCCGGCAATCGTGCCGACCGACCACTCAGTCTTAGGAGTTGCATGGCGGTTGGCAGATGCTTGCCCGGAAGTTTCGACGTAAGTTGGCCGGAAGCAGCGGTGCACGTCAACAGGATTAGAGATAGAAGTGCAGCCAAGCGTAGCTGAGTGTTCAGGCTTTTCATAATTCCCTCCGAAGGTGTTTTCGTCGTCCTCCCCTTATCAATTGCCGGTCCTTAGCGAGATGTGCACGGCTAACCCAGACGCATTATTTGTCTGGAAATAGGCGGGGGCTTTTAGCGGCTCCCCGCCAGAAGCGTTGCGCTACCTGCGAGTTACTGTTTGACTGCCACGCCTACGTCGTAGTTTCCGCTGTCAACGATTTCGACCATGCCCATGACCTGGCCGTTCGGGGACACCTGAATGTTGAAATTGCCGACAAAGTTAATGCTCAGAACTGCAGTGCCAGAGCCATCTGCGTTGAGGGATGTGATCGCCATGGTGCCCGTCCCGGAGCTCGCGCCGCATTCTTCCGTGTTGTATTGGTAGCTGGCGGGACCCGTGCCTGAGGTGTTCAGGGTGAAGGTGACCTGCTTGCTTCCGATTCCGCATCCGCCGTTGAGTTCGATTCCGGCTGTCCATGTCCCAGCCAATTTGGCCAGAGTAATCTTCGCCGGCCGAGCCTTGACTTCTTGAGCGGCCCCGGGAGCTGCAGCGGAAACAAGAGTGATGAACGTGAGCGCGGCCAGAACAACAAGCCGTGCCATCTTAGGGTTGTGGTTGAACTGCGTGGTGGGGTTCGTCGTTTTCATTTTGATTCTCCTTGTTGGTCTGTGTTTTGGGAAAGCTTGTGCTGAATTTCGTTAGTCCTAAACTTCTATTGGTTAAATCTCAGTCGGTTCCGGCCAAGAGCGATTGCTGCGAGACTCAACCCCCACGAAGACGAAGGCGTGCCTGTTCCGCCTGCGCCGGAGCGAGCGTCTGTCCGCATAACGGGCACGTATCGAAGCCCGCGGCCGCATTGGTCACCAGCAGGGTCAACCCTTCCCGCTGTACCGTCACCTCGGTGCGAACGGTGCGGGTCGTGCCCGGGACCGGCGTGCCGGAACGGAAGACGCTTGCCCGCTTGCTAAACCATTGGTAAAGTCGCTTCATCCGGCTCTCGCTCACTGGTCGCGATTGTTGCGGCAGTCGCGCTAAAAAGGCGAGTGACCAGAGCTGACAGTTTCTGACGCTCTGTGGATATCCTGGATGTCGATGAAAACAGATGTGATATTTCAATTCGGCGAGTTTCGTGTTGACACGCTGGCGCGTACCTTACGGCGGAGAGAAGAGCTCGTAACACTCAATCGACGGGCGTTCGAAGTGCTGCTGTACTTTGTGCAGAACCCGGGTAAGGTTGTCACACGGGAAGAACTATTGAAGAGTGTCTGGGCGGAATCCTTTGTGGATGAGAATAGCCTGGCGCAAAGTATCTCCGCGCTGCGGCGGGCGCTCGAGGAAAAGCCTGGCGACAACAACTATATCGTCACTTTGCCGGGCCGAGGGTATCAGTTTGT
>JBAWAI010000439.1:0-22925 GCA_049589215.1 Terriglobales bacterium | reverse complement strand
GCGCTGGGGCAGTCTGGCCGGCGGCCGGCGGAGTCTGCTGCGTCGATCCCGTGCTTTGGGCCGTCGCCCAGACCGCGAGGCTCATAACTCCGATAATGATTGCTGTTCGTTTCATGCTGTCTCCATGATGCATAATTTCACTGCCCGGCGATGTCAGCGCCTTTCACAAGATTTTCTGCGAGCAATAACTTTACCACCTCGCCTGCGCCCGAGGCGCTCACTCCGGCTGCTTTGGGACGGGAGGTTCATACGGCTTCCCCAGGCCGCGCTCGGCCGCCACCTTCGCCTCCGGCACCGCTGTTCCTGCCGCGGAGAGTGCCGCCTGATATTCGGTCAGCGCCGAGTCGCGCTCTTCCTTCAAGTCGAAAATTCGGCCGAGGTAAATGTGCGACCACGCAATGACCTTGGGTTCATGCGCCGTGTCGAGCGCCCGGTGAAAGTATGTGCTCGCGCCATCCATATCGCCATTCATGGAGGCCACCTGCGCCAGCACAAAAAATGCGCTTCCCGGATCGTCCTCCTGCTCCTCGAGCGCTTGCTGTGCCAGCTTCTGCGCCAGTTTCGGATCACCGCCCGCCAGTTCCCGCTCAGCATGCATAAGAAGATGCTCGCTCTTCTGGCGCGTCTGGCGTACCAGTTCGGGCGCCGCATCGCTCGCAAATGCGATGTGCTTGTCCCGCTTCGATTCTTTGCCGACGTCGATCGCGCTCATCATCCCCGTGTAGGCGTTGCGCAAACCGATCGGGTCTTTCTCGAATGCGCCGAGCAGATCATAGAAAGAACGCGTAAGCACATAGCCTGCGCTATCGTCCTCGTCGAGGGCTTTTTTGCGCTGCTCCTCATTTTTCGATGGATCTGTCCGCAGCTCGATCGCACGCACCATACATTCCGTCACCAGCAGAGAGATGTTGCTCTTGAATGCCTCGTCCATGGGCGAGGATTGCACCGAGTCCAGCAGCGGTTGAAGCCGGGCCATTGACGCCCCGCTCTTCAGCGCCATGGGATCGAGAAGATAGTGCAGATAGGTGTGCCGAATCTGCTGCATCTTAATTGCGGTGCCGGAAGTCGGCGAGAACACGACGTAGTAGTCTGACGCGTAGTTGCGCGCGTTCGTTTGCGACGGCGCGCCCAGAGCATCCAAATAGATGGTGAATTGCCGCCCCAGGTAACCGGCAGAGGGCAGCTTCAGATAGATTTCGGTGTCAAAGGTCATCTTCGCCAGCGGCTCGTGATAGACGGCGATCATCTCCTGGTAGCGCGCGCGGTGGCGCAGCCATATGGTATGCAGGCCAATCTTGTCGTAGAAAGCCTTCATCGGCGGCACCATGTCCGAGACTACGGCCGCATCCGGAGGGAGTTCATCCTCTTTTAACTTGGGCGTAAACGCGGGCGCATCGCCCAGATAAAGCGCCAAAGAGATGTACTGTGAGAGATTGTGCGCCGCTTCATCGACCCGGTGGTGTTTGTAGACTTCGCACATCGGCGCGACGACTTTATCCGCGCCCGGCGTGCCGGCAATCGCTTTTGAGATTTCGGCTCGGATCTCAGCGCGCAGCGGATCTGAGGTATCGAGTTCCTGATCGTAACCGCAGGTGTTGATCGCGCTCAGAACGGTGAAAAGCGTCTCGCTCGTCTCGAGCGAAACAGCGGGGTTCCCCTGTGACCACGCGGGGACAGCCGCAAAAGTGAGGCTTAAGACAAACGCAAATAGAACGCTTCGTGCCAGGAAAATTCCCCCTGAGAATTTGGCGCAGCCGCAACAGAGTAGTTTACGAACTTGAGATTGGCGAGGTCAAACAGCAGTTGCCAGTTGCCGGTTCTCAGTTCTCAGTCAAGGACCAAGGAATTAGATGCTGTCCAGCTCAGGCTTTCATTGGCAAAAGGGCTGATGGCAAACCAAACCTCATGGCGTGATACCGAAGACTGGCAGCTGAAAACTGAGAACCGGCTACTGAGAACCGCTTCTACCCTTTCACGCTGATCTTCGAAAACGAGATCACCGCGCGGCTCGGGATCGGCACGCCCATCGAAAGCGCTGGGCTGAAGGTCGTGAAAATCAGCAGGTTCTTGACCTGCGGCAGCGCCTGCTGGTTGTCACCGGACTGAGACAGAATGCGGTAATCCTCCACGCGGCCGTTGGCGTCAATGTAGGCCTCGACCAGTACGGAGTCCTCGCCCACGCTGCCAATCGAGGTGCCGAATACCGATTGCTTCAGCTGCGGCGCAATGTAGAGCATCAGTGGAACATCGGTGCTGCTTGCCTGCAAAGTCGGGGGCAGGGCGAAAAAGCCCAGTAGTATTCCGAAAATCAGCACCGCGCTCAACGCCCCCGCGGTCACCGGAACCATGAAGGCATGCACCGCGTTGCTTAGCCTTACCATTGCCCCTTCAAAACGGCGACGGCGAGCTTGCGTCGATTCACGCGCCAGCGCCAGCCGCAAGCGCAAGGGCAGGTCCGCCGGAGCCTTCACTTTGGCCTTGTTCAAGGCGACGATCAACTGCAGTGTGCGCTGCACTTCTTCATACTCTCGCGCGCAGCCGGCGCACTCCTTCATGTGACTTTGAAGGGCAAACATTTCGGCCCCGCTTACCTGGCCGTCGAGATAAGGCGAAAGCAGCCTCTTGTATTCGGCGCACTTCATGGCGTCACCTCAACCTCTCTGCCCCCACTCGAACTCTGCTCCGTGCCCGTGGCACCTTCTCTCGCTGGCGCCCCCAGCCCCAACTCCGGACCAACCTCCCGGACATACGCTGTCAATTTCTTGCGCAAAGCATCGCGTCCCCGCGTGATGCGCGACTTCACCGTTCCGAGCGAGATTTGCAAAACTTCCGCGATCTCGTCGTATGACATTTCTTCCAGGTCGCGCAGGATGAGCGTGGTCCGGTAGGGCTCAGGCACATGCGTGAGAGCCTCTGCGACCACTGCCCGCACCTCGCCGTGCGCGAACTGTTCGAAGGGCGATTCTCCGGGATCTACCAGCCGCACCTCGGTGGGAAACTCGATGTCACCGCCTTCGGGATCGATCGGCGTTTCCTGCGCCTTGTGCCGGAACCACCATCGCCTCCGGTTCGACGCCTCATGCAGCGCGATCCGGTAAATCCAGGTCTTCAGTGTTGACTCACCGTGGAAATGCTTCATCCCGCGAAAGACTTTCAGAAATACTTCTTGCGTGGTGTCGGCCGCGTCGGACGGGTCATTCACGATGCGGTAGATGAGTCCGTAGATGGGCTGGTGAAATTCCCCAATGAGCCAGGCATAGGCCTCTTCAGAGCCGGCCTTCAACTCGGCAATGATGGCCGATTCTTCGAGTCGGGCTCCGATGGCTCCTGCGAAATCGCCCACTGTGGTAGCTCCCGCCGTAATGGCTTGCTCTTAATTATAAGATCACTGCGGCCAAGCCGACGGGAAACTTATCGGGTCGCTACATTCCCAAGGATTTCCCGCTTAGTTACTTAGACCCCGGCGGCTGCCCTTGGGTTCCCGCCCGGAGGTGGCAGCTAAGTGGCGCGTTTTGTTGCTGTTCCAGAGCCCTTATTGGCTCGGGGGCGGATTGGTTGGCGTGGCTGGAGCCGGCTTCTTCGCCGGGGTCGTTGCGTTCGCTGTTCCGGGCTTCGTTGTCTTCTTCTTCGCGGCCGATTTCTTTGGAGCGGGCTCGGTGTCGTCCACAATAATTTTCTTTGGAGGAGGCGGTGGCACGGCCGCGCTCAGCGTCTTGACTTGTGTGCGCAACCGCGTGAGTTCATCTTCCTTTGCGCCCGCCAGCTTCTGCATCCTCTCGCCCATCTCCCGGCGCGCGCTTTCGAGGCCGGTCATATCATTGCTCAGACTCTGAAACTCGTCCTTCGACCCAAACGCGCCCGCCGATTCCACCACTGACCCGAACACGTCGTACAGTGCATCCAGATTGCGGTACAGCTTGAAGCTCGCAGCCAAATCCTCAGGCGAAGCGTTCACTTGGGCGATGATCTCGGGCAACGCCGACTGCAAATTTCGCCGAACCGAATCCGCGTTGGACTGCGTCTGCCGCTTGCTGGACGCGTCTGTCTTCCACTTCTCAATGCGCATTCTCTCCACGTCGGTCTGCATGGCCGCCGCAGTCGTTTTCAGTTGACCGAGAATGCCGTTGAGTTCGCTCACCGACGCGTACGCCACGGGAGCGGACTGTGAAGCCGGCGGGGTCTGCGCCAGTGCGGGGGCGAGTCCGGCAGCCGCCAGCGCAGCAATCGATCCGAGCCGGATCAGCCGGGTAGAGGCTGGCCAATGGCCAATGTAGCGGCAAATGTGGGGGGAGGAATTTTTCCGCAAGTTCGACATGAGTCTCCGATTACGTGCCTTCGGTTTGCACCCATATCCTAGATGAGTTTGACGCAACGGGAAAGGTGGGCGAGAATTAAGGAGTTCCTTCCCTTGTGACCCTGAGCAGTCGGTTCTTGCGAAGCGAAGGATCAGTGCGAGCCGCGTAGAGAGTCGCGTTGTTTGCAACGCGCGATCCTGCGTAGCGCTCGCTACCGTGTGGGCCTGTGGCGCAGCTGGGAGCGCGCTTCCATGGCATGGAAGAGGTCGTCGGTTCGATCCCGACCAGGTCCACCAAATCTCCCCTACAACTTAGATGGTTGCGTTCGCTCCGATGCGTGTCGAAGCATGCCTTCAGTGCGGCGTGACGCACGGGTGCAGACACCTCTAAGGCTGAATGGTCTTCGAAATCACCCCGTAACGCCGTGGGCCGGCGCTGAAGATTACCGGCAATTTCTTCAATTGGCCGACGCTTTTGTCCGCCGCCATCGAACGCTATCTGATCCGATGACTGCTCTTCGCTTTTCGAGTTCCGCCCTAAAACACGCGATAGGTATACGTGTAAGTCGCACTGTGGGTATGCAGGGTCGAAAAGAATCCTTCCGCATAAATGGCGCCAGAGCCAGTGAACTGTGAGCCACCGCAGCTTTGGTACGCATCTTCGGACGCGCCGTTCGGATCAACCCCGCCACACCCGCCGTAGATGCCGCGTGCGTCGAACTCCGGCATGCTGAGCATCAGTCCATGATTCAGGAATGCAAAGCCCGCATACTTTGAGCTGGCAAAGCTATTGACTGTCTTTCCGTCCATCTCCGCATTCGCGACACGGGAGATGTTACCTTCCCATTCGCAATCGGGTCCGCAATCTCTCACCTTGAGAGTAAGCGTGATTGTGCGCGCTATCGGACCGGCCGTAATTGTCTCGGTGAACGAAGACATGTTGGCGATAAGCGGTAGCCTTCCAGATCCCTTGGGCTCGCTGAACGTCGCCGTTCCAGCATTGGTAAAGCCGAGACCGGGAATCTGAGTTCCCTGGGCCGTTCCCCCACTGGAATCATTGATAATCCAAGCAAACCCCTCCACCGGATTGGTCGCGTCAAGGTGATTCGTCCCAATCGGACTCTGGATCATCCCGATGGTTCCATAAGGCGTAATGCAAAAAGCAAAAGAGGGCGGCTTCGTGAATGTGTACGTGTAAGCGCAATTTTGCGCGACGGCGGCAGACACCGTGAAACTAAATGCTGCGATAGCCATGGCAGTGAGTTCCATGGTTCCGCTCGATTCTCCGGATGAGTTTTAAAAACAGGTTGCTGGTGATCATCGGCCCTCCCGGCAACACACTTCCAGCGCGAAGCGCCAGGGTTATCGAGAAGCCGTGTCGCGCCGCGAGCGACGACCACATACGCGCCCGTCGCTGCGCGTTGCCGCTATTGCTGAGCCCAGTTACGCGCCGGTGTAAAGCCGAGACTCTCAAGTCTTACTGAGTTAACCCTACTTGATGACGGGCAGCCCTAAGATGCTGCTCTACTTACATTAGAGTATCGACTCAGCACAAATACTAAGCTACTGGCAGCCTTGAGTCCATGAATTCCACCAGAGGACGGGGCTCGCCAATCGCAACTAATGCGTCCCTCCCGATGACGCCACGGCCGCCTTGCTGCCCGCTTCCGCGAAGGGAACAACTTCGTCCCCGACCCCCGCGGTCCAAGTACCGGGAGGTGCGCCCGCGCCTCGGCCGAGTTCCAGCCGCCAGCTCGCGCCCCCGTGGCTCGCCACATAGAGCGCCAGCTCCAGCCGCGTCCACACGCCCAGCTTGTCAAAGGTTGTGCGCAGATAGTTCTTCACTACCTGCTCGCTTGTCCCCAGCACCGCGGCAATGTCTTTATTGGTGAGACCCTGCCATACCAGGGATGCCACTTGAATTTCCTTGATCGTCAATCGGTCACGGGGTTGCATGGTTGCACCTGCTCCTTAATGAACATGGCGGTAGCGAGTTTCACCCGCTTCCGGCCTTCCTTGATGCCTGCGCGCAGGAACAACGTGCGCAGGTGCTGCTTCACAGTTCTGGGGCTAATGTTCAAATGGCTGGCAATTTCCTTATTGCTGCAACCCTGTACCAGCAGGTGCAGCACCTGTTCATCGCGGGGGGTAATCTTGATCTCGTTGAGGTTGATCATGGCCTTTTGTCAGCTCCTTCAGTTCACTCTATCGGTCGCGACCCGCCCTCTCCTGTAGCACTCTTTTCACCAAATGTTCGCCTAAAAATTCGCCCTTTATTTTCAATGCACTACGCCGCTCATCTCATGAAACGCTGACGGCTTAGTCCACTTTCATGAGCCCATTCCCGGATTGACCCTCCCGTTCCAGGAAATCCCCGGCGCATCCGGCCCGCCAAGGCGGTCACCCCACCCTTGTTCCATCCGTCTTTTCTTGGTTCGCGAGTCCCAAAATTGCAATACAATTGAGCGAGCCAGATCCTCCCCGCCGATACGCTATGCCTTCGACCCGATCCAAACTGATCCTCGACGAGGAATCGTTTCAGGGCTTGCTGGCCGCTGCCTTCACGATCCAGCAGTACAACGAGCGCGACGGTGGAATCGATGCCGCGCTCTCCGCCGAGTTAAACGCGACGGTTGGGGCGAACCGCGCGGCCACAAGGAATGGATCCGACGACGCGGAGCCAGCCGACGGTGATACCAGCGAGGCCAACTCAGACACAGCGGCCGCAACCTCCATCGACCTCTGCCAGCAGTGCGGCGCACCCTTGCCCGCAACCGGTGTTCCCTGCCCGGCCTGCGATGCTGCGATTTTCCGTCCCGGCGAGCGCCTCCAGCGCACCTGGGCCACCATGTGGTCGATGAGCCAGGAGCAGTCGCAACTCCCCGGAAAGATTTCGTTAACAAAGTTGCCCGGACCTGAACTCGTCACCGAACTCCCGACGTCCGGCAAGGACGGCGCCGACAGCGATCAAGCTCGAAATCAGGATCAAAGCCCTGCGCCCGATTTCCAGTTCCCTTCGAGGGAAGGCATCGCCGCGGCAGTTCTCGCGGGCTCCCAGGCCGACGCCGCTTCACTCGCGGTCGGCGCGTCCGCCAGTGCTTCCGAAACGCCCGTCCCGAGCCTCAAGTTGCGCTTCAAGCGCGCGGACTTGTATCTCGGCCTTGCCGTGCTGGTGGCGTTCATAGCGCTGCTCTGGCCGGCAGCCTCGGCGCGGAGCAGCGATCTCCGGCCGTGGGAGCGGATGCTCATCGCCATCGGCATCGCGGAGGCACCGACGCAGGCGGAGGTGCATTACAGCGGAGACCCGAACATCAAGGTGTGGGTCGACACCGAGGCTGCTCTTTACTATTGCCCGGGGGATGAGCTTTACGGCAAGTCCCGCGGCGGCTACTACAGCACCCAGCACGAGGCGCAGCTTGACCGCTTCGAGCCGGCCCTGCGGCGCGCCTGCGTCCAGTAGTCCGGTTGGCATAATGCTCCACGGGGAGCATGTGCAGGTCATGTTGTATGTACACCTTGCGGGTGATTTCCGTCCAAACTAATGCGGGAAGAGAGACGCGGCCCTCGTCCACGGTGGCGCGGAGTTTGCGCCGTGGCCTGCGGCCCAACGTGTGGGGAGCTATCTTTTTGATGCGGTGCAGCTACTCATAGCGGAGGGCTACGAGCGGGTCTACGCGGGTGGCGCGCTTTGCCGGGATGTAGCAGGCGGCTAGCGCGACGACTAATAAAAGCGCGGTGACTCCGACTAACGTCATGGGATCGGTGGGCTTCACGTTGTAGAGCATGCTGCCGAGGAAGCGGGTGACGCCGAATGACGCTGCCGTGCCGATGGCGACGCCGATCAGGGCCAGCATGATGCCGTGGCCGACGACGCGGCGCAGCACGTCTCCGGATTGCGCGCCGAGCGCCATGCGGATGCCGATCTCGTGGGTGCGGCGTGCGACCTCGTTCGAGAGCAGGCCATAGAGCCCGATACACGCCAGCAGAAGCGCGAGCAATCCGAAGACACTTGATAGCCGCGCGATCAGCCGCTCCTGAAAGAGCAGTTCGTCGATCTGCTGCGATTCGGTTTTGATGTCGAAGAGCGGAAGATCGAACCCGGAGCGTTGCAAGACGTCGCGAACGGCGGGGATCGCCATGGTGGGATCGCCGGCGGTGCGCAATTCGAAGGTGCCGTCTTCCGCGCTGGGGACATAGAACGTGGGATGAACCTCCCGGCGCAAGTCGTTGTACTTGGCGTCGTGAACGAGGCCGACGATTTGCCAGCCCGAGTCTTTGCACTTATTGGGATTGTCATCCTCCGGGTTGTCGCCGCCTCCGAAATGCTGGCCGATGGGATTGACGCCGGGAAAGTAGGTGCGCACGAAGGAGTCATTCACGACGGACGCAACCGGCACTTGAGCGATGGAGGCGTTCGAGCAGTGCGCGCCGGACGCGGTTGCGGCCATGGTAAATTCCGCCGGCATAAAGTTGCGCCCCAGAGTGATGGGCATTTTCATCGTCTCGAAAAAGCCCGGGCCGACGTTCAGAAAGTCAGCGTCCGACTGCTTCTCGTCGGGCCTGCCATGCAGATGGAAGCCGTTGATGTCGAGACTGCCGCTCAGTAAAGGCGAATCGGAGTAGCTGACGGATAGCACTCCGGGGATGGCGCTGAAGCGATCGCGCAGGTCGCGGAACAGCTGGCCGAGTTTGTCGCCCTTGTATCCGGCGAGCGTGGCGTCGACACCGAAGTTCAGGACGTTGTTGGAATCGAATCCGGGATTGATGCTTTGCAGGTTTCTGAGCGTATGCACCATCAAACCCGCGCCGACCAGCACCACCACGGTGAGCGCGACTTGCGCGACCACCAGCGCATTGGCGGAATTGAACCAGCCGCGGCCGCTGTGGCCTGAATTGGAAGACCTGCCACCTTCTTTCAGAGCGGGCGTCGGCTCGACGCGCATCGAGCGCAGGGCTGGCACCAGGCCGAAGAGAATGCCGGTCAGAATCGAAGCGCCGGCGGTGAATGCGAGCACGCGAAAGTCAATGTCGGCGGAGAATCCGGTGGGCCGCGACGAACTGCTGGTAAGAAACGCGAGCAGGGCGCGCGCGCTCCAGAATGCCATGGCAACACCGAGCAGTCCGCCGGCGGCTGAGATGGTGAGGCTTTCGGTGAGAACCTGGCGGGCGATGCGGCCACGGGTGGCGCCGATTGCCAGCCGGACCGCGATTTCCTTTTGCCGCGCGGTCGAGCGCGCGAGCATTAATCCGGCGACGTTGGCACACGCAATCAGGAGCACAATTCCGACGGCCAACATCAGCACGTAGAGCGGACTCGAAAATTGCGCCCGCGCTCCGGTGAGTCCCGTCTCCGCGGGCAGCAGCTTGAGGGCGGGCGCATCTTCGGCTTTGAAGAGCGGCTTGTCGCCGTGCACCAGATCATTAGAGAAGAGCAGGTTGACCGCGCTCTCGGCTTGTGCGCGAGAAACTCCGGGCTTCAGGCGGGCAACCGCAACCATCCACCAGGAGCCGGCATCGTCCGAACGCGGCGTCCATCCGGGCCGAAGCCGCGGCCGCTGCGCGAGGGGAATCCAGAGATCGAAGGTGTTGCCCGGCGTCAGAGTGATGAAGCCGGGCTCAGCGACTCCCACGATCGTGAAAGGCAGATTCTGAAGGCGGATCGTCTTACCCACGGCCGAGCGATCGCCGCCAAACGCTCTTTGCCAGTAGCCGTAGCTGAGCACAACCACGGCCGGCGCGATGGTTGTGTCGTCGGCAGCTTGTAGTGCGCGCCCGATGGCAGCATTGACGCCAAGCGTTTCGAAATAATCGCCGGAAACATATTCCACTCTCGCCTGGGTCGCAGCTCCGTTTCCGCTCAGATTAAGCGGTCCAGCTAACGCGAATGCGGCAAACCCTGAAAACAGATTCGTCTTCGACCGCACTTCCTCGACAAATGGCTTAGACAACGAACACCCCATCCAGCCGGCGTCTCCGAAATTCGTTCGACAATCTCCATAGGAACTGCTGTTGCGGGTTTTCGGTTCGTGATGCGCGCTCCAGTGCAACAAGACCAGCTGTTGCGGGTCGCGCACCGGCAGTGAGCGCAGCATGACGGCATCAATCAGGCTGAAAATCGCCGTGTTCGCGCCGATGCCGAGAGCGAGCGTGAGGACCGCGATGGTCGTGAAGCCGGGGCTTTTCGTGAGCACGCGAAAGGCATAGTGAACGTCGCGGCGGAAATCGGTAAGCAGAGAGAGTCGACCATGCCTGGCGATGTCACTGTCCTCGGCTTGATGTTGCAGGATCGTCATGGCAGATTCCTTTCCGCGCTGCGAGTGCGCCAATTCCTTGGCCAGAGCCGCCCAATCGGCGATGTGCTGCATGGCGGCGATCTCCGCTTGCTGGCCGGTTAGCCCGCGCTGTAGCGCCTCTTGATAGGCTTCGTCCAATTGCTCGGCCAAATCTTCTACGATTTCCGCTTCGCGCTCCGGCCGCAGATGGGAGAGCTGCAAATGCTGGCGGACGTAATTCGTCCAGTCGGGCTTTGTCCACTCCGGCTTGGAGCGGTCAGGTATCGACGAGTCAGGCTTCGACGAATCAGGCATGGTCAGGCCTTGCGATGTGATTGATGGTCAGCACGAATTCATCCCACAAGCTGCGTTGCGCGGCGAGAAACTTCCGGCCCGCCGCGGTCAGCCGGTAATACCTGCGCCGCCGCTGACCCGCTTTTTCGACCCAGCGGCCGGAGATGATACCTCGGTCCTCCAGGCGGCAAAGGATGGGATAGAGCGAGCCGATGCGGAACTGCATGCGGCCCTCGGAGCGCGCTTCGATCAACTTGCCGATCTCGTAGCCGTGCCGCGGGCGCGCTTCAAGCAAGGACAGCACGAGGAACTCGACACTGCCCTTTTTTAATTCGCGGTTGAACATACTTAACGACACTATACTTTACTGAAGTCTATCGTCAAAACGAACTTCGCATGTCGCCGATGGGGAATCTGGAACGAGACGGCGGCGCAAGCATCGTAATCGCACACGGCACGCCGGTAACTTGCCCATTCCACCTCGGGTCCTACACTGAGTGGTATGCGGAATCGGCTGTGTTCATCGCTATTTGAGTCGATGTCATTTAAGTTAACTTCCGGGCGCCGAGCCGGTGCGCCGGCATTGCTCACCCTGTTTTTCGTTGGCCTGATGGCAGCGGCGCATGCGCAGGTCGCGCCGGTTGCTGGACCTGCGCCGGGTCATGGCACTGCTTCCAAGCCGCAATCGGGAGAAGATCTGCCCGTTCCAGGGCGTCCCGTGCCAGCCGATCGGGGCAACTTGTCAGAGCACAACATTGAGTGGGTAGCGACGCAGCCTCCGCAGGTGCAGATGGAATTCTTGCTGGGCTCGGCGGTGAACCACGATATCGGCGCAACCAATTTAATCGCCGGCATGGTCGATGGCTGGCGCGGAAAGCTCAAGGCGAGCGACCGGTGGGAGACGTTGCAGGATACAGCTCTCTATTCGAACGACCTACGGGTGCGGGCGGCGGCGATTGAGATCAATCTGGCGGTGCGCAGCATCGCAAAGACTGACGCGGACGCCGACCGGCTGATGGAGACCGCGCACAAATTGACGGGTAGCCGTCCCTATTTTGCCTGGGAGCTGGGAATGCTTGCCAATCGCGGCATTCGGACCGAGCGCATTCACGAATTGCTGGCGGAGTGGATTCACGATCCGAACCAGCAGGTGCGTTTCTGGTCGGTGGAGGGACTGGCTCATCTTGGGACTGCTGACACGATCAAGAATTTTCTCGACGTGTTTCGCAATGACCCGTCGCTCGATGTGCGCGAGCGGGCCGGGTGCAGCCTGGCGAAATCCGGCATGCTGACGCGCGAGCAGCGCATGAAGGCGGTGCCGGGACTGATTGAACTGGGCGACGACCCGTCGCTCGACGCGACTACGCGCAACTGGGTCTACCAGGCGCTGCGCGAGATCACCGGCATGAATATAGGCAACGATCCGGCGCAGTGGCGCAATTGGTACGCCGTTCATGGCGCGGAGAAGATTCACGAGATTCAGAAGGGTGATGTCTGGTCGGTGCTGGGAAATAGCTGAGGCATCGCTTACCTTCGCGACTGAAGCTTGGGCCAAACCGAACATCGCATCGCAGCGGTGAATCGCCGCTCCCCAGAAGCAATCCGTGAAAGTGTTCCCTTCCAAAGTTGCTTGACGTTGTCACTCCCTCCCGCGACAGGCGATCACTTAACCGCCACGATCTTCAACTCCGTCACCTGGCGAATCCAGCGCGCGGGCCGTTTGTCGCCCGGAGCAACGATGCGGAACGGTCCTTCTTTGGCGTCGAGCGGCTTGCCGTCGCGCTTATCGGCAAGAATGATTTCGCGGGTGGCGAAGGCGGGATCGATTTCGGCGAGGGCAAATGCGACTTTGTAGTTGTCGGCGGCGGTGGCGAGCAATACTTCCGACAGGCGCGCTCCACGCAGCGAGTCGCCGAGTTGCACGCTCGCCATGGTCAGCACGGTAGCCAGTGGAACCCCTTCAAATTTTGCGGGCGTGCCACGATCGTCAGTGGTGATGGTCACATGCGCGGCACCGGCAATTTGGGCGGCGGAGAGAGTGGTGGCGTGGCCGTCGGCCGTGACGATGGCTAAAGTCTGGGCGGTCGAAACAAGCGTGAGCGAAAGCGCGCACGCAACTAAAGTGAGGCAGCGAATGGCAGAACGCATCGACGAGTGCACTTTTGGCCCGCGAATGGATCGATTCATTGGGAGGCTCTCCGTAAACCACAGACTTGGCCGCCTCTTAGATTACCTTCTAAAATCTAAGTTAGCGCATGGTCCCGCGTGCAGTCCTAGGGATTTTTGAGCAATCCGTGCGGATGGCGGTGGTTGGGGCCGCCGTTAGTGCATAAGCAGTAAGCCACGGTGACCATTTTTGACGCGTCCTCTTGGCACCGTTGGTACCTATTACCATCGTTCGTTGCCGGGGTTGGTGCGCCAAATTTATAATTTCGTATTCCCACCTGCCTAGAGGAGTAGATGCCGGAAGCCGCGGGTACGTCCCCAATCCGCCTGTCGCCAGAGCTGACGATTTTTCACGACGTCGCGAAGGCTCTCACGTCGTCGCTGAATCTCGACTCCATTCTGCAAACCATCATGGAGAAGATGGCGGAATATTTCCGTCCCGACACGTGGTCATTGCTGATGGTGGACGAAGAGAAAGACGAGCTTTATTTTGCCATCGCAGTGGGAGCGGCGGCGGAGGTGCTGTCGAAGGCACGGCTCAAGGTGGGAGAAGGAATTGCGGGCTGGGTGGCGAGGCACGGGCAGCCGCTGATTGTTCCGGATGTGGCGGCAGACGAGCGGTTTTCGGGGCGGCTGGATGAGATGACGCGCTTGCAGACACGGTCGGTGATCTGCGTCCCCCTGCGCTCGAAACATCGTGTGCTGGGCGTGATCCAGCTCATTAACGCTTCGGTGGGCGCGAGCGAGCAGGAGCTGTTTTTCCTGCAGGCGCTGTGTGACTACGCGGCGATTGCGATCGAGAACGCGCGGGCGGTCGAAAAGATTCAGGAACTGACCATCACCGACGACTGCACGGGCCTCTTCAACGCGCGGCACCTTTATAAGACGCTGGAGACCGAGGTCTATCGCTCGGCGCGCTTTGGCTACCAGTTCAGCGTAATTTTTATCGACCTCGATCATTTCAAGTCGGTCAACGATACGCACGGGCACTTGGTGGGAAGCCGGATGCTGGCGGAGGTTGGATACCTGATCAAGGCGCAATTGCGGCTGATCGATTTTGCCTTCCGCTATGGCGGAGACGAGTTCGTTGTGCTCTTGCCGCAGACGAGCAAAGACCAGGCGGTGGTGGTGGCGCGGCGGCTGCAGGAATCATTACGGAATGGAAATTTCTGCAGTGAGCAGGCGTTGAATCTGCCGGTGCGGGCCAGCATGGGCCTCGCGACATTTCCGCATGACGCGCAGACTCCGCACGACATTATTCGCCAGGCCGACGAGATGATGTACGTGGTAAAGAACACGACCCGCGACAATATCGGCGTGGCCTCGCGCGGCATGGTGGAGACGTAGGATTCCACCTAAGGATTCCGCAAGATCCTGGTCGTCGAGCGTTCTGCCTGGAGAACCGCAGCGAACTAAGCCCACTTACAAGCTTCAGCAAAACGTCAGGAGGGAACGATGAGCGATCGCACAAGAACACTTTGGATACCGGCTCTGCTAAGCCTGACGGGTTCGACGGTGTGGAGAACGATTCTGCAGCGATCTTTTCCGCCGTCGCAGCCGATGTTGAATCATGCAGGACTACCGCTGAATTATCAGCTGATCTGGCTTGCCGCATTACCGCTGTTCGGCGCGGCGAGCGCCTATTTGTCTCTGCGTGCCGGAGGTAGTCGTATGTCACGCATGGTCGCGGCTCTCGCTCCCTCCATCATCATGATTCCTATATGGGCGGCGTTGGCTACGCGCATGAGCCATCCGTCGCCGCGCCAGTGGTTTGGTCTGCTTTGTGGCGTGCTGAACTGGATTGTTTGTCCCGGCGTGGCTTTGCTACTGGGCGCGTCGCCTTTCCTGAAAGCTCAACGCTGGAATTGGCGGATCAGCAATTGGCAGAACGGGACGAACACAAAGACGAGCACAAGCAGTGTCAGGCGCTCGACGATCAACACGCGAACTCAGACCTTTTGGATACCGGCGCTAGTCAGCCTGACTGCGGCGATGGTCATTCTTATGGCCTCGACGATGGCCGGTCTGCAATCTCGAATTGTGGCCTCGGGCTGGGCAACGCTGATCAGCTATGTCCCATGGCTACTCATGCTGCCGTTGTGCGGCGCCGCCGGAGCGGCTTTGTCTCGGCACGGGGGCGGCGAGCGCTGGGCGCGCCTCTCTGCGGGGTTATTTCCAGTGATCGCGATGGCAGTTCTGGTGGGATTTCTTGTGCTGATTGGGAAGTTCGTCTTTGCCAAGCCTGAGTGGGTGTATTTGCCGATGGCAGTGTTGCTCGGCGTCATTTTTCCTGGCGCGGCTTTATTGCTGGGAGCAGCGCCGTTTGCGAAGGCTTCTTAACGCCTGCCTTCATTAATCAGCGCCTTGATGGAGATTCCTCAGCGTCACATCTGTTTCGAGCGGCGCGAATATTGCGAACGAGCCGGTCTGGATCCTTAGCGCTGGCTGCGGTGATCGGCTCGAGGTTCGCGATCGGCACTCCCCGGCGTGTGATTTGAATCACCTCTCCCTTGGAGACTCTTTCAAGCAGGGCAGCGAGGTGGACCTTGGCGTCCAAGGCTCCGAAACTGTGGTCATGACTACTCCTAGCCACTAGTCTATCAACTGGTGGCTCTGAAGTTGGACAGCGAGCCTTACTGCTTCTCCCGCTTTTGCAGATCCTTGGGCGCGTCATCCTTCTGCGCTTCCGGGGCATCCGGCTTCAGCGCGAACGCATTGGCTGGCGCGTTTGGGTTCACGCCGAAATCCCATACATATAGGTTGATCGAATCTTTGCCGAGCATCTCGGCCACGGCATATTCTCCGTTGGGCAGGGCGTCGATGGGTGTGATCTTGATCCAGCCGCCGGTCATTGCAGTCACGGTTGCCGGGACGAAACGCTCGTCTGTTTTGGCGTTGCCGGTCACGCTGACCTTGAGGGCTCCGGCAATTCGCTTGTTGCCCTTGGACTCGACGCGAATGATCTTGAAGCTCTCGGTGGGCGGGAGCGCGGGCGCGTCGGTCGGAACCCGGCCCATTTCTTCCGCTCCGGAAGCGACTGCGGGAGCGCCTTCGGCCGTATCCGCGCTGACATTGACGTACACCGACGGGACATTGGTGTGCGACTGCACCTTGGCGTGCGGCTGGGGCAGCTCGATCGACTGTTTGGAGCCGGAGAGCGGGTTGATGGCCGCGCGCAGAATGTTCGATCCCTTGCTGCGATTCAGGTCGCTGCCCGACTGCAGGATCTCCGCCAGTTCGGGCTCGTTCTGGTAGGTATCGAGCAGGTAAACGCCGCCCTCGTCGGAAAGCCGCAGGCGGGGCGCGACCTCAGGCGAACGCGACAATGCCGCCTTGCGCTCGGCTTCCAGTTCCTTGTCGAGTTCGGCGGCCTCGGGCACCGGGCCTCCGGTGAGGCGGCCCTGCTCGTATTTGTTGGTGGCGTCCCAGTCCACCAGCGCGTTCGGAACCTCTTCCCACTCGCCGCGCTCGGCGCTGAAATAGCGCACGCGCTCGCCCTGCATCTCGTACTTGGTGATCGACTGATAGGTGCCGTCTTTGAGGATGAGGCGGCTGGCGAGGGTTTGCGCGGACGCGTGGAGCGCGCAAGACAAGAGCAACACCAGCGTTGCCGCTGCAAGAAATCCCGTTCTAGCGAATAGTGGTCGCACGCCGGAAGACATTATCGGTCTTTTCTGCTGCTGCTGAAAGAGTTAGATGCGGTTCCGTTCGCAGATAGATAGCTCACGCGCATAGAACCGGGGAGTCGGCGGTTGTGCCGTCCGCGCAAGAAACGAGGGTTGAGGTATATGGCGGGCGGCGAGATACTAGCAATTGACACCCGATCTGCCGGTCTTTACGCTGAGTCTATGGAAGTGCAGCTTACTGCTGATCTCGAGGCCAAGCTGGCCCGCCTCGCCGCGGAAAGCGGGCGGGATAAACAGGCCCTGGCCCGCGAGGCGATTGAAAGACTTATCGATTACGATGAATGGTTTCTGCGAGAGGTCGACAAGGGTTTAGCCGCGGCTGACCGCGGAGAATTGATCGACCAGGAAGATGTCGGGAAGCTGATTGACCGCCGGTATCCTGGCTGATGCGTATCCGATGGACCGAGCCAGCGGCGCGTGATCTCACGAACGTCTGTGACTACTCTCAGGAGCGCAATGGGCCGGAAGCAGGACGCAAACTGGCGTTGCGCATTTACGGAGCGATAGGTTCACTGGGGAAGTTTCCGCACCTTGGCCGTGAAGGCCGAAAGAGCAAAACGCGCGAGCTTGTAATTTCCGGCACACCGTTTCTTGCCATTTATCGCTTTCGCGATGAAGCTATTGAGATCGCGCGCATTTTGCATGGCGCACAGAAGTGGCCATAGTGGTCAACCGGGCGACCGGCGAGGGCTCTTTTTTCCACATTCCCATCCCAATAATTCTCTGGCATAATTGATTGTGCACCCCAACCTGCACAAACTTTCAAAGACAATTCAAGCGAGGAACCGATGTCGGCAAAGTACATCTTTGTGACGGGCGGAGTTGTGTCTTCTTTGGGCAAGGGACTGGCTGCAGCCTCGATTGGCTGCCTGCTCGAGAGCCGCGGACTCAAGGTCAACATCATGAAGTTTGACCCCTACCTGAACGTCGATCCGGGAACAATGTCTCCGTTCCAGCACGGAGAAGTTTTTGTGACCGACGACGGCGCCGAGACTGACCTTGATCTCGGGCATTATGAACGGTTCACGCACTCCAAGCTTTCGCGCGACAACAACTGGACCACCGGGCGGCTCTACGAGCAGATTATCGCCAAGGAGCGGCGTGGCGACTACCTCGGAAAAACCGTGCAGGTGATTCCGCACGTGACCAACGAGATCAAGGCGGCGGCGAAAAAGTGCGCGCAGGACGTGGATGTACTGATCGTCGAAATCGGCGGCACGGTCGGCGATATCGAGTCGCTGCCGTTTATTGAAGCCATCCGCCAGATGCGGCAGGAGAACGGGCGCGAGAACACTTTATTTGTGCACGTGACGCTGGTGCCGTTCATTGCCGCCGCGCAGGAGCTCAAGACCAAGCCCACGCAGCACTCGGTAAAAGAGCTGCTCAGCGTGGGAATTCAGCCCGACATTCTGCTCTGCCGCACCGACCGCTTCCTCTCGAAAGACATCAAGGGGAAGATCGCGCTCTTCTGCAACGTCGAAGAAGAGGCGGTGATCACCGCCAAAGATGTGGCCTCGATTTACGAGGTGCCGGTTTGTTTCGCGCATGAAAATGTCGACACGCTGGCCATGAAGTATTTGCATTTGCAGGCCAAAGACCGCGACCTCTCGAAGTGGAACGATCTCGTGCACCGCGTTTATAACCCGAAAGATGTGGTGCGGATCGGCATCGTCGGCAAGTACGTGGAGTATGAAGACTCGTACAAGTCGCTAAAAGAGGCGCTGGTGCACGGCGCGCTCGCCCACAACCTGAAGCTGGAAGTGAACTGGATCGAAGCCGAGGGCCTGGAGACGACCGACGCGGACGACAAAAGCTACGAGGCGCAGCTCGAGGGATATGACGGCCTGCTCGTGCCGGGCGGGTTTGGGAAGCGCGGCATTGAAGGCATGTTGAAGGCGATCCAGTACGCGCGGGAAAAGCACGTGCCATATTTTGGGATCTGCCTCGGCATGCAGACGGCCTGCATTGAATTTGCGCGCAACGTCTGCGGGCTCGCTGATGCGAATTCGAGCGAGTTCGATCCGGCGACTCCACATCGCGTGATCTATAAGCTTCGCGAATTGCGCGGCGTGGAAGAACTGGGCGGCACGATGCGCCTGGGCGCGTGGCCATGCAAGCTCGAGTCAGGAACGCTGGCGCATGATATTTATGGGCAGAATGAGATCAGCGAGCGGCACCGGCATCGCTATGAGTTCAATCGCGAGTACGAAGAGACGATGACGGCCGGCGGGCTGAAGATTTCGGGCTCGACGCCCGACGGAACTTACGTTGAGATTGTGGAGATTCCGGGGCATCCATTCTTCATCGGCTGCCAGTTCCATCCCGAGTTCAAATCGAAGCCGCTGGAGCCGCATCCGCTGTTCAAGTCTTTCATCGGTGCATCGTACAAGCACGGGCAGAAACGCAAAGAGCACCGGGAAGCGACGGAAGTGGAGATGTTTTTAAGGCCGCAGAAAGTGGCGGGCCGGTAGAGCAAAATCTACCACGGAGACACGCAGCCACAGAGAAAACCTGTTGTTGTTTTTCTCCGCGTCTCAGTGCCTCCGTGGTGAAAGACCAGATTCTCTCAGCGTCTCGGCGGTGAATGCTTTTGTCTCTATCTTTCCAAATCGATAACGTCCGCATCGGGTCGGGCGATCTTTTTCTGATTGCGGGCCCCTGCGTGATCGAGAGCGAAGATCACGCGCTGCGCATGGCCGAAATCATTAAGGGCGTGACGCGCGCTCTCAACTTTCCCTTCATCTTCAAGGCGTCGTATGACAAGGCCAATCGTACGTCCATCCGCAGTTTCCGCGGGCCCGGCATCAAGGAAGGGCTGCGCATTCTGAAAAAAGTGAAGGATGAAGTCCACATCCCGGTGCTGACCGATGTGCATCAGGTTGCGGATGTGGCTGCTGTGGCCGAAGTCGTCGATGTCCTGCAAATCCCGGCGTTTCTCTGCCGGCAAACCGATCTCATTGTCGCGGCCGCGCTGAGCGGGCGTCCGGTGAATATCAAGAAGGGCCAGTTCGTTTCGCCGTGGGACATGAAGCACGCGGTCGAAAAATGCCGCGACGCGGGCAACGCGCAGGTCTTTGTGACCGAGCGCGGCTCGAGCTTTGGCTATAACAATCTCGTCGTCGATATGCGCTCTCTGGCCATCATGCGCAAGTTTGCGCCGGTGGTCTTCGACGCGACCCACTCGGTGCAATTGCCGTCGGCGACGCACGGAGACGGAGACAGCCCGGCGGTCAGCGGAGGCCAGCCAGAATTTATTCCGGTGCTATCGCGTGCAGCGGTGGCCGCGGGCGTCGACGGAGTGTTCATGGAAGTACACGATAATCCGGCGGAAGCGAAGAGCGACGGCGCCAATGCGCTCGACACGCGCAACCTTCGCGGCGTGCTGAAAGAGTTGCAGGCCGTGCGTCGCGCGATTGATGCGGCGCGGGCGACACCGTGAGTTTCCTCGGATCTTCCGAGGACACGGCTAAAAAATGTCACTAAAGCTCATCTTTCCCTGAATTCTGCAATTCCCGTTCAAGGATTTTAGGGTGGTCTACGTCGGCGGAAACGATACGGCGGCGTGGCAGGACGTTGCGAACTGGACCAGTTCGTCCGCAGAAAGGTATACGTGTCGAATAGTAGAGACAAACCAGCGATTACTAATGCGTATCCGACCTATCTTCCGGGTGGCATCGCCATGCGGGATTTAGACTCCACCCTGGACGGTAATGTTCCCGAGACGTTCGGACAACAGAACGCGGGGAGAAAACCGAAGATACATCCCTGAGGAGACTCCCCCTGAATCTGTTACCATTCGGCCACATCTGATTCTCATCGCGTATGCACGTGTTTGCCACGATTGGCGGCATCTGTCTTATCTTCAGCATTCTGCTCGATGCGTTTGAAACCATCGTGCTGCCGCGGCGCATTCAGCGCCACTTTCGCATCACGGCGCTCTTCTACCGTTTCACCTGGCCGCGCTGGACGGGCTTTGCCAGCCACATCAAGTCAGGGTCGCGGCGCGAGGGCTTTCTTGCCTACTTCGGGCCGCTCTCGCTGATCTTTCTGCTCGGATTCTGGGCGCTCGGATTGATTTTTGGTTTTGCCTGCGTGCAATACGGATTGGGCGAGCACGTGACGCTGGCCAACGAAAAAATCACCTTCGTGAAGGTGATCTACCTGAGCGGCGAAACTTTTTTTACGCTCGGCTATGGAGACATCACTCCCAGCAGCCTTACCGCCCGCGCATTGGCGGTGATGGAAGCGGGCATGGGATTTGCGTTTCTGGGCGTGGTGGTCGGGTACCTGCCGGTGGTTTACAACTCGTTTGCGGCCCGCGAGACTGAGATCTCATTGCTGGATGCGCGCGCGGGATCGCCGCCGACGGCCACCGAATTTTTGGGCCGCCTGGGCTGCTGTCCTGATCAGACGGTGCTCGACAATATTTTCCGTGACTGGGAGCGCTGGTGCGCCGATCTCCTGTCGAGCCAGATTTCTTATCCGGTGCTGTCGTTCTTCCGCTCGCAGCACAGCAATCAATCATGGCTGGCCTCGCTCACGGTGATGCTCGACGTGACTTCGCTGGTAATGACCGGCATCGACGGCATTCACGCCGACCAGGCGAGGCTGACTTTTGCCATGGCGCGCCATGCGGCGGTCGATCTGGCGCAGGTCGTGAACTCGCGGTACAGCGCGCATGACGAGAGCCGGCTAACGCCGGAGGACCGGATGAAGGTGAAAACCGAACTTGCCTGGCGCGGCGTGACCATCAACGATAATCCGGACGCGGGCGAAAAGCTGGCGCAGTTGCGCGAGGTCTACGAGCCGTATCTGCAAGCGCTGAGCCGGCGGCTCGAAATGACGCTGCCGCCGTGGATCCACGAAGGCCGGAAAAAAGACAACTGGCAGGGCGGCCCGTGGGATCGCGCGATTCAGGCGCAGGCGCTCGAGCATCCGGGGCACAAGGTTGAAGATCACTTCTGAAGAGCGGATGAATCGCGCCAGTCAAGTTTCTTCACACACTTGGCTTCCCGCTTCACACGCTTTGCTTCCTGTTGGACAGCTCGGCACGTGCCAGCGATACATTCGTTGGCAGCAGCTCTCGGCAATATAGAATGCTCGCGTGAAACCTGTCTCCGTGCGGATGCAGCTGTGGCTGATCGCCGGGGGATATGCCGCAATCGTTGCAGTTGCGGCGATCTTGGTCCTTGGCAGGTACCTTCACGAAGCCGCTCTTCCCGCCGGCGCGGCGGCTGGCGGGATGTATGCCGCCGGCGACGGAATGCTGGCGATTTTCATCGCCTGCCTCTTCCTCATCCCGACTTTTTTTCTGCTGCGCGTGATGGCGAGGTTTGAGGCCGGATTTACAACCTACTCACAACTCCTGCTGATTTTCAGCCTGACCGCGCCCATCTGTCTGGCGCTAATTTATTTCGATCCGAACCGTATGCCGCAGATGCTGGGATTTGTCTCTTTGTGCAGACTCGTTTTGTCGCCTCTTATTTTGTTGGGAATTATTGCCAGCAGACTTGTGGCGAGATTTCCGGCCGCGAAAAAGTTGGCCTCATGCGCCATGCTTGTCGAGGGACTGACGCTCGCGGTCGCCGTAGGGCTCCTCATTTCTAAGCGCTAACCGGAAACGGCATCAACCGGCGAGCGCGACCATTGACGGCATTCCTGCGCTGGTCTACGCTTGGGGCCACTGTGAGGGAGCTTTTCTCATGGCTAGCGGTCCATCTCCGCAAAGTGATTTTCCCCGTCAGTCCGCGGAGCCCGCCACGTCCGCGAAGCGGCCGGGATTGAGACTCAAAGGGTTTCTCACGACTGTTATGGGCCTTCTGAGCGTCCTGGTCATTGGGCTTGGATTCCAAAGCAGGAATATGTTGTGGCTCTGGATCGGATTAATCTGTGCGCTGATTTCGGGAGTTTTCGTGCAGATGTTCGTTAACCATCGGGAAGAAGAAGAAAAAGAAGAAGAAGAATGACGCTGCCGATAAGCGCGTTGCGGCGCAGCTTGCCGCCGTCAGCTCTGATGGGTCTTTGGACATTTCCTGTTTTCTGCCGGGCCCGTAGCGCGTTTTTTGTCGCTGTGATCGTTCCTGCGATCGTTCATGTTGTCGTTCGTGTGAACGATGCGCTGTAATTTTCGATGCTTGCTCCCTTCTGCTAACATTCCTGCTTCATGACGCACATTGGTGAAAACGTCGTCCGCATTGAGGCCGAAGCCCTGCG